>CAISDL010000166.1 GCA_903884065.1 uncultured Actinomycetes bacterium | reverse complement strand
GCTGATGTCGGGTCGGCCGGACACGCCGCGGGCCGGGCCGCCGACGATGCGGTATTCGGCGCGGTCGTCGTGGTCCTGCCAGTCGCCCGGCTCGATGCCGGCGGGCAGCGTGACGTCAGGCCCGGCACTGGCCGCGATCAGCCGGTCAAGTTCGTCGGCCGGGATGCCAGCCCCGCGGGTGATGCTGGTCGACTCGACCGGGTACGGATTGGTGTATGTGGTCATGGAACTAGCTACCTCCATATATAGGGGTGCTAGCGCGGTGTCTGGGGGACTAGTTCACATCTAGTTCACGCGGCGCCGGTGTGGGCGGGAAAACTGCCATCTACCTGCAAGAACTGTGGTGCGCGATACTGGGATTGAACCAGTGACCTCTTCCGTGTCAGGGAAGCGCTCTCCCGCTGAGCTAATCGCGCGGGGTACATCGGAGGTGGAGACGGGAATCGAACCCGTGTGCACGGCTTTGCAGGCCGTTGCCTCACCACTCGGCCACTCCACCGTTGGGGTTTGATGCCAGTTACACCCTCGAGCGGATGACGGGATTCGAACCCGCGACCCTCACCTTGGCAAGGTGATGCGCTACCAACTGCGCTACATCCGCAAGCCCCGGGCGAGATCGTCACCCGTTGCGAAAACCGACAATAGTGCACTGGGCGTGAAGCCCACAAATTGCTTGGTCAGCCGTATGTTCAGCGGAAATGCCCATCGTGCTAGTCTTCGTCCTCGGCGCGGTGAGCATGTCTGCCGCCACTCTGGTCCCGTGGCTCAGTGGGAGAGCGTCCGCTTCACACGCGGAAGGTCGCTGGTTCGATCCCAGCCGGGACCACCACAAAAAGTGAGTTCAGGGGCCGTCCCCCGATCCGCCGGCCCGTCAGGCCAGCCATTCCCAGTCCCGGAGTGCGTCCAACGTCAACGGCAAGGTGTCGGTGTCCTCGGTCGCCGCTGTCAAACGGATCAGGTGGATCCGCTCGCGCAGTTTGTCGACGTACGGGCTCCAGATGCGCTGTGCCATGTCGAGTCCGCTGCGCACGCCTCGTCGATGAGCCGCTTCTGTTGCGCAGCAAAGGATCTCGTTGGTTTCCCGGCCAGCCGGAATCCTGCCGAGTCAGCGAACCATGAACGGCACGCGGATCCCGCCTTCGAGTGCGGTGAAGGATTGGCCCCGCCATGGACCGGCCGTCCCAGGGCCGGATGAACTCAGGAAGCGCGCAACGGCGGTGTTATCGCCGTGCTCGCGGGGCTGCCTTCTTTGCTGCGGTCTTTCTTGCAGGCGTCTTCTTCGCCGGGGCCTTTCTCGCGGGGGCTTTTTTCGCTGTCGCGGTGGCTGGCATTGCCCGAGTCGGTGACTCCGACCGGTGCGTTTCGACGAACTCCTGCTCGATCGCATCGGCTAGCTCTTCCTCCCGAGCCTCCAGGTCGGAAAGCTGGCGGGAGATCAGGGCGGAGCCAACGCCCATGGCCAGGGCCACTGGCCAGTCGATGATTTCGATCGCGGCCAGCCCGCCCAGTGCCGCATAGATGGCGAGCTGCCGCGGGGAGGGCACCGGCACCCTGCCGATGATCGGAAGTTGCACCGAGTACACCTCGCCCTCAGCCACTTCCCTGGAGGCTTCGCGTTGGGCTGCAATGAGTTTGTCTATCAAGAACATGTTCGTGTCCTATTCACTCGATCGATTCCTTGATGTCACCGGCAGGGTCTTGCCTGGGCTCATGACTGCTAAGCCCAGCTTCGCCGGACCTGACGTTCTTGTCGACCTTGGGGCGCGACTGCTCACCCCGGTGGTCCGGGAGATCTATGCCGTCCTGGTTCAGGTCGGCGTCGTCGTCGTCCACGACTGAGGTAACCGGCAACGGGAGCAGTCGCTCCAGTAAAGCCGGTGCGTACAGGCTGAGCAGCGAGGCGACCCCGGTGGCCACGAACGCCTGACCCCATCCCAGCGGGTCGATCGGGGTACAGCCGAACAGTTGACTCAGCCCGGGCGTGCTGATCACCCCGGCCAGCGCCAGCAGCGATCCAGCCGCTGTCGACACCACCAGCGGGCTCCGCGAGTCGGCCAGGGTTTGCGTGAGTTGCGTACACACCAGACCGATCAACGCGATGGTCGCCGCGCGCCGCTGGGTTCCGCTCATACTGCCCATCAGCCAGGCCAGTGTCGCACCAGCGGTGGTAGCGGAGCCGCGGACGGCGATTGCCCGCCACATCGCCGTCTCATCGCGATCCAGCGATCCTGGGCCGTCGTGACTGCTGACTGCCAGCGCCGCGGCGGGAAGCGCGTCGGTGAGCATGTTGACCAAAAGCATTTGACGGGCGTTGAGCACGGATCGTCCGGTGAAAAGCGTTGTGAGAAGTGCGAACATCACTTCGCCGGCATTGCCGCCGAGCAGCACCGAAACCGCCGACTGCACGCGTTGCCACAGCTGCTCGCCTTCGTCGAGCGCGGCCAGCAACGCTTCGATGTGGCCGTCGAGCAGCAGCATGTCGGCTGCGATGCGAGCCGGATCGCTGCCGCCGGTCGCGACGGCGATGCCCACGCTGGCAGCACGGATCGCCGCGGCGTCGTTGGCGCCGTCACCGACCATCGCGGTGACTCGGCCGATGCGCTCCAGTGTCTGGACCACGTCGATCTTGTGCTCCGGTGACATCCGGGCGAAGACCAGTCGTGCGGTGACCGCCTCGGCGCGTTCATCAGCGGACATCGCCTCCCAATCGCTGCCGGTGACCACCTGATCCTCGGTGACCGCCAAACCCAACTCGTTGGCAACGACCGCGGCCGTGATGGGGTGATCGCCGGTGATGAGCCGCACCCCGATGCCGCGTTCACCTAACTCCGCGAGCAGCGAAGCAGCGCTTGCCCGCGGGGTGTCGGCCAAACCGAGCACCCCGACCGGCTTCAGTCCGGTGCGGCACAACCGTTCCATCGCCGCCGGGTCTGCGGCGGCGCGGGCGGCCTGGCGGGTGGTCAGAGTGCGCTCGGCGACGGCCAATACCCGCAACCCCATGGCGGCCAGTTCAGTGGTCATCGGTTCCAGAGCGGGTGCTTTGTTGACCAGTGCCGCCGAGAGCACCTCCGGTGCGCCCTTGATCGTCAGGCGATTTCCGGTCAGCGACGCGGCGAACGGCCGCCCGGACTGGAACGGTAGGTAGGCATCCCGGTCGTCGGCGTCGACATTGCCGGCAGCCTGCCGAATCGCCTCGTCGGTGGCGTGGTCGGCTTTGCCGTTGTGGGCGACGATCGTGCTTGCCGCCGCTGCGATCACGGCGTCGCGGCTATGGCCGGGCAGCGGGTGTACGCGTTTGACCTGCAGGCGGTTCTCGCTGAGAGTGCCGGTCTTGTCGAAGCACACGACATCGAGCCGGGCCAGCGCTTCCACCGAGTTGGGGTTGCGGATCAATACGTGCTGGCCGCTGAGCTTGCGAGCCGACGCCAACTGCGCCAGCGTGGCCACCAGGGGCAGGCCCTCGGGCACCGCGGCGACGCTGACCGCGACCGCGCTGCTTACTGCCGCCCGAAGGGGTGAACCCCGCACCATGCTCAACAGCCCGACCAGTGCGCCTCCGCCGAGGGTCCAGGGCAGTGCGCGGCTGGTGATCTGAGCCAGCTGGTGGTGAAGGCCGATCCGCCGAGTTGTCCTGGGCGCCATCGCGACTGCGCGCATCACTTCAGTTCCGTTGCCGACCGCGGTGACGACGGCGAGGCCGGTTCCGGCCACGACGGTGCAGCCGGCATAGATCATGCAGGCCCGTTCTGCCAGGGGGGCGCCCGGCGCCGGATCGGTCTGCTTGGGCACCGGCAGCGACTCACCGGTCAGTCGCGACTCGTCGATCTCGACGTTGTCGGCCTCGATGAGCCGGGCATCGGCGGGCACCACCTCGCCGGCGCGAAGCTCGATGATGTCGCCGGGACGCAGCGCTGTGGCGGGCACGTCTTCGCAGTTGTGGTCCTCGAGGGGTCCGACGAGGCGTCGGGCCGGCGGATCCTGCACGACCAGCAGTCGGCGCAGCGTCCGTTCGGCGTGCAGTTGCTGCTGGGCCGACAGCGCGGCGTTGGTCAGCAGGACACTGCTGACCAACGCGGCGTCCAGAGGTGAGCCGAGCAGGGCGCTGGCCACTGCGCCGGTGGCCAGGATCGGGGTGATCGGGTCGGCGAGGTTGGCCCGGAATTCCCCGGCGAGGTCGCCGGCCAGTGACCAGGCGGTTGTGGTCACCCCCCGGGCGAATCGTACCGGGGCCTGCAGTATCGACGGGTTCTCGGCCGGCGACTCGGGTACCGAGGGGGGGCGGGGCAGGAGACGGTGCACGTCGTCGACGGTCAGGCCGTGCCATTCGTGGCCGGGTTCTGCGGTGGGCAACGGCTCTTCGAAAACCTTGTCGCCCGCGCGGAAACCGGTCCATAGCCCAGCGAAGACGCTGGTGTTGACGGCGTCGGGACCGTAGCCGGGCACGCCGGGAACCAACATCAGCGCGCCGATCGCCGAGCCGGACAGCGACAGGCGCACCCCGCGGGTGCTCGCAGCGCGGGCCGCTGGGATGGCCCGCAGAATCCGCCACGCGGCGGGAAGATCGGGGACGAAAAGATCGGCGCCCCAAACCGGACCGGTTCCGCGGGCGATACCGACGGTGATGTCGGCCTCGTGTTGGGCGGCCATCGTCGAGGTAGTCAGGAACACCACTGTCGCGCCGTCGAGGCGCAGCGCCGAGACGGCGCCGGCGAGCGCGTCGTCGAGGGAACCGGAAAAGGGGTAGAGGGTGTCGAATCCCTGCCGCAGGGAGCGCAACCCGTCGTCGGCCACCGAGACCACCCGCGCGCCGGTCCGGCGGGCCTCGCTGACCACTGCGGTGGCGAATGGGTCGCGCAGTGGACTCACCAGTGCCTCACCCGCGCCCCCGACCGAGGGGATCGTGGAAAGCCGGTGCCAGCCGGGCCCGATCAGGCCGGCTTCAAGTGCGGCCTGTGCCGCTTGCCACGCGGACGTGCGTCGGGAGTTCCCCACGCCGCGTAGGCGGGTGACCATCAACTCGTCGGTGTAGAGGGCACGTGGGTCGATCACGATCGCATCGACGCGGTCCAGCGCTCGCAACGAGCGCGGCCGCATGATCACCGTGTCGTGATGAGTGGTCAGGCCACGGCTCATGGCACAGCCGAAGGCTTCGCGAGCCGCGCGGGAAGGCTTGGGCGCGGACACCAGCGCGGCCGCCCCGGCAACAGTGGGGCTGCGGGTCAAGGCGCCGATCACCGCGGCGGCGCTCAGGCCGATCCAGCCTGCCTGGTTGGCGTACTCCTCGCCGGGACCGTCGGCGAAAACCGTTGTGCCCCTTTTTGGCCTGCGACCCTCTGGGCTTTGTGCGGCGAGGTCCGGTTCGTGACGGTGCCAGGCTTGACGCACGTTCCAGGCTTCCGCGACGAGCAGTGCGCGGGAGGCTGCCTCGGCAGCGGCCGCGGTCGGCGACACAGTGAGAACGTTGGCCGCAGCGTTGAGCCCCGCGAGCAAGAGGTCGGTTCCCTCGTTGCCCAGCTTGTGGACCAGTTTGTGGCGGATCGCGGGCACCTGCTCTGCCAGAGTCGGTGCGACCGAGAAGAAATTGGGCAGCCCGGGCAGCCGCAACGTTGCACTTCCCAGCGACAAGCCCAGGCTGGTCGCGGCGACAGCCGCGCTGAACGCCCGCGCTACCAGAAGCGTGTCGTCGGCAGGCAGGGTCAACGGCTGATGACGCCGCGTGGTCGGGTTGCCGGCCCTGCGCTCGGCGTCGGCGACGACGGCCGAGAGGTTCTGTCGGGTGCCTTCCGGGGCCAGCGTGATCACGACCCGGGCCACCGAGCGGTTGAGCACAGCGTCGAGGACACCGGGGACCGCGCGCACATCCTCAAGGACCGCCTCGGCTACGGCGTCGGAGTCAGGTCCGGACAATCCGCGGACCTCGATCCAGCGCCGTCGACCGTGTCTGCTGCTGCGTCGGGCGGGCGGACCCCCGACTGCCTCGACGGCCATACCCGTGACGGCGCGGGCTGCGGAGCGAGCACCGGGGACGCCGTCAAGCACCGCCCCGCCGGCGCGGGTGGCGGCGGAACCGCCCACCAGGGCGGCTGACCCGGCCAGTCCCGCGGCCGCTGCGGACGTTGTGACCGCGACGTGAAGGCCCGCCGACGCAAACCGAAATGGGGCGCTGAGGACAACCCCCAGCCCCGGCACCCCCGGCCGCGGAATCACACACCGACGGTACCCGGAGAAAATGAACGAACTCAGTCGATGGCATTGATGGCGGTGCCCGTCATCAGTCACCCGGCTGGCTCGGGGCTGGCTGGAGACCGACAAGCTGTTTCCGTCGAATGTGAACCACACCAACATCGGCAGGGGAATGCCCGTCGGCGCCACCGTGGTCAGCCACACAGTGACGTCCTCAGAATCAGCGGGAATCGGTTGGGCAGCGCGCTGTTTGGCTTCTGGCGTCGCGGCACGGCCTTCGACAACATGATGCGCGACCCATGATGATTGTGAATTCGCCGGAACGTCCGAAACCGGTCATGTGCTGTTAACCGCGGGTCTGTAGTGTCCCACCCCACTCCCGACATCAGCACTGCCGATGCGGGACTGAGCAGTCACTCCGCGCTAGGCGAGGAACGGCCATGGATCGCAGTCTGGAACCGCCGGAGGCGGAGTCTCGATTCAGTTGGCTGAGGACCGGCGTCGTCGTGGTGGCGGCGATCGCGGTCATCGTGACCGGTTCCTGGATCGTCCGGACATATCCCAACTCGGGTTATCGCGCTGGCTACGAAGCCCCCACGACCAAAGGTCGGGAGTGGATTCGTGCCGAGGTCGATGCAGCCGGGGGCACCGCCCGGAGTGTCTGCGACGATCTCCACGCCCAGGCTGAGCAATCAGCTCTCGAACCGCGGTATGACTACGGCACCTTCATCAAGGGTTGCGGTGATGCCGTTGATCACCTGCACAGCAGGCATGTCCCGATGACGGCGGACAGCGGCTAGTCACCCTTCTTCTCAGGTCCTCATCCGCTGCATTTCGCCGGGCAAACTGAAATTCGCGGTGCTCCAAATACGTTGCTTTTGAGCGCAATTCAGGAAAAGTTCAACTCCGCGCAAGCAACCGGCCAATCGAAATGCGATCTTCGGACGAACACGCGGCGTAACTTATCGATCCCGTGAGCTACAAGCTGTGTCGGTACGAACCGGGTCAAGGCGACATGCTCAGCCGCTTCGTCTTGCCGATCGCTGGCCGAACCTACGCGAAGTGGGTTGACACCGCGTCCGCTCACGAATGGGCTCGGTCCGAACACGGCGTGCATGCCTGGAACGCGCGCCTCGCGGACTCATCCACGCATGTCCTTGTCTACGAACGACCAGACGAGTCGATCGCGGCCTGCGCCTTCGTCCGCATCACCGATGAGATGGCGTACTTGGGTGGCCTCTACGTCGAGGACATCGGACGCGGCCTGGGGAGGATGCTTCGCGATGAGCGACTCCGAATCGGTCGACACGCAGGTGCCCGCACTGCGGTAATGCTGGTCAGGCAGACGAATGAGCCGGCGCGCAACCACGCAGAGAAGGCCGGTTTCTCAATGGTCGGCGAGGAGTCCTGCACGCAACTCCCGACCGTGCCTCGCCTCGTATACGCGATGACGGGTCTGCTGCACGAACAGGTGACAGTTTCGGTCACGCGGCCTGATCGGCCGGTGTGGTCATGATTGCTTCGAATTCGATCGGGGTCAACCGGCCGAGGCCGACCTGGCGGCGGCGGCGATGGTAGGTGCGTTCGATCCAG
>CAISDL010000165.1 GCA_903884065.1 uncultured Actinomycetes bacterium | reverse complement strand
TAGTCCTGCAGGAAGCCTGATCCGCCGAACGTCTGCAGGCTCTCGGTGAGCTTGGCGTACGCCTGCTCCGACCCGCAACCCTTGACGATCGGCAGCATCAGGTCATTGACCTTCATCGCCAAATCGGGTTCGACGTCGTGCAGTGTCTTGGCCACCTCGGCGTCCTGGTAGGTCGCGGTGAACAGGTACAGCGCCCGCATGCCCTCGGCGTAGGCCTTCTGGGTCAGCAGGCTGCGGCGGACGTCCGGGTGGTGGGTGATCGTGACCCGCGGCGCGGCCTTGTCCATCATCTGGGTCAGGTCGGCACCCTGGACGCGAGACTTGGCGTACTCGAGCGCGTTGAGGTAACCGGTCGACAGGGTGGCAATGGCCTTGGTGCCCACCATCATCCGAGCCTGCTCGATGACGTCGAACATCTGCGCGATGCCCTCGTGCACCTCGCCGACGAGCCAGCCCTTGGCCGGAACGCCGTGCTGGCCGAAGGTCAACTCACAGGTGGTCGAGATCTTCAGGCCCATCTTGTGCTCGACGTTGGTGACGAAGACGCCGTTGCGCTCACCGGGCTCACCGGTCGCGGGATCAAAGAGGAACTTCGGCACGATGAACAGCGACAGACCCTTGGTGCCCGGTCCGGCGCCCTCGGGTCGGGCCAGCACCAGATGCAGGATGTTCTCGAACATGTCGTCGGAGTCGGCGGAGGTGATGAACCTCTTGACGCCGTCGATGTGCCAGGAGCCGTCGTCCTGCTTGACCGCCTTGGTACGGCCGGCGCCGACATCGGAACCTGCGTCCGGCTCGGTCAGCACCATGGTGGAGCCCCAACCGCGCTCGGTGGCGAGCACGGCCCACTTCTTCTGCTCCTCGGTGCCCAGGTGATAGACGATCGAGGCGAAGCCCGCGCCGCCGCCGTACATCCACACTGCGGGGTTGGCGCCCAGGACGTGCTCATGCAGCGCCCACAGCAGAGCCTTGGGTGCCGGCACGCCGCCGAGTTCCTCGACCAGGCCGACCTTGTCCCAGCCGCCGTCGATGAAGGCCTTCACGGAATTCTTGAACGCCGCCGGGATGGTCACGGAGTGGGTTTTCGGATCGAAGACCGGCGGATTGCGGTCACCTTCGACGAAAGAGTCGGCGATCGGACCCTCCGCCAGGCGCGCTATCTCGCCGAGCATCTCCCTGGCGGTCTCTTCGTCGAGGTCGGCGAACTCCCCGTGACCCAGGGCCTTGTCGAGCTCGAAAACTTCGAACAGGTTGAAGACCTGATCACGGACATTGCTCTTGTAGTGGCCCACTATTCCTCCTCGACGAGAACGCCACCGGACGCGGTATGTACTTCGGTTGGGTACTTGTTCGTAAGTTACCCACCAGTAACATGACTGAATTTATACCGTTCGGTGACCTCAACGCAACTCAGTGTGAGCAACCTCAAACCACGAATCAACCCACTGGTTGGGCCGGCATGTCACCGTGCCGGCTTTTCGATGTCTTTACGCTGGTCGGAGACCTAACATCGACGCGCGAATCAGTCCTGCGGCGGAGGTGTCGGCTCGGGATCGGGGACCGACTCGCCCTCGGCCGGCGGCACTTCCGAGTCCGGCAGTTGGGAGACGAGATGCGCGGCCAACTCCCCGATCGACGGGTAGTCGAACACCGCCGTCGGACTGATGTCGAACTTCCCGCCGAACTGTCCGAACAACCGGTTGCGGAGTTCGACCGCCATCAGCGAATCCGTACCCAGGTCCAGGAACCTGCTGCTCGCGGCGGGCGGTTGCGCGAGCCGCAGGAAACCCTGCACCTCGCGCTGCAGGAATTCGGTGATGAACCCGACCCGCTGCGCCACCGGAATCTCCTGGAGTTGCCGGAGCAACTCGCTGTCCCCGGACGCCGAACCGTCACCGGTGGGCAGCACCTGGTCCAGCAGCGGCGGCCGGATACCGCCGAGCATCTTGGCGGTGCGTTGCCAGTTGGCCTTGAGGACGGTCGCCTGTCCGGTTCCGTGCCGGACGACCTCGCCGAGGGCGGCCAGCGCTGCACTCGGCTCGAGCGGCATCATGCCCTGGGCACTGAGGTTGGCCAGCGCCGCCTGGGAACTGGCCATGCCGCCGCGGCCCCAGGGTCCGAAGTTGGCGGCGGTCGCCGGGAGCCCCAGCGCTCGACGCTGGGCGACCAGCCCGTCGAGCAGAGCGTTGGCGCATGCGTAGTTCGCCTGGGACGGCGAGCCCAGCACGGCCGACGCCGACGAGTACAGGATGAAGAACTCCAGATCGTCGTCCTTGGTCAACAGATGCAGGTGGTGGGCACCGAAGGCCTTGGGCCGCAGCGTCGTCCGGAACCGCTCCATGCTCTGCTGCGGTAACAGCGCATCGTCGAGCACACCCGCCAGGTGCGCCACGCCACCCAGTGGCGGCAACTCCGTCCGGATCCGCCCCAGCAGAGCGGCGGCTTCGGACTGCTCGCCCACGTCGGCGGTGAAGACGTGCACCCGGCAGTGGAAACGTTCCGTCATGGCGGCGATGGCCTGCTCGGCCTCGGCATTCGGCCCGCTACGGCTCGTCAACACGATGTCGCCGGCACCGAGTTGGGCCAGATACGCGGCCGTGTGCAATCCGAGCGCGCCCAGACCGCCGGTCACCAGATAGCTCCGATCGCCGCGCGGTGCAAGCGGTTTCGGCATCTGCACGACAATCTTGCCGATATGCCGGGCCTGCTGCATGCGGCGGAACGCTGCGCGCGCCTCCGTCAGCGGATAGACCTCGGCGGGGACCGGCGTCCACTCGCCGTTGGCCAACCCTTCGGACACCTCGGCCATCAGTCGCCGGATGTGGTCGGGATCGGTCATCATCGTCACGTCCAGTGCGACGATTTCGTAGTCGATGTCGGGGCGCACGGCGGCCATCTGCTCATGCGTCCAGATGTCTCGCTTGGCGATCTCGGCGAACCGGCCGCCCTTGGCGGTGGCCCGCACCGTCGCCTCGACGAAGCCCTCACTGGTCAGGCTGTTGAGCACCACGTCAACGCCGGCACCGTCGGTATCGGCGAGGATCTGATCTGCGAAATCCGTTGTGCGCGAGTCGTAGACGTACTCGACACCCATCTCGCGCAGTGTTGCGCGCTTGTACTCGCTCGCGGTGGCGAACACGGTCGCTCCGTGGTGGCGGGCCAATTGGATTGCGGCCATGCCGACTCCGCCGCTGGCGGCGTGGATGAGCACCCGATCCCCTGGCCGCAGCTTGGCCCAGTCGAACGCGAGCCGGGCCGTCAGCGCGGCCGCCGGCACGGTCGCCGCGCCGATGGGGTCTATGCCGGCCGGCACCGGAGCCAGCAACTGCACCGGCACATTGAGCCGACTGGCGAACGCCCCCTGCATCGACCCGAAGACGCGCTGACCCGGCTCGTATCCGGTCACCTCGGAGCCGACTTCGGTGACGACGCCACAGAGGTCCCCGCCGATCGGCCCGGGGTCGCCCGGGTAGAGGCCGAGCACGTTGAGGATGTCGCGGAAGTTCAGACCGGCGGCCTCCACCCGGACCTGAACCTCGTTGGTGGCGGGCGGCTCGACCTGCGCCTCGGTCAGGCGGAGGTTGTCGATCGCGCCGCGCTCGGTCGGAGCCAGGACGTAGTCGTCGCTGCGCGGCATCGGGAGATGGCCGCTGCGAGCCCAGTGCAGCAGTCGGGGGACCAGGAACTTCCCTTGTCGCACCGCGACTTCGGGTTCCACGACCGCCGTCCCGAGTGCACCTGCCAGCCACGACGCCGATTCCTCGGATGCGTCGAGGTCCACCAGGCGGCAACGAAGGGTCGGCTGCTCGGCGACGATGGTGCGCCCGATTCCCCACAGCGCGGCATTGACCGGGTCGACGGGCTCGCCGGGTTCGGTGGCGACCGCCCGCTCGGTGACGATCCACAGGCCGCCGGTGAGGGTGAGCTTGTCCTCGGCCAGTGCGGTCTGTGCGGCGCCGAGCAGGGAGCCGATCTCGGTCTCCAGTCGGGCCGTCAGTTCCGCGGTGGGCATGTCGGCGCCCGGCTGACCGGGACTGCGCCAGACGATCCCGGCCACCGGCTTACCGCTGTCGGCGGCACCGGCGAACGCCTGCTGCCAGGCCAGCGGTCCGGCGGCCGAATCGAGCATGACGGACCCCGGCAGCCTGGCTGCCAGGTCGTCGAACCCGGCGACCAGCCAGGTGCCGTCCTCGGTCTTCGCCTCGCCCGGACTGTCACTGCCCGGCGCGGCGGCTTCGTGCCACCCGAGGGTGTAGAGCAGTCGTGTCGCGTCGCCCCCGAGGCCGCGCAACAGCGCCTCGCGGGGTGCGCGCTTGACCGTGAACTCACTGATTCCGCCCAGCCGCCGGCCCTCGCGGTCCAGGAAATCGATGTCGAAGACCTGCGTCTCGCTCTCGACTCCGCCGGCGTGCCAGCGCGCCCGGCAGTAGAACCGCCGTGGCATGTTCTCGCGCAACTCCACCTGCCCGTAACGCAACGGCAGGAACAGATCGGACACCCCGTGTTCGACGGCCAGAAGCGCGGGGAAGGCGGGGAAGGCGACGCCGGTGCACAAGTCCAGCAGCACCGGGTGGATGGGTTCGCTGCCGAGGTGCTCGGCCAGCTCGTCGCCGACGGAGACGTCGCCGATCGCTTCGCCTTCGCCGATCCACAGCGATTTCAGGGAGGTGGACCAGGTCGGTCCCCAGGCCAGTTCCATGTCGTTGAAGGTCTCGAACAGTTGCTGCGGACTCGTGCGGGTCAACCGCTCGATGGCCTCGTCGACGGGTTCGACGGCGCTCACCGCATCCGACGTCGACGTGTCGGTATCGGCACCGGCGAGGATCGTGCCGTCGGCGTTCAACGACCAGTCGGAATCGCGCACCCCGGACGGACGGCTGTGCACCTGGAATTTCCATCCGCCCTCCGCCTCGAGGGGGTGCATGCTCAGCTGAACCTCGCGAGAGGCCTTCTCGGGCAGGATGATCGGCTCGTAGAAGTAAACGTCCTTCACCCGTGCCGGCGCGCCGGCCGCGGCCAGTGCCATCGTCGCGTAGGTCGCACCCGGAACGACCACCGTGCCGTAGATGACGTGGTGGGCCAACCATGGCTGCGTCTTGACCGAGAGCACGGTGCTGTAGACGGTGTCGCCCGAGGCCAGATCCTTGGCGCTGCCGAGGATTCCGGACATCCGGATCCCGTCGGCGCCCCCGCCCGTCATCCCGGAGGTCTTCGGCCAGTAGCGGCGGCGCTGGAAGGGATAGGTGGGCAATTCCAGCCGGCGGCCCGGCGTGTGCTGTCGTGCGGCGAAGTCCGGCCGGTGCCCGTGGATGTACGCCGCGGCGAGGGCCTCGGTCATCTGACGCTGTGCGTTGGCGCCCTTGCGCAACGACACGATGGTGGCCGGTGTGTCCGCGGACTCCGGCCAGATCTGCAGGGCCGTGGCGGTGAGGATCGGTTGCGGCCCGATCTCCATGAGCACCGAGCAGCCCAACGCCGCCACGGTGGCCACACTCTCGGTGAACTGCACCGGCTGACGGGAGTGCTTGCGCCAATACTGCGCGTTCAGCGGTGTCTCGGTGGTGAGCACCGCGCCGGTGCGGTTGCAGACCAGCGGCAGGGCCGGCGCGGCGTAGGCGAATTGCGCTGCGAACGACTCGAATTCGTCGAGCACTGGATCGAGCAACTCCGAATGGAACGCGTGCGAGGTCTCCAGCCAGGTGCACCGGGTCCCGTCCTGGCTGCAGGTGGCGACGATCTGCTCCAGATCCTCGCTGGGACCGGAGAGCACCGTGTTCCGGCCGTTGTAGGCACCGACGGACACCCGCGGGAAGCTCTCCGCGGCCCCGACGACGTATTCGGGATCGGCGAAGACCGCCACCATCCGGCCGCCGGCGGGCAGGCTGCCGAACAGTCGGCCGCGTTCGGCGATCAGCCGCGCACCGTCCTCGAGGGTGAAGACTCCGGCCACGCAGGCGGCGGCGTACTGGCCGACACTGTGTCCCAGCACGACGTCGGGGTCGATGCCCCACGACTGCCACAGCCGGGCCAGGCCCATCTCGACGGCGAAGATCGCCGGTTGGGCAAACGATGTGTGCCGCAACGTTTCCACGGCTTCGCGATCGCTGGACAACAGCACGTCCAGGAGCGGCCGCGGCAGCATCGGATCGACGGCCTCCGCGCAGCGGCGGACGGTATCGGCGAATACCGGCTCGGTGTCGAACAGTTCGCGGGCCATGCCCGGGTACTGGCTGCCCTGACCGGGGAAGAACCAGGCGGTGGTCGGCGGGTCGGTGCACTCCCCGCGGAGCACACCGGGTCGTTGCCGATTGGCCACCAGATCGTCGAGCAGCATGCGGGCTTCGTGGACGGAGTTCGCGACCAGTGCGGCGCGATGCTCGAAGTGCGAACGTCCCGCCCCGGCGGTGAAACACACGTCGGCGATGGAGGCCTCGGGGTGCGCCGCGAGCCAGGTCGAGTAGTGCTGTGCCAGCGCGGTAAGGCCCGGCCCGGACCGGGCCGACAGCGGCAGCACGCTCCACGGTTCGCGCGGTGTCTCCGGCGTGGCCCCGTCCTCGGTGACGTCGTCGGGGAACCCCTCGGCCGCCGCCGGCTGAGGCGCCTCCTCGATCAGCACGTGGGCGTTGGTACCGGTGAACCCGAATGAACTGACCCCGGCGCGTCGCGGGCGGCCGTTCGGCTGCCACGGTGTCGGCTTCTCCACGACCTGAACCGGCAGGGAGTCCCACGGGATATGCGGCGAGGGATTGTGGAAGTGCAGCATCTGCGGGAGCAGTTCGTTCTGCAACGACAGGACGACCTTGATCAGACCCGCGACGCCGGCGGCGGACTCCAGGTGTCCGATGTTGGTCTTCGCCGTTCCCATCAGCAGTGGCCGGTTCGGGTCTCGGCCGGCGCCGTAGACCGCCGCGGCGGCCTGCACCTCGATCGGGTCACCCAGTGGGGTGCCGGTGCCGTGCGCTTCGAGGTAGTCGACATCCCCGCCGGCCAGGCCGGCGCGGGCCAGTGCCGCGGCGATGAGCCGTTGCTGCGCGCCACCATTGGGCACCGTCAGACCGCTGGAGGCGCCGTCCTGGTTGACCGCGCTGCTGCGGATGACCGCGCAGATCCGGTCGCCGTCGCGTTGGGCGTCGCTGAGGCGCTTGAGCACCAGGACTCCGCAGCCTTCGCCGCGGACGTAGCCGTCGGCCGCGGCGTCGAAGGTCTTGCAGTGGCCGTCGGGGGCCAGCATCCGGGCGCGTGACGCGGCGACCATCGACGCCGGGCTCAGCAGGACGTTGACGCCACCGGCCAGGGCCATGTCGCAGTCCCCGGAATGCAGGGCCTGGCTTGCCTGATGGACGGCAACCAGCGAGGAACTGCACGCGGTGTCCATCGCCATCGCGGGTCCCTCGAGACCGAGGGTGAACGCGACCCGGCCGGCGATGGCGTTCAGTGCATTGCCGGTGATGAAGTACGCCTCGAGGTTCTCGACCGAGTCACCCGACATCAGATGCGCGTACTCGTTGGCTGCCACACCGACGAAGACGCCGGTCCGGCTGCCGCGCAGCGACGCCGGGGCGTATCCCGCCCGTTCGATACCCTCCCAGGCGATTTCGAGCATCAGGCGCTGCTGTGGATCCATCCAGACGGCCTCGCGCGGTGAGATACCGAAGAACTCCGGATCGAATCCGTCGACGCTGTCGAGGTATCCGCCGTTGCGGGTGTAGATCTTGCCCGGCGCCTGCTGATCCGAGTCGTAGAACTCGTCGATGTCGAAGCGGTCCTCGGGGATCTCGCGGATCGCATCCACACCGCCGGAGAGCACATCCCAGTAGGCGTCGGGATCGGGCGAGCCCGGGAAGCGGCAGGCCACCGCGATGATCGCGATCGGCTCGTCCGTCGCAGCGGTCGCCAGCGAGGTCGGCTGGACCGACGTCCTGGATTCCGCGCGTTCACTGAGGCTGAGTACGTCGCTGAGCAGATAGTCCGCGACGTCGGACAGCCGTGGGTAATCCATCGCCAGCGTCGCCGGCAGTTCCTTGCCGACCGCCTGCTCCAGTTGGCGCCGCAGTTCGATCGCCATCAGCGAATCCATGCCGAGGTCGAAGAATCCGGCCTCTTCGCGAATCTCGGACGCGTCGACGCGCGTCACGTCCGCGACGGTGTCGCGGAGGACGTTCAGGACGATCTTCCGGCGCTGTTGCACGGGCGCGGCGGTGAGTCGCTCGACAAGCGCGGTGCTGCCCGACGGCCCGGGTGTGGCGGACATCCCCATGCTGCGTTGTAGCGATGCGGGAACCTCACGGGCCACCTCGTCGAGCAGTGCCCGGCGGCCGGCCTGCAGATAGATCGGAAGGAAGCGGGCCCAGTCGATCCGCGCCACTATGCCTTCCGGGGCCGACGGCGTGCCGGACTCGGCGGCCGCCATGACGTCGGCCATGCCGGCCAGTGCGTCGGCGGGGGACAGGGTGCGCACCCCGCGCAGTTCCAACTGGGCGCGGGCGTCGTCGTCGGCCATGCCGGCCGCACCGGCCGACGCACCGGCCGACAAAGGACCGAAGTTGACGCTCATCGCCGGAATGCCGCGCTGGCGCAGTCGCCAGGTCAACCCGTCGAGGAACGCGTTCGCCGCGCTGTATGCGCTCTGCCCGAAACTGCCCCAGACCGAGGAGATCGAGGAGGTGGACACGAAGAAGTCCAGTCCCAGGTCGGCGATCGCTTCACTCAAGTGCCAAGCGCCCCAGACCTTTCCGGCGAACACCCGGTCCAGTTCGGCGCTTTCCAGTGAACTCAGCGGGGCGGTGGAGTTCTCCCCGGCGGCATGAACGACGCCGGCCAACGGCGGCAATTCGGCCTGCAACGTCGCCATCAGTCGGGCCACGTCATGCGGGTCGGCGACATCGGCGGCGATCGCACGGACGGTGCATCCATGCTGCGCGCTGAGCGCGTCGATGCGCGCCTGCGTGGTGTCGTCGGGCGTGCGTCGACTGGTCAGCACGAGGTGCCGGGCGCCGTGCGCGGCAAGATATCCGGCGATCTCGAGTCCGAGTGAGCCGAGCCCTCCGGTCACCAGATAGCTTGCGTCGGAGCGCAGGTGAAGTTGCTCCGGCTTGGGCTGCCCGGTTCGGCGAACCAGACGGGGGACGACAACCACGTTGTCGCGCAGCGCGATCTGATCTTCGGCCGGCGAGTGGCCGGCGACCTGCCTGATCAACGCCGACCATTCGTCCGCGCTGCCGGTGGACAGGTCGGCAAGTCCGCCCCACACCTGCGGGTACTCCAGGGCGGCGGCGCGGCAGAATCCCCAGAGGCTGCCCTGCTCCGGCGACACGGTGTCGGCGTCGGTGACCCGTTGGGCGCCCTTGGTGATCACCCAGACGGATCCGCGAAGTTCGGCGGCCGCAGCGGCGCGGAACAGTCGTTGCGTGCCGCCCAGAATGCGGTGCTGCATTCGCAGCAGCGATCGCATCGACGATGGCTCGGAGTCCAGTGCCGCGACGTGCAGGACGCGTACTGCCGGTTCGTCGTGGGCTGCCGCACGTAACTCGGCGGCCAGGCGCTCCTCGTCGGCGTCGGACGCCGGCACCGGCAGGGCGCGGTAGCGGTGACCACCCGCCGCCAGTGCCGCCCCCAACGGCCCGGTGACGTTGTCGTCACCGCCGATGACCAGCCACATCGCGTCTTCGCCGGCCGGGGTCGACGCCGTGGACTTCTCCCAGCGGATCTCGTACCGGATATCCGCGATCGACTGCGCGGCCCGCTGCCGGTTATGTTGCGCGGCAAGCAGATTGAGAATCTCGGCGGTCGTGTGGCTACCGCCCGAGCCGTCGAGCAGGGCGGCGAGTTCGTCGATGCGGCCGTCCTCGAGAAGTTGGACGGCCTCGGTGCGCGCAGCGTTGTCCCGGGTCGGGGCGCGCTCCGCCTCGGTCTGCTGGTGGGCAAACCAGTACTGGCGGTGTTCGAACGGGTAGGGGGGCAGGTCCACTTTGTGTGCCGGCCGGGCCGACAGGGCGCTGAAGTCGGGCAGGTGCCCGGCGATGTAGGCCCCGGCGAGGGCTTCGGTGATCTGGCGGTGATCGGCGACGTTTCGGCGCATCGACGGGATGGCCTTCGGGGTGGCCGCCGTGTCCGGCCAGGCCCGCAGGGCCGCAGCGGTGAGAACCGGCTGCGGGCCGACTTCCAGCAGCAATGTGCAGCCGAGTTCGGCCAGTGTCGCCACGCCCTTGGCGAACTCGACCGGCTGGCGTGAATGGCGGCGCCAGTAGGCACCGTCGAGCTTGGCGTTGCGCCCCAGCGCGGTCCCGGTCCGGTTGCAGATCAGAATCCGTTGCGGGGAACCGAATTCGAAGCCGTTGGCATACGACTCGAACTCGTCGAGGGCCGGATCCAGCAGGGCGGAGTGGAATGCGTGGCTGGTATCGAGCCAGTCGCAGCGGACACCGTCGGCGGTCAACCGGGCGACGGCCCGCTCCAGGTCGACCCCGGGCCCCGACAGCACGGTGTTGGCGCCGTTGTAGGCGGCCACCGACAGGCTCGGGAATTCGTCGGTGAGGCGTTCGACGCGGTCCGGGTCGGCGAAGATCGCCGACATCCGTCCGCCCGCAGGCAGGTCGCCGAAGAGTCGGCCCCGCTCGGCCAGCAGGCGGGCGCCGTCCTCGAGGCTGAACACACCGGCGACACAGGCCGCCGCGTACTGCCCGACGCTGTGGCCGATAACCACATCAGGTTCGAAGCCCCACGACTGCCAGAGCCTGGCCAGGCCCATCTCCACCGCGAAGATCGCGGGCTGGGCGTGCCGGGTCTGCTGCAGGGTTTCCGCACCGTCGGGGTGGGCCTCCGCATCGAAGATGACGTCCAGCAGTGGCCGGTCGAGGACCTCGGCGACGGCCTCCGCGCACCGGGTCATGGTGTCGGCGAACACCGGTTCGGTGTCGAACAACTCCCGGGCCATGCCGACGTACTGACTGCCCTGCCCCGGGAAGAGCCACGCGGTCTTGGGTGCGTCGGTGCAGTCGCCGCGGACCAGGCCGGGCGCGGGGCGGTCATCGGCCAGTGCGTCGAGCAACTCGCGCGCGGACTCCAGGGAGTTCACCACGCAGGCGGCCCGGTGCTCGAAGTGGGCGCGCGCCGCGCCTGCGGTCAAACACACGTCGGCCAACGTCACGTCCGCGGACGTGCCATCGGCCAGGGTGGCCCCGGGATGACCGGTGAGCCAGTCGCGGTAGTTCGCCGCGGTCTGCGCCAGTGCGGCCGGGGTCCGCGCGGACAGTGGGAGCAACATGAACCGGTCGTCGGCCGGCGGCGCCTCGGTGCTGATGGTCGGCGCCTGCGGCGCCTGCGGCGCCTCCTCGATGATCACGTGGGCGTTGGTGCCGGAGAACCCGAAGGAACTGACGCCGGCGATCCGGGGACGGTCGCCGCGTTCCCAGTCGACGGGCTCATCGACGACCCGCACCGGAATGCGGTCCCAGGGGATGTGCGGCGACGGATTGCGGAAGTTCAGATGCTTCGGCAGTTCCTGGTGCTCGAGGGACAGCACGACCTTGAGGACGCCGGCGACACCGGCGGCGGCTTCCAGGTGCCCGATGTTGGTCTTGGCCGAGCCGATCAGCAGCGGCTGGTCGGGTCGGCGCCCCTTGCCGAGCGCGGCGGCGGCCGCCTGGACCTCGATGGGGTCGCCGAGCGACGTCCCCGTGCCGTGCGCCTCGAGGTAGTCGATGTCGGCGGCATCCACACCGGCGCGGTCCAAGGCCTCGGTGATGACCCGTTGCTGGGCGACCCCGTTGGGGACGGTCAAACCGCCCGATGCGCCGTCCTGGTTGACGGCGCTGCCGCGGATCACGGCGCGGATGTGGTCGCCGTCGCGGATCGCGTCCTCGAGTCGTTTGATGGCGAGGACGCCGCAACCCTCGCCGCGGACGTAGCCGTCGGCGGCTGCGTCGAACGTCTTGCACTTGCCGTCGGGTGCCAGCATCCGCGACTGCGAGAAGGTGATCATGGTCGCCGGACTGAGCAGAACGTTCGCGCCGCCGGCCAGTGCGAGGTCGCACTCACCGAGTTGCAGCGCCTGGCAGGCCTGATGAATCGCGACCAGCGACGAACTGCACGCGGTGTCGACGGTGACCGCGGGACCCTGCAATCCCAACCGGTAGCTGATCCGGCCTGCTCCGGCCGCGCCGGACGTACCGATGGCCAGATACGCCTCGACCTCGGGGTAGGTCAGTGTGTCGGATGCCATACCGAGGTAGTCGTGGGTGGACAGGCCGACGAACACGCCGGTCCGGGTGTTCGACAAGGCTGTCGGTGCGATGCCCGAGTGCTCAACCGCCCGCCAGGCGGTCTCCAGCAGAAGTCGATGCTGGGGGTCCATCCACCCTGCCTCGCGCGCCGACACCCCGAAGAACGGCGCGTCGAATCCGGTCACGTCGTCGACGAAGCCGGCCCGACGGGTGACGATCTTCCCGGGCGCGGCCGGATCCGGGTCGAAGAATTCCTCGGCATCCCAGCGGTCCCGGGGTACCTCCGAGACCGCGTCGCGGCCGGAGTGCAGGACGTCCCAGTACTGGTCGGCATCCGCGGCGCCGGGAAGCCGGGCCGCGTAACCGATGATCGCGAAACGGGGTGGCTGCTCCGTCGGGTGTTCAGTAGTCGCCATGAGGATGGACCCCCCGCTTCGGCTGGTGAAGTGTCGATGCCATGCGGGAGACCACGTCACAGCTACCGACCGGCTGCCGAACGGCCACGGCCCAACCGCGGCCGGCTCATCTCCCGCCGGCCAGTATTGCATGTGCGTTGCTGAGGCGAGACGGCGTACCACCTGACCTGGGCTGCCGTCTGACCTGGGCTGCCCGTCCGGGGGGTGAGGTGCCCGCGTTACGTGCCGGCCCCCGATGGGTTCCGTCGTGCACGTCTGCAGGGTTCAGCGGCGACCGACACCGCCGCGGAGGCTATCTTGGACTCGCCACCAGTGTCGCCGGCCCGCAGGCCGCAGCCGGTCAGAGTCGGGGAGGACAGAGTTGCAGATCGGGAAGATCACGGTCGGCACGATCGAGGATTGGGCGCCGGCTCCGGGAACGCTGATTTCCTGGCACCCGACCGACGCGGCGATGGAGAAAGCGCGTCAGGCGCCGGTCAGCTCCGTTCCCGTCAGCTTCATGCAGGGGCAACACCTTCGTGGTGTATTTCATCAGGAGGCCGCCGGACTCGACTATTCGCGGCAGATCATCGCCACGTGCGAGGTCCCTGGTCAGTGCGATATTTCAGCCATGAATCATGCCATCAACGCGTATCTGCGCCGGCACGATACGTATCGCAGTTGGTTCGAATACGACGGTGACGGAGACATTGTCAGACGTACCCTTCCCGATTCCGCCGATATCGAATTCGCGCCCGTCGATCACGGCGAGACCTCGGCCGAAGACGCGCGTAAACATATGGTCGACATCCCGACTCCTTTTGAGTGGGGTTGCTTCTCCTTTGGAATCGTCCAGAGCGAGGACCATTTCGATTTCTACGCCAGCATCGATCACGTTCACGGAGATGCCGCGTTGATCGGCATCACCATGCTCGAAGCCCATGGGATGTACACATCCCTGACCGTGAGCGGACAGCCGATGGCGTTACCGGACGCCGGTAGCTTCGACGACTTCTGTCTCCAGGAGCGTGAGGCAACGGCGAGTCTGACCGTCGATTCGCCGGAGGTCCGCGCCTGGATCGAGTTTGCTGAGAACTCAGGCGGCACGCTGCCCGAATTCCCGTTGCCGCTGGGCAACCCGATGGAGCCGACCGTCGCCGAGATGGTCGGCGAAATGATCATGGACGCCGAGCAGACCAAACGGTTCGAAGCGGCCTGCGCGACGGCGGGTGTGCGCTTCGTCGGCGGCCTGTTCGCCTGCTCCGCCAAGGTCGACCACGAGTTCACCGGCGCCACCACGTACTACGGACTCACGCCGCGGGACACCCGCAGGACATCGGACAACTTCACCACCCAGGGATGGTTCACCGGACTGGTTCCGATCACCGTCCCGATCGCCGCGACGTCTTTCGGCGAAGCCGCCTGGACGGCGCAGCAGTCGTTCGACTCGGGCCAGAAACTGGCCAGGGTTCCCTACTACCGCGTGCTCGAATTGGCGCCGTGGCTCGATAAGCCTCGCCCGAATTTCCCGGTCGCGAACTTCCTGCACGGGGGCGCCGCCCCGCTCAACGCCATACTCGCGGCGACCGAGTTGGGCTACTCGAACAACATCGGGATTTACTCGGACGGGCGATTCTCGTATCAGCTGACGATCTATGTGTTTCTCTACGACGCCGGTACCGCGATGTCGGTGCTGGGCCCGAACAACCCCATTGCCCGCAAATCGATCGCCCGGTACATCGCGGCGATGAAGTCGGTGTGTCAGCAGGTCGCCGACGGCGGCGATTGGGGTCATGGTGTGTAGGCGACGTCGGGATTGTTTGACCTGATTCGGGTGATGGCGCAGTCGGTGCGGCGTGAGCCGGGGATGGGGCAGTCGTGCGACGGCTAGCCAACTTCGTGGTGCGCTGGCCCTTCGCCGTGATCGCGGTCTGGGTTGCGATGGCGGTCGCGCTGCCGATGTGGCTGCCGAACCTCAACGACATGGCGCAGAAGCATCCGCTGGCCATGTTGCCCGCGGATGCGCCGTCCAATGTGGCCGCCAGGGAGATGACGAAGGGGTTCCAGGAAACCGGGACCGATGACCTTCTGCTGGTGGTGCTGACCGACCCTCGTGGACTCGGCCCCGAGCAGGAAGGCACGTACCGGAAGCTGGTCGACGCTCTACGCGAGGACACCGACGACGTCGTCATGCTGCAGGACTTCGTCGGCACCCCGGCGCTGCGCTCGTTTCTGACGAGCAAGGACGGCAAGGCATGGGTGGTGCCGGTCGGCCTTGCCGGCGCATTGGGCACACCGCAGTCCTATGCGTCCTTCAACCGGGTTTCCGACATCGTCAGGCAGAACACCGCAGGCACGCCACTGGAGGTCCACCTGACCGGCCCGGCGGCCACCGTGGCCGACCTCACCGTGGCCGGCGAACGTGACCGCCTGCCGATCGAGATCGCGATCGCCGTCCTGCTCCTCGTCGTGCTGCTGGTGGTCTACCGCAACCCGATCGCCATGCTGATTCCGTTGATCGGGATCGGCATGTCCCTGGTGATCGCGCAGTCCGCGGTCGCGGGGCTGTCCGACTACACCGGCTTCGGGGTGTCCAACCAGGCCATCATTCTGCTGAGCGCGATGATCGCCGGCGCCGGCACCGATTACGCGGTATTCCTGATCAGCCGCTACCACGACTATGTGCGACGCGGTGACAGCTCAGACGACGCAGTCCGGCACGCGTTGACGTCGGTGGGCAAGGTGATCACCGCGTCCGCCGCCACCATCGGAATCACCTTCCTGGCGATCAGCTTCGCCCGGATGGGTGTGTTCTCCACGGTCGGTGTCTCGTCGGCGATCGGGGTCGCCGTGGCGTTCCTGGCCGCGCTGACACTGCTGCCGGCGATTCTCACCGTTGTCGGGCGGTGGGGGTGGATCACGCCGCGCCGTGAACTCACCACCCGATTCTGGCGACGTTCGGGAATTCGCATCGTGCGCCGGCCGCGGACCCATCTGGTGGCCAGTCTCCTGATCCTCATCCTGCTGGCCGGCAGCGCCGGCCTGGCGCGGTACAACTACGACGACCGCAAGGCGGTGCAGAAGTCGGACCCGAGTTCGGTCGGATACGCCGCACTGGAGCGCCATTTCGACATCAGTCAGTTCGTCCCGTCCTATGTGCTCATCCATTCGCCGCGCAACCTGCGCACGCCGCAGACCCTGGCCGATATGGAGCAGATGGCCGAACGCATCAGCCAACTGCCCGACATCGCGATGGTCAACGGTGTCACGCGGCCGCTGGGGAAGGTGCCGAAGGAGTTCCGGGCCACGTACCAGGCGGGCATCGTCGGCGACAAGCTCAGTGACGGTTCGGCGACGATCACCGACAACATGGCCGAACTCAACCGGCTCTCTATCGGGGCCAACACGCTGGCGACCGGGCTCGGCGACGTGCGCGTCCAGATCAACGATCTGTCGACCAACATCCAAGGCATGGTCGACGCGTTCTCGGCCCTGAAATTTCAGTACAGCGGCGACAATCTGGTGAAGAACGTGGAGGTGGCCGCGAAGCTGGTCCAGGCCATCAACGAACTCGGCAACTCGATGGGGATCACCTATCAGGCGGGTCGGGACCTGCTCGGCTGGGTGGGTCCGGTGCTGGCCGCGCTGCACGGCAACGTGGTCTGTGATCTCAACCCGTCGTGCGCCGAGACCCGGGGCCACTTCCAGAACCTGGTCGACGCCCGGAACCAGGGGGCCATCGACAAGATCAACGACCTGGCCAAGCAGTTGAAGGATCTGCAGAAGACTCAGTCGCTGAGTGCAACGCTGAATCAGCTGCGGGATTCCTACGCCAGGCTGTCGGCAGTGATGAAAGCCATGGGCCTCGATACGCCTGCCGGCGCGCAGAGCACCATGGGCGATTTCCGTCAGCAGGCCGATCGCGCCGCCGACGGGAGCCAGGAGGTGGCCGCCGGTGTGGATCAGGTCGTCCAACAGATCGAGGTCATGCGAACCGGGCTCGACCAGGCGGCGGCGTTCCTGCTGTCGATGAAAGACGACGCCGCGGGGCCGTCGATGGCGGGGTTCAACATCCCGCCGGAGGTGCTGGGGACGGCTGATTTCCGGGCCGCCTCCAAGACGTTCATCTCCCCCGACGGCCATTGGGCGCGCTACCTCGTGTTCACCGACCTCGACCCGTTCAGTCCGGCGGCCATGGACCAGGTCAACGCCATCAGGGACACCGCCCGGGCCGCCCAGCCGAACACCACCCTGCAGGGCGCCACGATCACGATGGGCGGATATCCCGTCGCCCTGCGGGACACTCGCGACTACTACCGCGACGACATCCGATTCATCGTCATCGCCACGGTCATCGTCGTCCTGCTGACGTTGATGTTGCTGCTGCGGGCGATCACCGCGCCGTTGTATCTGGTCGGCTCGGTGGTGATCTCGTACTTCGGTGCGCTCGGCATCGGCGTTCTGGTGTTCCAGTACGGGCTGCACGAGCCGTTGCACTGGACCGTGCCCCCCCTGGCGTTCGTCGTACTGGTCGCGGTCGGCGCCGACTACAACCTGCTCTTCGCCTCGCGGTTGCGCGACGAGTCGCCGAACGGCACCCGCTACGGCGTCATCCGGACGCTGTCATCGACGGGCGGCGTCATCACGGCTGCGGGATTGATCTTCGCCGCATCCATGTGGGGTCTGCTGTTCTCCAGCATCGGTACCGTGGTTCAAGGCGGGTTCGTCATCGGTGCCGGGATTCTGCTGGACACCTTCCTGGTGCGGACGGTGCTGGTGCCCGCCATCGCTACCCTGATGGGAAGAGCCAACTGGTGGCCGTCACGAGTGAAATCGAAGGGGAGCGCTCAGGCATGAAGAGATCACTCGCCGGCTTGACCGCTCTGATCTGCGTGGCAGCGTCAGTGGGCATGTCCGGCGGAGTCGCCGCCGCCGATGATGTGCAGGACGGTTCGTCGCCGGATGGCTCGTCTCCCTACGTCTTGCCCCCATATCTTTCTTCGGGGGGCACCGCGACCACGCTGGAAGGCACGCCGCCGCGCGGTTACGGGCTCGGCGGCGCCCATGTCGCCGGGATTCCGTACGACGAGTACATCCGCATGACGGGCGCGCAGTGGTTCCCGGGTCTCCAGCGCCAGAAGGTGGACTACTGGGCCGGCCAGGTCCAGGGCCACACCTTGGAGGTCCTCTTTCCCGGCATCGATCGGGCATTTCCGGGGCTCGGACTGGACGGACCGAGCATCGGCGAGTCGGTGAACCAGGGCGCCGACAACACCATCGCGACGGTGAACCGGGACGGTCCAGGCACGGTGCTCGGCCTGTCGGAGGGGGCGATGGTGGTCAACGCCGTGCAGGCCCGGCTGGCCGCCGATCCCTACGCTCCGCCACCCGATCAGTTGTCCTTCGCGGTGTACGGCGACCCGATCGGTCAGCACGCATTCGGCGACGGGTGGCTGAGGCAGAACTTCCCGGTGGGCGCGAGGGTCCCGTCGATGGACTTCGTCATCCCGCCGCCGGTCGAAAGCCAGTACGACACTTACTCTTTCGTCTCCGCATACGACAGCATCGCCGACTGGCCGGACCGAACGGACAACTGGATGGCGATGGCGAATGCGATCGTCGGTCTGGCGACCGGTCATACCGCCGTGGCATTCACCAACCCGAGCAACGTTCCGGCGCGGAACATCCGCACGACCGTCAACTCCCGGGGCGGCAAGACGACGACGTTCATGATCCCCGAGCTGCATCTTCCGCTGGTGATGCCGTTCAAATACCTCGGGGTGGACGACGGCACCCTCAACCAGCTCGACGCCATCCTCAAGCCGATGGTCGACTCCGGGTACTCCCGTAACGACGACCCCGCCACCGCGCCCATCACCGTGGATCCGGTCAACGGCTACGATCCGGCTGCCGTGACCGCGCCGGCCACCAACGCGACCTACGGAGACCAGGTGGGCGCCGATCCGTTCTCGCAGATACTGGCGCTCCTGGGCAGTTTGGGCTCAGGGGACGGCAGTGCCGGCGCTCCTGCACCCCTGGCAGCCGAGGCTCCTGGCTGAGGACCTCACACCCCCAGCAGGCCGGCCGTCAGCAGCACGGCGCCCACCACCGCCAGCAGCACCGCGATCTCCTTGCGGCGCCGCGCCCGAATCCACTGGTGCAGGGCGGCCATCGCCGCCAGTGTTCGCTCTGGGGCCACCAGGTAGGCCAGCAGGGGGATTTCCACCAGGGCGAACGCCACCACGTTGAACGCCAGTAACGCCGAGAATCGGGTGGCGGGACTCGCGCTGCCGGCGGCGATGACGGCCAGCGCCGCCAGGTAGTCGACCGACGGCAACGCGATGCCGAGACCGGCGGTGCCGGCGACCCATAAGGACTGGCCGCCGAGCAGTCGGGTCAGCCAGACCGGCGGTGTCCGGGCCCGTCCGGTGGTGGCGGCCGCGATCGCCGCCGCCAGCAGAGCCAGCACGCCGATGATGATCTGCACCGTGGGCAAGGTGAAATGCGCGGACGCCAGTAGCCGGGATTCGAAGGCGTACAGCACCACCGCGCCGACCGACAAACCCATCAGGAATCCGCCGCACAGGAAAGCCGCCAACTGAAGGTGCGGGCGTGGGCGGTTCAGCATCAACACCGACATCCCGATACGGAACGGCTCCAGGCTGACGGCAACCGCCATCACCAACAGGGTGATCCACATCGCCGGGGCGCTAGCTATGCATCCAGCCGGACGAACCGTCCCTGCCGGTGCTCTTCCACGCACGCCGACCGGCGGATCTTACCGCTGGTGGTGGTCGGAATCGATCCGGGTTCCACCAGAACGATATCGGCGACCTGCAGACCGTGCGCACGCGAAATCGCCGCGATCACATCGTTTTTCACTACGGCTAGTGCCTCGGTGCTATCGCCGTTCTTGAGTTCGACGATGGTGACGAGCTGCTCGGTCTGCTCGTCGGACACCGCGATGGCTGCCACCCGCCCACGGGTGATCTTCTGCACCGTCGCCTCGATGTCCTCGGAGTAGTGGTTGCGGCCGCGCACGATCAGCATGTCCTTGATGCGTCCCACGATGAAGAGCTCGCCCTCGGAGATGAAGCCGCGGTCCCCGGTGCGCAGCCAGTCCGTCGCGGGGGCGCCCGGGGGCGGGTCCAGTAGTGTCGCGCCGAACGCCGACCCGGTCTGCTCCGGCTTGCGCCAGTACCCGCCCGCGACGTTCTCGCCATGGGTCCAGATCTCGCCGACCGCGCCGTCCGGGCACGGGGTGCAGGTATCGGCGTCGACGATCTGCACCAACGGTGAGGTGGGAAGCCCATAGCGCAACAGCGGCGCACCGCCGGGGCTGCGGACGGCGCTGCCCTCGCTCAGTTGTGCGGCGTCGAATTCGACGACCGTCGGCGCCCCGCCGTTGCTGCCGCTGGCCACGTAGACCGTCGCCTCGGCCAGGCCGTAGGAGGGCAGGACCATTTCGGGCCGGAAACCGACGGGAGCGAATCGTTCGTTGAATCGGACCAGGGTGGACGGATGAATGCGTTCGGCACCGTTGATGATGCCGATCACTCCGCTGAGGTCCAGGCCTTCCATTTCGGCGTCCGTGGTGCGCCGCGCGGTGAGATCGAACGCGAAGTTCGGCGCCGCCGAGAACGGCTTCTCATGCCGCGACATGGCCTGCACCCACCGCGCCGGTCGGCCCAGGAACCCCAACGGGCTCAACAGGTCTGCCCCGCACCCGTCCAGGATCGGCGCCGCGATCCCCAGCATCAGGCCCATATCGTGGTAGAACGGCAGCCACGAAACCAGCTTGGCCCCCGGCGGCAGCACGCCGCCGTACCCGGCCATGTAATCCGGCATCAGTTGTTCGAAATTGGCGACCAGGTTGCGGTGCGAGATCATCACCCCGGCGGGGAGCCGAGTGGATCCTGAGGTGTACTGCAGGTAAGCGATATCCGGGCCGTCGGGGATCTCCGGGTTGACCGGCTGATCGGCGTCGAGATCGAGGGTGTCGACGGCAAGGGTGGCGATGACGGCGGCACCGTCGTCGACGTACTGCGCGGCGATGTCGAAGACCGCGGCGGTGGTCAGGACCACCGTCGGCGAGGTGTCGGTCACCACCGCGCTCAGCCGCTCGTCGTGGGAGCCGGGCACGGGAACGGCCAGGGGAACCGCGATGAACCCGGCCTGCATGGCGCCGAGGAACGCGACGATGAAGGCCAGGCCCTGCGGTGCGACGATGAGCGCCCGGTCGCCGGGTGAACCGTGCTTGCCGACCTCGTGCGCCACATTCAGCGTCCGCCGATACAGTTGCGACCAGGTCAGGCTTTCGGCGGACCCGTCCCAATCCTGGTCGTAGTCGGTAAACGTGAAGGCGAGGCCGTCGGGCGTCAGGCCAGCGCGTTCCCGCAGCACGGACAGGACGGAGACTTCTCGCATGCCGTCAGGCTACTCAACGGGTGGAGAGGCAACTGCTATGGGCAACCCGCCGTCGCACGGGACACCACTGACCCCCGCCTCGCTCCGTGAGGCGTTCGGGCATTTTCCGTCCGGGGTGATCGCCATCGCCGCGGAACTCGACGGCGTCCGGGTCGGTCTCGCCGCCAGCACGTTCGTCCCGGTCTCGCTGAACCCCCCACTGGTGTCGTTCTGCATCCAGAACGCCTCGGAGACGTGGCCCAGGATCAAGGACCTGCCGATGTTGGGCATCAGCGTGCTCAGCGAGGCGCACGACGTGGCCGCGCGCACCCTGGCTGCCAAGACCGGCGACCGTTTCGCCGGACTGGAGACGGTGTCGTCCGATGCCGGCGCGGTGTTCGTCAAAGGCACCAGCGTATGGCTGGAGAGCGCCATCGAACAGGAAGTGCCCGCCGGGGACCACACGATCGTGATCCTGCGGATCCACGATGTGACGGTGCACGACGACGTGCCGCCAATCGTGTTCCACCGCAGCGGCTTTCGCCGTCTGGGCTAGCGCTGAACCGTCTAGGTCAGCGCTGCGTCAAGCGGCGCCGGCACTGCCTACTTGTCGCGCCGGCTTACGCTGACGGTTCCGCTCACTTCGTTCGCCGGAACAATTTGTTGCCGAGCCAGACGACCGGGTCGTACTTGCGGTCGGCCACGCGTTCCTTCATCGGGATCAGCGCGTTGTCGGTGATTTTGATGTGCTCGGGGCACACCTCGGTGCAGCACTTGGTGATGTTGCAGTAGCCGAGGCCGAAGTCTTCCTGGGCCATGTCCTTGCGGTCCAGGGTGTCCAGCGGATGCATATCCAGTTCGGCGGTGCGCATCAGATACCGGGGGCCGGCGAACGCCTTCTTGTTCTCCTCGTGGTCGCGCACCACATGGCAGACGTTGTTGCACATGAAGCACTCGATGCACTTACGGAACTCCTGGCTGCGCTCCACGTCGATCTGCGCCATGCGGTATTCGCCGGGCTGAAGCTCCTTCGGCGGCGCGAAAGACGGGATTTCCCGGGCCTTCTCGTAGTTGAAGGAGACGTCGGTCACCAGGTCACGGATCACCGGGAAGGCCCGCAGTGGGGTGATGGTGATGGTGTCGGCCGGGTCGAACGTCGACATCCGGGTCATGCACATCAGCCGCGGGCGGCCGTTGATCTCCGCCGAACACGAGCCGCACTTGCCGGCCTTGCAGTTCCAGCGCACCGCGAGGTCGGGGGTCTGCTCGGCCTGCAACCGGTGAATGATGTCGAGGACGACCTCGCCCTCGTTGACGTCGACGGTGTAGTCGCGCAGATCGCCACTGTCGTTATCGCCGCGCCACACCCTCATGTTCGCCTGGTAGCTCATGTCAGCTGCTCCGTCCGGGATGTCGCGAGATCTCTTCGTCGGTGAAGTACTTGCCGAGTTCCTCGAACTCGAACAGTTCCAGCAGATCCTCCCGCATCGGCGCCTGTTCCTCACGGGCGACGGTGACTTCCGGCATGACCGGGTCGTTGTCTGCGGAACGGCACACCACCAGTGCGTTGCGCCAATGGTTGTCCATCTGCGGGAAGTCGTCGCGGGTGTGTCCGCCACGGCTCTCGGTGCGGGCCAGTGCCGAGCGCGCCACGCACTCGCTGACCAGCAGCATGTTGCGCATGTCCATGGCCAGGTGCCACCCCGGGTTGAACTCGCGGCGGCCGTCGGACTCGATGTTGCGGAAGCGGACCTTGAACTCGTCGATCTTGTCCAGCGCCTGCTGCATCTCCTCGCCGGTGCGGATGATGCCGACCAGGTCGTTCATCGTCTGCTGCAGATCGGCGTGCAGGGTGTAGGGGTTCTCGGGCTTGGCGTTGCCCTGCGGCCCGTTGAACGGGGTCAGCGCAATCGTCGCGGCCTCTTCGACCGCAGCTTCGGAGACCGTCGGACGGCTGCGCAGCCCCCGCACGTAGTCGGAGGCGCCGAGTCCGGCCCGGCGGCCGAACACCAGCAGGTCCGACAGCGAGTTCCCGCCGAGACGGTTGGAGCCGTGCATACCGCCGGAGCACTCGCCGGCGGCGAACAGTCCGGCCGTCGCCGCTGCGCCGGTGTCGGGGTCGACCTCGATGCCGCCCATGACGTAGTGACAGGTCGGACCGACCTCCATCTCGTCCTTGGTGATGTCGACCTCGGCCAACTCCAGGAACTGGTGGTACATCGACGGCAGGCGACGCTTGATCTCCTCGGGCGTCATCCGGGTGGCGATGTCGAGGTAGACACCGCCGTGGGGGCTGCCGCGGCCGGCCTTCACCTCGGTGTTGATCGCCCGGGCCACCTCGTCGCGCGGAAGCAGGTCAGGGGTGCGGCGGGCCGAGTCGTTGTCCTTGAGCCACTGGTCGGCTTCCTCTTCGGTCTCGGCGTACTGACCCTTGAACACCGAGGGGATGTAGTTGAACATGAAGCGCTTGCCCTCGGAGTTCTTCAGAACGCCACCGTCGCCGCGCACGCCCTCGGTGACCAGGATGCCCTTCACCGACAGCGGCCAGACCATCCCGGTCGGGTGGAACTGGATGAACTCCATGTTGATCAGTCCGGCGCCGGCGCGCATCGCCAGGGCGTGGCCGTCGCCGGTGTACTCCCAGGAGTTCGAGGACACCTTGAACGACTTGCCGATGCCGCCGGTTGCCAGCACCACGGCCGGCGCCTCGAACAGAATGAACTTGCCGGTCTCGCGCCAGTACCCGAAGGCCCCGGCGATCTTCTTCTGGCCGCCGCTCTCGTCCACGATCAGTTCGGTGATCGCGCACTCGTGGAAGATCTTGATGCGGGCTTCGTAGTCGCCGAGTTCGGCCTTGTCCTCCTGCTGCAGGGAGACGATCTTCTGCTGCAGGGTGCGGATGATCTCCAGTCCGGTGCGGTCGCCGACGTGGGCCAGTCGCGGGTAGGTGTGGCCGCCGAAGTTGCGCTGGCTGATCCGGCCGTCCTTGGTCCGGTCGAACAGCGCGCCGTAGGTCTCGAGTTCCCACACCCGGTCGGGTGCCTCCTGGGCGTGCAGCTCGGCCATCCGCCAGTTGTTGAGGAACTTGCCGCCGCGCATGGTGTCGGCGAAGTGGACCTTCCAGTTGTCCTTGGAATTGGCGTTGCCCATCGCCGCCGCGCAGCCGCCCTCGGCCATCACCGTGTGCGCCTTGCCGAACAGCGACTTGGTCACCACCGCTACCCGCAGGCCGCGCTGGCGCGCCTCGATGACGGCACGCAGCCCCGAGCCTCCGGCGCCGATCACGACGACGTCGTAGGAATGCCGCTCGACTTCAACCATGTGTGTGTCCTCGCTCAAACAGTCGGTGCTCAAACAGTCGGTGAAGGGGCTTGTCAGCCAATGAATCTCAGGTCAGAGATGGTGCCACTGGCCACCAGCATGATGTAGAAGTCGGTGAACATCAGCATGCCCAGGGTGATCCAGGCGAACAGCTTGTGGTGGACGTTGAGCTTGCTGATCTCCGTCCACAGCCGGTAGCGCACCGGATGCTTGGAGAAGTGCTTGAGGCGACCGCCCATCACGTGCCGGCAGGAGTGGCAGGACACCGTGTAGATCCACAGCAGGATGACGTTGGTCCACAGAACGACGTTGCCCAGACCGAAGCCGAAACCCGACGGCGAGTGCATGGCCTTGATCGCGTCCATGGTGTTGATCACCGAGATGATCGCGGCGATGTAGAAGAAGTACCGGTGCAGGTTCTGCAGGATCAGCGGGAACCGCGTCTCGCCGGTATAGGTCGCGTGCGGTTCGGCGACGGCACATGCGGTCGGCGACTGCCAGACCGAACGGTAGTAGGCGCCGCGGTAGTAGTAGCAGGTCAGTCGGAACAGCAGCAGGAACGGCAGCGAGAACAGGGCGTAGGGCAGATACGAGAGCAAGCCCGAAGCGGGGAGGATCTGCGGCCAGAAGTCGCTGGCCTCGCCGCACTTGACGCTCATGCACGGCGAGTAGAACGGCGTCAGATAGTGGTACTTCTCGACGAAGAAGTGGTCCCGTTGGAACGCCCGCACCGTCGCGTAGATGACGAACGCCGCGAATCCCAGGTCGGTGAGAATCGGTGACTTCAGCCAATTGTCGGTGCGCAGAGTCTTCTGCGGGATCTTCGCCCGGCCGGGCGAGAAGACGCCGGTGGCACGTCGATCGGCTGTGGGTACGCTCATCTGCAGTGATCCCCTTCGAGTCAACTGCTCCGCACACTACCCATTTCAGTGCCCTGGATTAAAACCGGGGCACTGTGTGATGTGGCCCACCGAACGGGTTTTGAGCGCCGCCCGGTGCCGCCGCGTCAACGCCTGAAGTGCCCGCCCACGCCCTCGTCGTCGACGTCGCGGAAGAACTCACGGTCGTACGGGGTGTCGGGGATCTGAATCTTGTCGGCGGAACTGATCACCGTGTGCGAGATGTGTTCTAGTTCACCGGCGTCCATCTCCAGGATCTCCAGATCGCCGACGAGTCGCTCGGTGTCGATGGCCATGCGGCGCATGGCCGGGTTGTCGGCGTACCTGTGCTGCAGCGAGGTCACACATCGCCGGAGGTCGCCGATGAGGTGGTGCAGTTCAGCGAGTTCGGTGGCTTTGGACACGGGGGCTCCTCGGGGTGGACGTGTTGGAGATCACACGACTTTGCCTCGATGCTAACCACATCGACCCGGGAATGCCCCACGGTTTGCGGGAGGGACTCCGCGGATACGGCCGAAGGGTCGGCTTTCCGCTGTGCGAGGGGTGCCGGTCTGGTAGAGGTTGATTGCGTGGCAATGATTTTGGTGACCGGTGGAGCTGGTTTCATCGGGTCGCATCTGGCCGTCGCACTGCTTGACAGTGGACACGACGTCCGGGTGGTGGACAACCTCAGCACCGGTCTGCGCGCGAACGTTCCGGCCGGAGCGGAGTTCATCGAGGGCGACCTGACGGATCCGGCGACGGCCGCCGCCGCGGCGGCCGGTTGCGAGGTCGTCCTTCACCAGGCCGCTGTGGCCTCGGTGCCGTTGTCGATCTCCGAGCCTCGGATCTCGCACGACGCCAACATCAACGCGACGTTCAACGTCCTGATGGCGGCGCGGGACGCCGGCGTTCGCCGGGTCGTGTTCGCCGCCTCGTCGGCGGTCTACGGCAATTCGCCGGAGCTGCCCAAAGTCGAGGACATGCCCGCCGATCCGTGCTCTCCCTACGCGCTGCAGAAGCTGGTCGGGGAGTCCTATTGCCAACTCTTCACGCAGTTGTACGGTCTGGAGACGGTGGCGACGCGTTACTTCAACGTCTTCGGTCCGCGCCAGCATCCCTCATCGCCCTACTCCGGAGTTCTGTCGCTGTTCATCAGGGCGGCGCTGTCGGGGCAGGCCGCGACGATGTATGGCGACGGCGAACAGACCAGGGACTTCACCTACATCGACGACGTCGTCGACGCGGTGACCCGGGCGATGGTCGCCCCGGATGCCTCGGGTCAGGTGATCAATGTCGCCACCGGATCGAGCGTCTCGCTGAATGAGGCGTGGGCCACGCTGGGCCGGATCCTGGGTCCACTGCCGGCCCCGTCCTACGGGCCGCCCCGGGAGGGCGACGTGCGGCACTCGCGCGCCGATATCGGCAAGGCGGAACGCCTCCTCGGCTACACCTCTCGCGTGTCGTTCGAAACGGGGTTGCGCCACACCGTGGAATGGGCCCGGCGCGCCGGCGCGACGTGAGCGCCCCGCGCGGCTGATCGCGGACTACCAGACGTCCCCGTCGCGCCAGTCGCACACCAGCCCGGCATCCGGGTCGAGGTCGACGGCGATCGGCAGAACGAACACGCCGCCGTCGTCGCCAGGGGTCGCGACCACGCCATCCGGGGTGAGCACCGATGTGGGCCCTCGCCAGGGCAACCAGCCGCGCGGCCGGTAGAGCCGCTCGCCCGCCCCGGACGCGCTCAGCGCGCCGAGTCGGTAGGCCCCCCGGATCACCTGTTCGGCGGCGTCCAGCACGGCGTTGCCCAAACCCTGACCGCGCCAATCCTCTCGCACCCCAACACCTTCGACGTAGCCGCAGCGCAAGGCGGCCCCACCGTAGAGCAGGCGCCGCTGGACCACCGCGGCGTGGGCGATCAATGCGCCGCGGTGAACGACGATGGCGTGCATCCCACCGAGCGCGTGCTCCCAGTCGGTGTCGGTGAACTCGCCGGCATAGGCCTCGACGAGCATCGTTCGGGCGCTATGCAGAGTCTCGCCGTCGAGATCACTGGTGTGGACCAGTCGGGCCGTGTGCACGGGCCGAGGCGGTGGAGAGGACGAGGGCGACGTCACGACGTCAGCTCTACCAGTCCGTCGGCGCACGCGATGCGATACGGGGCCGGTTCCATCGGAGGCGCACCCGTTGTCCCGGCCGCAACTGGGCGAGTGTGTCGGTCTCGGAGTCGGCGACCACCCCGATGACGGGATAGCCACCCGTCACCGGATGGTCCGGTCCGAGGATCACCGGCCGGCCGCTGGGGGGGACCTGGATGGCACCGCGGACCGCGCCCTCGCTGGGCAGTTGACGATCCGGCCACCGGAGCCGCAGTGGCGGGCCGGTCAGCCGGACGCCTACCCGGTCGCACAGGTCGGAGGTCACCCACCCGGTGGTGACAAGGGCTTCCGGGTCGGTGAACCACTCGTCGCGCGGGCCGGGGATCACCGTCAGTGTCACCGGATCCCGGGTGATCGGCTCGGCCGGCGCCTGGTCCAGTTCGGGAAAGGCGTCGCCCGCCCGACCGACGGGAACGGCATCGCCGGGCTGCAGGGGCGGGGGTCCGATCTGTGACATGGTGTCGTAGCTGCGCGAGCCCAGGACCGGGGGCACGGTGACGCCGCCGCGAACGGCGAGGTAGCTGCGCAGCCCCGCCTGCGGGGTGTCCAGGGAAAGGACCTGTCCGGGCTGCAGGTGCCGAACACTGTTGAGGCCGAACGGAATCCCATCGACGGACGCACGGGCGTCGGCGCCGGTGACCGCGATGACGACCGGGCCGCCCCGCACCCGTGCGCTGAACCCGCCGAGGGTGATCTCCAGAGTCGCCCGGTCCACGGCATTGGCGACCAGCCGGTTGGCCAGCGCGTGCGCGCGCCGGTCGGCGGCGCCAGAGCGTCCCACGCCCAGGTGCGCCAGACCCGGCCGGCCGAGATCCTGCACCAGCGTCAAGGGCCCGCCGCGAAGCACCTCCAGGACGGTCTCGATGACGGTCACCGGGCGCCCGCGTCGCGGAATCGCACCCACGAGCCCGGTGTCAGCAACGCCGGCCGGGGACGCCCGATATCCCACAGCACCGCGTCGGTGCGGCCGATCAGTCGCCACCCGCCCGGCGATTCGCGCGGGTAGATCCCGCTGAACTCACCGGCGAGTGCCACCGAGCCGGCCGGAACCCGTGGCCGGGGCTCGGCCCGCCGGGGGACGGCCAGTCGTGGGTCACCGCCCACCAGATAGGCGAAACCCGGTGCGAATCCGGCGAACCCGACCTGCCAGCGTGTGCCGGTGTGGGCCGCGACGACATCGGCGACGTCCAGGCCGACGTGATCGGACACCTCGGACAGATCCGCGCCGTCGTAGACGACATCGATCACCACGTCCCCGTCCCCGTCCGGGCAAGGGACTCCGGGCCGGGGGACCGGGATGCCCGCGAGCAGGCGGCGGGTATGCATCCGGTGGCGTGGCTCGGCAACGCTGACCAGCACGGATCGCGCGCCGGGCACGATGTCGACGACTGCGTCGATGTGTTGCTCGCGCAGTGCCGCGGCGAGTGCGAGAACCTCACCGGTGGAACCGCATTCGATCAGCAGTGCCCGGTCGCCGTAGTCGAGGATCCGCGTCGTCACGCTCGATAGGTGGGTTCGTGTCGTTTGACGTAGGCGATCACGCGGTAGGTGATCGGCAGCATGATGACCTCGACCGCGGTCTTGTAGAACCAGCCCAGCGCGGTGTAGGTGGCGAAGTCCCGGAAGGTGCTGATGCCGATGGCGTGCGCGGCGATGCTGCAGAAAACCAGGGTGTCGCCGAGTTGTCCGGCGAACGTGGAGCCGATGAGTCGGGCCCACAGGTGCTTCTCCTCGGTGCGCTCCTTGATCTTCACCACCGTCCACGCGTTGATCGTCTGCCCGACGATGAAACCCGCCAGGCCGGCCACGATCAGCTGCGTATAGGCGCCCACGACGTTGGCGAAGTGTTCCTGGTTGGGGTAGAAGTCGGCAGGCGGCAGCGCTACGGTCACCCAGAAGGCCAGTGCGGCAAAGCCGTTCATCAGGAAGCCGAGGATGATCGCCCGCCGGGCGGCCCGGAAGCCGTAGACCTCGGCCAGCACGTCGCCGATGACGTAGGTCAGCGGGAACACGATGAACCCGCCGTCGGTGATGATCGAACCGAACGCCACGCCCTTGGTGGCGGTGACGTTGGAGATGATCACGCACGCGGTGAAGAGTGAGACCAGGATCGGGTAGTACGCGCTGCCCACCTTCGCGAAAGCCGGCGCGTGGGCGGAATCATGGGTCACGGCGCTCATCCAAACATGCCCGTCAGCCCAGTGCCTGCGCCAGCAGTGCCGGCAGTTGATCGGCCACCAGGGGATAGGACAGTGGGGAAGCGTAGGCGATCGCCGCGGCGAGTTCGGCGGGCGTGAAGATACTTCGCTTCATCGCGGTAGCCCGCAGTCCGGCGATCGACGGGTCGCCGAGCAGGGCGCTCTGCTCGGCGTCGCTGTCGGTGCACCAGATGAGCACATCCGCGCTGTCGACCGCGGCGGACAACTCGGCTCGGGAGATCGTCGCCAGGCCTCCGTTGGCGGGCAGCGCCTTGATGCTCTCCGGGACGGCCAAACCCATCGCGGTGAGGAAGTCGGTACGCCAACCGTCGACGGTCGCGGTGACGGAGTCACCGGCGATCCGGCCGTCCAACAGCACCGCCGTGCGGTCCCGGAAGGACGGATTCGCCTGTGCGACAGCGGCGAACTTCTCATCGACGCCCTCGATCAACCGGCTCATCTCATCCTTCTTGAACACCGCCGCCGCCACCGCGGCCGCCTGGTCCTTCCACGGTTCGAAGAACGCATCGCCACCGGACTGGGCGATCGTCGGCGCGATTTCCGACAGCTTCGTGTAGGTGTCGACGTCCAGCCCCGCGTTCACCGCGACGATCAGGTCGGGTTTGAGCCTGGCGATCGGGTCGAGCTGAATTCCGTTGTCCAGGTTCAGCAGTGCGGGTGTGGCATCTCCCAGTCCGGGCTGGGCCCAGGGCCACACTCCGAACGGCTGCTCGCCGAACCACGTCGTCACCGCGATCGGAACGATTCCGACGGCGAGCAGATCGTCCTGCTCCGTCAGTCCCGCGCTGACGACGCGGGTCGGCGGCGCGGAGAGGACGGTTTCGCCGAAGACGTGCTTGATCGTGACGGTCCCGGGTGCGGCGCCTCCGCCGGCGTCGGGACGGGAGCAGGCGGTGGTCAGGGCCGCTCCGGCCGCTGCGGCCATGCCGAGGAAATCACGCCTGGTCCGGTGCGTGCCCACCCGCGCGAGCCTAGTGGAGTCGACCTGCGATCGGGCCGTCACCGGGCGCCGACCAGCAGCGAGATTCCCAGGGTGATCATGGTGGCGGAGATCAGCATGTCGAGGATGCGCCACGTCGCGGGTCTGGCGAACAGTACGGCCAGTCGGCGTCCCGAGAACCCGAGGCCGAAGAACCACACGGCGCTGGCTGCCGCCGCGCCGGCTCCGAACAGCCAGCGCCCGTCGCCCTGCTGGTTGGCGAGCGTGCCGATGAGCACGGTGTCGAGGTAGACATGAGGGTTGAGGAAGGTCAGCGCCAGGCAGGTGAGCAGTACCGACGTCAGCCGGGCGGGGCCGGCGGCGGCGGGTGTCAGGGCGGCGGGCCTCAGCGCGCGGCGCGCGGCGAGCAGGCCGTAACCGATGAGGAAGGCGGCTCCGCCGTAGCGGGCCACGGTGGTGAGGGTCGGGTGCGCGGTGACCAGTGCCCCCACTCCGGCGATGCCCGCGAGGATCAAGACGAGATCGGATGCGGCGCAGAGCAGTACGACCGGGAGAACATGCTCGTTGCGGATGCCCTGGCGCAGCACGAAGGCGTTCTGGGCCCCGATCGCGGCGATCAGGCCCATCGCCGAGGCGAAGCCGAAAAAGGCCGGAGTCACTGCGCGGTGATCTCCACCGTGTCGCCGACGCGGAATGTCCCCGAGGTCAGGATGCGGAGCGCCGAACCGGCCCGGCCGCGCAGTGCCGCCGCCGCACCGGGCCCGATCCCGTCGTCCATCAGCCGGCATGGCGCCGCCTCCCGGACCACTTCCATGTCGACCTCGCCGATCCGGATCCTGGTGCCCGGTCGGGTCGGAAGCTCTCCCGTGTCCACGGTGACGTTGCGCCGGGTGGCACTGCAGGGGAACGGATGGCCCAACTCGTCGGCGGCGAGGTCGAGAGCCTGCTGGGACTGAACCGTCACCTGGCGGTGGCGGCTGCCGTGATAGCGATCGCCCACCAGACCCTTGCCGGCCTCGGCGACGACGTCGTCGACCGCCCGCATCGGCAGTCGGCGGCCGGGGGCGATGTGGATGGCAGCCACCTTCATAGGGGCGAAGTCTATTTCCGGCGCGGTCCCCGACGGCGGATGGCAGGGTGAGCGGCGTGACGGAACTCGCCCCGCCCCGCGGAACACCCGGTCGCCACACCCGCTTCGGCCACCCGATCGGCCTGGTGAACCTCTTCGGCGTGGAGCTCTGGGAACGGTTCTCGTTCTACGGGATGCTCACCATCCTCGGCTACTACCTCTACTACTCGGTGACCGACGGCGGCCTCGGTCTGCCGAAGGCCACCGCGACGGGGATCGTCGGCGCCTACGGCGGCTTCGTCTATCTGTCCACGGTGCTCGGCGGATGGATCGCCGACCGGGTGCTCGGTATGGAACGCACCGTGTTCTACGGCGGCGTCGTGGTGATGTGCGGCCACATCTCGCTCGCGTTACTGCCGGGGCTGTCCGGCGTGGCGGTCGGCCTGGTGCTCATCGCCCTGGGCGCGGGTGCGCTCAAGGCCAACGCCTCGTCGTTGCTCGGCACCCTCTATGACGACGGTGATCCGCGCCGCGACGGCGGTTTCACCTTGTTCTATCTCGGCATCAATCTGGGCGCCTTCGCCGGACCGCTGATCACCGGCCTGCTGCAGACCAAGCTGGGATTCCACTACGGATTCGGTGCGGCCGCGATCGGCATGGCGCTGGGTCTGACGCAGTACGTGATCTTTCGACGCAATCTCGGCGAGCACGGCCGGACGGTCCCGCATCCGTTGACCCGCCCGGCTTTCTGGCGGGCCGCAGCGGTCGCCGGTGTGGTGGTGGCTGCCATCGGACTCGGATTCGCCACCGGCGTGGTGAGATTGGCCAACCTGTCCCAGGTCACCACGGCGCTGATCGTCATCGCCGCTGTCTCCTACTTCACGGTGATGCTGACCAGCGACCGGGTCAGCCCGCTGGAACGCACCCGGGTGCGCGCCTTCATCCCGCTGTTCATCGCGAACGCGGTGTTCTGGTCGTTGTTCCAGCAGATCTTCACGGTGCTGGCGGTGTACTCCGACGAGCGGATCAACTGGTCGATCTTCGGCTGGACCGCCCCGTCGAGTTGGATCGGTTCGATCGAGCCGGTGTGGATCATCCTGCTGTCGCCGCTGTTCGCGGCGATGTGGACCAAACTGGGCCGCCGCGCGCCGACCACACCGCGCAAGTTCGCCTACGGGGTGATCGGGATGGGCCTGGCGTTCCTTCTGTTCCTGTCGATGGCCGGGACGTCCGGACGCTCGGTGCCGGTTCTGGTCGTGGTCGTCATCATGGCGGCTTTCGCGGTGTCCGAACTCCTGCTGTCGCCCATCGGGCTGTCGGTGACCACCCAGTTGGCGCCCAACGCTTTCCGGGCGCAGATGATGGCGTTGTACTTCTTCTCCGTCGGGCTGGGCACCGCGATGTCCGGCGTGCTGGCGAAGTATTACGACGCCGCCCACGAAGCCGCCTACTTCGGCATCATCGGTACCGCGGCCGTCGTGGTCGGCCTGGTGGTGTGGGTGTTGGCACCGCGGATCAGCCGCCTGATGGAGGGTGTGCACTGACGCCTAGGATTGTCCGGTAACACCCGAACAGGAGGATTCGTCCGTGTCAGAGACCGCACCCGTGACCAGCATGCCGAGGATCGGTGATCCCGCTCCGTCGTTCACCGCCAACTCCACCCAGGGCGCCATCAACTTCCCCGGCGACTACGCCGGTAAATGGGTCATCTTCTTCTCTCACCCCGCCGACTTCACCCCGGTGTGCACGAGCGAATTCATGACGTTCGCCACGATGCAGCAGCAGTTCGCGGACTACAACACCCAACTCGTGGGCCTGTCCGTCGACGGCCTCTACAGCCATATCGCGTGGCTGCGGACCATCAAGGACAAGATCACCTATCGCGGCATGTCCGACGTCGAGGTGACCTTCCCGCTGATCGACGACATCACCATGGAGGTCGCCAAGCGCTACGGGATGATCATGCCGGGCGAGGACTCCACCAAGGCCGTGCGTGCGGTGTTCGTCATCGACCCCAAGTGCGTCATCCGCACGATCATCTACTACCCGCTGAGCCTCGGCCGTAACTTCGACGAGTTGCTGCGGGTGGTCAAGGCACTGCAGACCGCCGACCATTTCGAGGTCGCCACTCCCGCGGACTGGCGACCGGGCGACCGGGTGATCGTCCCGCCGGCCGGGTCGTGCGGCGTCGCCAACGATCGGATGCAGGGGCGGGCCGACGGCGTCGAGTGTGAGGACTGGTTCTTCTGCACCAAGGAGATCCCGGCCGATGAAGTCGAGGCCGCCATCCGGGTCAAGAAGTAGCCGACGGCCGCTTCCACCACGCCCGGCGCCCGCGGGCCGTGTCCAGCTGTGCCGCCAGGTGCGGTGCAGCCCGCAGTAGCAGCGATTCCACCTGCGCGACAGTGGGATTCACCAGTGCCTCATCGCCGATGAAGACGGTCGGCACGGTTTCGTTGCCGTCGGCAACACTGCGGACGCGCGCCGCGGCATCGGGGTTCTCCCAGATGTTGACCGGTTCGACGGGGATCCCGCGGCGGCGCAGTCCGCGGCGCAGTGTCATGCAGAACGGGCAGCCGGGGCGCCAGTAGAACTGCACGGTCATGAGCGGGGCGCACCGCCGCGCACGTACACCGTGGTGGTGTGGGTGAAGAACTCCCGTGCCGCCCCGCCCTGCTCCTTGGGCCCCAGTCCGCTCTTCTTGGCGCCCCCGAACGGAACGTGCGGATCGGCGCCGGCGGACTCGGAATTGATGTGCAGCACACCCACATCGATGTGGTCGACGGCCTGCAGTGTCCTGGTCAGGTCCTGGGTGAACACCGCCGCTGACAGGCCCAACTCGCCCTCGTTGGCGAGTGCGAAGGCCTCCTCGACGTCACCGGCGCGGCGCACCGACAGCACCGGGCCGAACAGTTCCTGGTTCCAGATGTCGGTGGGACCGGTGAGTTCGACGATGGTCGGCGACACGAAGTGCCCGTCTGCCAGGGGTCCGTCGCTGTAGGCGCCGCCGCCGGACAGCACCGTGGAACCCTGCTGTCGGGCGGTATTGATTCCGCCGATGATGTCGGCCTGCGCCGGCGTGCTGATGACCGGACCCATCTGGGTCGGCGCCTGGGCCGGGTCGCCGATCACCAGCGCGTTGGCCCGGTCGATGAGCGCCTCCAGGAAGCGATCCGCGATTCCCTCGGTCAGCACCAATCGTGACGTCGCCGTGCACTTCTGGCCGGTGGACCGGAACGCTCCCAGCATCACCTGCTCGACGGCGAGGTCGAAGTCGGCGTCGTCGAGGACGACGGCGGCGTTCTTGCCGCCCATCTCGGCCTGGACCGGGACGCCGCGGGCGGCAGCGGCGGAGGCGATCCGCCGGCCCACGCCGGTCGAGCCGGTGAAGGTGATGGCATCGATGCCGGGGTTGTTGATCAGCGCGTCACCGACCGCCGACGGGCCGATCACGAGGTTGCACACCCCGGCCGGCAACCCGGCGGCCGCCAACGCCTCCGCCAGGCGCATCGCCAACAGCGGGACGGTGCTCGCCGGCTTCCACACCACGGCGTTGCCGTACACCAGTGCGGGCGCGATCTTCCACGCCGGGATGGCGATGGGGAAGTTGAACGGGGTGATCACACCCACGACGCCGACCGGCTTGCGGGTGACCAGAATCTGCTCGCCGTCACGCGGCGAAGAGAAGATCTCGCCGGCCGGCCGGTCGCCCTCGGCGGCGTAATAGCGCAGGATCTGTGCCGCACGGCGCACCTCGCCGACACCCTCCGCGAGGGTCTTGCCCTCCTCGGTCGTCAGCTCGAGGCCCCAGGCCTCGGCGTTTCGGTCCGCCAGGTCGGCCGCGGCGGCAAGGACCGCCCCGCGCTGGTGCATCGGAGTGGCCGCCCACCCGGCCAGGGCTGCGCGAGCGGCCGAGACGGCATCGCCCACCTGGTCGACGGTTGCCGAACGACCCTCGGCGACAACGACATCGGGCCGAGCAGGGTTGCGGCTCGTGACGGAGTCGCCGCCGCCGTCGTGCCACTGGCCGCCGACGAACTGGCGCAACGCGGCGGGATGGGATGTCATATCAGCGGAAGGCTGCGTGCCCGGTGAGCGCCCGCCCGATCGAGAGCATGTGCATCTCCGAGGTGCCCTCGTAGGTGAGCACCGACTCCAGGTTGTTGGCGTGCCGCAACGGCGAGTACTCCAGGGTGATCCCGCTGCCGCCCAGCAGTGTGCGGCATTCCCGGGCGATGGCGATCGCCTCGCGCACGTTGTTGAGCTTGCCCAGGCTCACCTGTTCGGGTACGACGCCGTCGGAGTCCTTGATCCGGCCGAGGTGGATGGCCAGCAGAACGCCCTTGCCCAACTCCAGGGTCATGTTCGCCAGCTTCTCCTGGGTCAACTGGAAGCTGGACAGCGGCCGGTCGAAGACGTCGCGGTTCTGGGTGTAGGCGATGGTGGTCTCCAGGGCGTCGCGGGCGGCGCCCATCGCGCCGAACACGATCCCGAACCGCGCCTCGTTCAGACACGACAGCGGGGCGCCCAGGCCGCGCGCCCCCGGTAGTTGCGCGCCGGCCGGCAGGCGCACGTTGTCGAGCACGAGTTCGGAGGTGACCGACGCCCGCAGCGAGAGTTTCTTGTGGATGACGTTGGCGGAGAATCCCGGGGTGTCGGTGGGCACCAGGAAGCCGCGGATGCCGTCGTCGGTCTGGGCCCAGACGGTGGCGACGTCGGCCAGGTTGCCGTTGGTGATCCACATCTTGGTGCCGTTGATCACCCAGTCGCTGCCGTCGCGGCGGGCGCGGGTGCGCATCCCCGACGGGTTGGAACCGAAATCGGCCTCGGTCAGTCCGAAGCAGCCGATCGCCTCGCCGGCCGCCAGCCGCGGTAGCCATTCCTGCTTCTGCTCCTCCGAGCCGTAGCGGTAGATGGAGAACATCGACAGCGAGCCCTGGACGGAGACGAAGCTGCGGAACCCGCTGTCGCCGGCCTCCAGTTCCAGACAGGCCAGCCCATAGCTGACGGCGTTGGTGCCCGCGCAGCCGTAACCCTCCAGGTGCATCCCCATCACACCGAGAGCGCCGAACTCCTTGGCGAGTTCCTTTGGCAAGGTGGAGGATTCGAACCAGTCGGCGACGTGCGGGCGCAGCCGGGTGTCGACGAAGCGGCGCACGGTGGCGGCGATGTCACGCTCGTCGGAGTCGAGCAGCCGGTCGATGTCGAACAGCTCGAGGGGCGCGTAGGTGTCTTTCTTGGGCGGCGCAGCAGTGGTGGTCATGAGTTCCCGATCGCGACGGTGGTGGTTCGACGTAAGGTCAACAGCGAGTTTAGTCCTCAGAACCAGCTGTTCTCCATTTCCAATGTGGTGCGGTCCAGGCTGCTCAGGAGATCGAGCTGCGGACCGGTCCTGGGCAGTTCGTAGCGGAAGAAGTAGCGGCCCGCCTGCCGCTTGCCGTCGTAGAAGTCGCCCGCTTTGCCGTCCGCGGCGAGTAGTTGTTCCAGCCATGTCCAGGCGATGACGATGTGCCCGAAGGCCTCGAGGTACACCGCGCTGTTGGCCAGCGCGGCATCGATGTCGCCGCCGGCGAACATCGACGCGGTGACGGCCACCAGCCGCTGCCAGCTGCTGTCGAGTTGGGCGGCCGGCGCGGTCAATTCGCCGCCGGCCGCCGTCGCGCCGGCGACCGTCGCGGCGATGGCACGGCTCAACGCGGCGACGTTTGCGCCACCGTGCGCGACGACTTTGCGTCCCAACAGATCCAGGCTCTGGATACCGTGGGTGCCTTCGTGGATCGGGTTGAGCCGGTTGTCGCGGTAGTGCTGTTCGACGTCGTACTCGCGGGTGTATCCGTACCCGCCGTGAACCTGGATCGCCAGGCTGTTGGCCTCCAGGCACCATTGAGACGGCCAACTCTTGGCGACCGGGGTGAGGATGTCGAGCAGCCTGCCCGCCTCCTCGGCTTCCTGCTCCGACTCGGGGCTGGCCGCGACATCGACCAGGCGGCCGCAATACAGCGCCAGCGCCAGCGCGCCCTCGACGTAGGACTTCTGCGCCAGCAGCATGCGTTTGACGTCGGGGTGGTCGATGATCGGCACCTGCGGCGCCGTCGGGTCCTTGGCTGTGACGGGCCGTCCCTGCGGCCGTTCGCGGGCGTACTGCAGCGACTTGAGATAGCCGGTGTAGCCCAGCGCGATCGCGCCCAGTCCGACGCCGAGTCGGGCCTCGTTCATCATGTGGAACATGCAGGCAAGGCCGCGGTGGGGTTCGCCGACCAGATAGCCCACCGCCCCAGCGCTCCCGAGAGGCTGATGGCGGCCCTCGCCGAAGTTCAGTGCGGTGTTGACCGTCCCGCGATACCCCATCTTGTGGTTGAGCCCGGCCAGCGTCACGTCATTGCGTTCGCCGATCGAGCCGTCCCCGTCCACCAGGAACTTCGGGACGATGAACAGCGAGATTCCCCGGGTGCCGGCCGGCGCCCCGGAGATCCTGGCCAGGACGAGGTGGACGATGTTCTCGGCGAGTTCGTGGTCGCCGCCGGAGATCCACATCTTCGATCCGAACAGCCGGTAGCTGCCGTCGTCCTGCGGTTCGGCGCGGGTGGTGATGTCGGCCAGTGAGGAACCGGCCTGCGGTTCGGACAGGCACATGGTTCCGGTGAAGCGGCCGGCGAGGGTGGGTTTGACGAACCGGTCGATCTGGTCGGGCGTGCCGTAGGCGGCGAGCAGATTGGCGTTGGCGACGCTCAACAGGACGTACGCGGCGGTGCCGACGTTGGCGGCGTGGAACCACGCCAGCCCCGCTCCGGCGACGGCGGTCGGCACCTGCCAGCCGCCCAGCTCCCGGTCCATGCCCATGGCCAGCAGGTCCGCCTTGGCGAAGGCGTCCAGCGCCTCTTTGACTTCCGGGTTGAGGCTGACCCGTTCGCCGTCGAACGTCGGCTCGAGTGCGTCGTTCTTCTTGTTGTGCGGCGCGAAGTACCGGGTGGCGAGGTCTTCGCACAGATCGAGCAAGCCGGAGAACGTCTCGCGGGAATGCTCGCCGAATCGCTCACGCGTCGTCAGATTCTCGACGGCCAGCCATTCGAACAGCAGGAAGTCGATGTCGCGCCGGGACAGCAGAGTGGAGTCCATGCCTGGCAACGATAGGGCGGCCCCCGCTCGGCCCGACCGTCGGCTGAGATCAGCCCAGGACGGGGCGACGGTGCTCCGTCATCGCTGTCAGGGCGTCCTGCATCGCGGCGTGCACGCGCTCGGCGTACGCAGCGGCATCCTCGCCCCGCCGGGCCTTCATCGCGGGCAGCACGGTGGTGTGCAGCTTGGTGGGCAGTGGCAGGTAGGGGACCATCCCGACCACGCCGACGTTGACACCCCAGGGCAACGACACGCTGACCGGTAAAGCCTTGATCCGCAACAGCTTATCCAGTCGCAGGGCCTTCGCCAGCGCCTTGCCGTCGGAGAGCACCAGCAGGGACTCGCCGGCGCCGGCGGTGACGATCGGAACGATCGGCACCTTCTGTTCCATCGCCAGACGCGCGAATCCGGTGCGGCCACTGAAGACGATCTCGTTGCGGTGAAGGAAGGATTTGGCGGCGTCGACGTCTCCGCCGGGGAACACCATGACGTGGTTGCCGTTCGTGAAGGCCTCGACGGCGCTCTCTTCGCTGGCGGGTCGCGCCCCGAGATGCTCGATGACCGGTCCCACTCCGAGGGTCCAGGCCAGCTGGTGGGTCAGGAAGGTCACCGGACGATCGAGCGCGAGGTCTTCAAGGGCGGCGTTCGCGGCCAGGACGTTGAGGTCGAAGATTCCGCCGAATCCGTGGTTGGCGACGAACAGCACGGGGGTTCGCAGCGACGTGACTTCGAGGTCGATCCGCAGCCGGTGGTAGCGGCGGACGAAGTCGACGGCCCGCTGACGGAAACCGGCGAGTGCGGCGTCGAGATCGTCGGAATCGCCGGTGCTGCCAACGAGTCGCTTCTCGACGGCGGTAAGAAGCGTGTCGGCGAGACGGTGCAGATCGGACTCGTGCGGGCGGCCGCTTTGCGGCATCGCTTACGACCGCCGAGAGGCGTACGGCCAGGGGTTATTGCGTTCGGGCACCGACTCGGCCCGGCTCTCTTTGAGCCGCATCCGCAGATGCCCGCGCAATTCGTGCAGGGCCGGGTCGTCCCAGCGATTGACGGCCTCGTCCGGGTCGACGCTGAGGTCGTACAACTCCCACTGATCATCCAGCGGGCTGGTGCGGTACACGTCACCGCCCAGGCCGTTGGCCGCCAGTTGGCGGACCCCCGGTGCGGTCCAGGTGGACGGGTCGTCGAAGCTGCGGACCAGCTTCCACCGATGGCCCGCCCCACCGGTGGCTGCGGAGTCGTCGACCCGGACCACCAGGCCTTCGAAGTTCGCGGCGGTGTGCGCCGGGATCCGGATCCGCAGCGGCGCAGGTGGATTCGACGTCTGCTTCAGCTGGCGGCCCAGGCCGGACGCACCCGAATCGCCTTCGAGAATGTTGTCCCGTGTCATCAGGTACACCGCGCGGTGATCATCGGCGGGTGCGCCGTCGACCACCGGCATCAGGTTGCGTCCGGGGAGCGGGTGCACCTCGGAGAACGACGCGCGTAACGACTCGGCGACCGCTGCGACGTCGACGTCGGCGGCGCCCAGCAGCGTCGGAACCAGGTCGACATGCGATGTCGGTGCGTCGATGACCCGTTGCTCGGTGGCCCGCCGGCCGACGCGGGCGATGGTGAACGGCACCCGGGTGGCCTCGTCGTAGAGGTTGAACCATTTCTGGTGCAGGCCGCCGTGCGCGCCCAACAGATCGCCGTGGTCGGAGGTGCGCACCAGCACCGCATCCTCGGACCCGTCGGTCACCGCGCGGCGCACCCGGTCGATCGGGGCGTCCACCTCGGCATGCAGTCGGTAGTACAGGTCGCGGTAGCGCTGGGCATTGCGTTCATAGACCTGCTGAATTGCCGCCCCCGGTCCGTAGCCGGAGTAGTACGCCTCGCGGAAGGCGATCTGCGCGGCGGGTTTGGTGCGCAGATCCTCCTCGGCGGTCGGCGCCGCCGGTACATGCGGCGGGTCCAGTGGCGAGGGCTTCACCGGGCTGCGCAGCACCCAGGTGGGGAACAGCACGATGTCGTGCGGGTTGACGAAGCTGGCCACCAACAGGAAGGGCCGCAGGGCCTCCGGGTCACCGGCACGGCGGCGGGCGTAGCGGTCCTTCAGCCACGCCACCACCCGGTCGGCGATCAGCGGATCGCGGCGCATGCCGCTGTTGGCCAGTCCAGCCCCGTGCGGCTCTGGGCCCACCCAGCCGGAAAAGCCATACGGGGCAAGGGGATCGGCGTCGAGATAGCGCTGTACGGCCGCACCGTCGAGGGTGCCGTCGTCGTCATTGGTGGCCAGCGGCTTCCCGGTCGCCGGGTCCTCCAGATCGGCGTGCGAGATGTGCCACTTGCCGTCGTAATGGGTGTCGTAGCCGGCCGCGCGGAACCAGTTGCCCATCGTCGGCACCTCACCGGGGCGCAGCCAGCGCATCCGGGAATCGTTGTACACCTTGCCGATTCCGTCAGTCTGGGTCACACCGTGCAGGTCCGGATACTGCCCGGTGAAGATCGTCGGCCGGCTCGGCACGCAGGCCAGCGATCCGGTGTAGTGCCGGGTGAAGCTCACGCCGTGCTCGTCGAACCAGCGCCGGCCCGAGAGCACCCGGTCCCGCCAGGTGCGCACCTCGTCGGACTCGTACGGCGGGATCGCGCGTTCCTCGTCGGTCATCACGATGACGATGTCGGGGCGAGAATCAGTCATAGCAACCTTCCAGTCGTTCGGCCAGTCCGGCGAGCATCGAGTCGGATTGTTTGGCCAGGTAGCGGCACAACGCGCGTTCGGCGACACCCGCCAGTGGGTTGGCGCCGATCTCCACCGTGCTGGTGAGCGTGACCTCGGTGGACCCGCCGGCGGGCGTCAGCGTCCAACGGTTGGCCACCCGCCGCAGTCGCCGGGGCAGGCCTTCGATGTCATAGGCCAGCGCGACCGGCGGGCTGATCTCGGTGATCCGCTCGACCAGGGTCTCGCGGCCGACCTGCACCCGACGGGATGTCCCGATGGCCTGGCCGCCGGCGGAGTGTTCGAGCAGGCAGGAGTGGTCGACGTTGCCCGCCCAGGAACTCAGCGCACCGAAGTCGGCCAGCACCTCCCACACCGCCTGCGGTGAAGCGGCGATGATTCGGGAGCGGCTGATGGCGGCCACCAGGCCATCCAACCGCATCTCATCCGTTCGGGGGGCCTTGGCGGCCTGAATACCTCTCCCAGGGGCTGTAGTCGGCGATCAGATCTTCCTGCGCCGGCCGTTCGTCGGCCGGTACCCGCTGAAGATTGATCCGGATCCGGTACCAGATCGAACTGGGTCCCCGCATGCCGTCGACGAGGACATCGGCCGGCTGCAGCACCGCGGCGGCCCCGGGGTGGCGCCTGCGCCACTCCTCGAGTGCGGCCAGCGCTTCGTCGCGGGTCTTGGTGCGGGCGATCTCGATCAGCGGCTTGGCGCCCTTGGGTGCCCGCTCCGGCGGCCCGAGTTCCTCGGCGAGGCGCAACAACGACTCCAGCGACCCGGGCGTCCGCTCCATCCCGGTCCACGGGTCGCCCCGTTCGGCGAACCGGGCCGGCACGGTGTCGATGGTGAAGTGCCCGGGCCGGCAGTCGGGCACCTCGTCCCAGAGCAGCGGCGTCGACACCCGCGCATCCGGGGTGGCGCGCACCGAGTAGGCCGATGCCATGGTGCGGTCCTTGGCGTTCTGGTTGAAGTCGACGAACACCCCGTGACGCTCCTGTTTCCACCACTGGCTGGTGGCCAGGTGCGGCGCTCGCCGTTCGACCTCCCGGGCCACCGTCTGCGCCGCCAGTCGCACCTGGGTGAAGGGCCGGTGCGGTGCGATCGGCGCGTAGACGTGGAAGCCCCTCGATCCCGACGTCTTGGGCCACCCGACCAGGCCGTGGTCGTCGAGGACCTCGCGGACCACGGTGGCGACGTCGAGGATCTGCGGCCACTCGACACCGGGCATGGGGTCCAGATCGATACGCAGTTCGTCGGGATGGTCGAGGTCGCCCGCCCGGACCGCATGAGGATTGAGGTCGACGCAGCCCAGATTGATCGCCCAGGCCAGACCGGCCGCGTCGTGGATCACCGCCTCGGCCGCCGAGGTGCCCGAGGCGTAGCGCAGTTCGGCGACGTCCACCCAATCCGGCCGCTTCTGCGGGGCCCGCTTCTGGAAGACGGCTTCGGATCCGATTCCCTTCACGAACCGTTTGAGGATCATCGGGCGTCCGGCGACGCCGCCAAGCGCCCCCTCTGCCACGGACAGGTAGTAGGCGACCAGGTCCATCTTCGTGATCGCCGCCGCTCGCAGGACGGTCGGCGGGAACACCGGCTTCTCGGGGTGGGTGATGCTCACCTGGTGCCCCGCCACCTCAACGGTCGCGCCACTTTGCGGCGATCCGCCCATGTTGCCAATCGTAGTTAGCTGCTCCCTTAGGGTTAACCCATGCTCGATGATCTGCGCGCCCAGGTTCTGGACAAAGCCCAGCAACTCGTTGAACGTGGTTCGGCGGAATTGCACTATCTGCACAAGATGATTCAGTCCGGCGCGTTCGGAGTGGAACCCCCGCAGAACATCGCCGGGATGGTCGCCGACTTCCGCCGGTGGGGTGAGGTCGGCATGATCCCCGCACTCAACGCGCGTCGGACCCCGTACCGGACCGCGATCATCGACGACGAGGGGAAGCTGACCTTCGCCGAACTCAACGATGCGTCCAATGCGGTGGCCAACGGACTGCTGGCGATGGGAGTCAAGGGCGGCGACGGGGTGGCGATTCTGGCCCGCAACCACCGCTGGTTCCTGATCGCCAACTATGCGATCGCCCGGGTGGGGGGACGGATCATCCTGCTCAACACCGAGTTCTCCGGGCCGCAGATTCGCGAGGTCGCCGCGCGCGAGGGCGCCAAGGTCATCATCTACGACGACGAGTACAGCGACGCGGTGACGATGGCCGAGACGCCGCTGGGCAACCTTCGCGCCCTGAGCACCAATCCCGATGCGGACTCGCCATCCGGCAGCACCGACGAGACACTGGCCGAACTGATCGCCCGCAGCAGCACCGACCCGGCGCCCAAAGCCACCAAGAAGGCGGCGATCATCGTCCTGACCAGCGGCACGACCGGCACTCCGAAGGGCGCGAACCGGCACGCACCGCCGACGCTGGCCCCGATCGGGGGCGTGCTCTCGCATGTGCCGTTCAAGGCCCGCGAGGTGACGTCGCTGCCGTCGCCGATGTTCCACGCGCTGGGCTATCTGCACGCCACCATCGCGATGACGCTCGGCTCCACGCTGGTGCTGCACCGCAAGTTCAAGCCGGCGACGGTTCTCGAGGATGTTGCCAAGCACAAGGTGACCGCGATCGTCGTCGTCCCGGTGATGCTGTCGCGGATGCTCGACGCGCTGGAGAAGATGGAGTCCAAGCCGGACCTGTCCTCGCTGAAGATCATCTTCGTCTCGGGCTCGCAGTTGGGTGCCGAGCTCGCCACCCGCGCGATGAAGGACATCGGCCCGGTGGTCTACAACCTTTACGGCTCAACGGAAATCGCATTCGTGTCGATCGCCCGGCCGCAGGATCTGACGAAGAACCCCGCCACCGTCGGCCCGACCATCAGGGGTGTCACGGTGAAGATCCTCGACGAGCACGGCAAGGAGTTGCCGCAGGGTCAGGTCGGCCGGATCTTCGTCGGTAACTTTTTTCCGTTCGAGGGCTACACCGGTGGTGGTGGCAAGGAGATCATCGAGGGTCTGATGTCCTCCGGAGACGTCGGCTACTTCGACGAGGACGACCTGCTCTATGTCAGCGGCCGTGACGACGAGATGATCGTCTCCGGTGGTGAGAACGTCTTTCCCGCCGAGGTCGAGGACCTCATCAGTGGGCACCCCGACATCATCGAGGCGACTGCGCTCGGGGTCGACGACAAGGACTTCGGCGCGCGACTGCGGGCCTTCGTCGTCGTGAAGGAGGGCGCGGAGGTCACCGAGGACGCCATCAAGGAGTATGTGCGAGATCACTTGGCGCGGTACAAGGTTCCGCGTGAGGTGGTCTTCATGGCCGAGTTGCCGCGCAACCCGACCGGCAAGATCCTCAAGCGCGAACTGCGCCAGATCGAAATCGAGTAGACGCGCGGCCTACGGATCGCGGGGCAGGCCCAGCAGACGCTCGGCGATGATGTTGAGCTGGACCTCGGAGGTGCCGCCGTAGATGGTGGTGGACCGGCTCGCCAACAGGAACTCGGCCCACTTGCCTTGCAGCGAGTCCTCCTCCCAGATCGCGCCGTCGACACCGAACGAGGACACCGCGAACTCGGCGTAGCCCTGCCCGGTGCGCATCGACAGCAGCTTCGAGATGGCGGCCGACGGCATCGCGTCGCCGCCGGCCAGGGTCAGCAGCGTCGAACGCATGGACAGCAGCTTGGCGGCGTGCCCCTCGGCGATCAGCTCTCCGGCCCGGTGCTGGCCGACCTGGTCGAAGTGCCCTTCGGTGACGAACTCGATGAACCGGGGCAGGCTCGGCAGGAACCACGGCTCGTCGCTGCCGATCGAGACCCGTTCTGCGGTCAGGGTGTTGCGGCTGACCTCCCAGCCGTGATCAACCTGGCCCAGCAGCAACTCGTCGGGGACGAAGACGTCATCGATGAAGACGGTGTTGAACAGCGCGTTGCCGGTCAGCTCCCGAAGCGGCTTGACCTCCACACCCGGCTGCTTCATATCGAGCAGGAAGTAGCTGATCCCGTTGTGCTTCGGCGCGTCCGGGTTGGTGCGCGCCAGCAGTGCGCCCCACTGCGAGAACTGAGCGGCGGTGGTCCAGATCTTCTGGCCGGTAATGCGCCAGCCGCCGTCGACCTTGGTGGCCTTGGTGGTCAGGCTGGCCAGGTCCGATCCGGCTCCCGGCTCGGAAAACAGCTGGCACCAGATCATTTCGCCGCGGAAGGTCGGCGGAAGGAATCGTTGCTTCTGTTCATCGGTGCCGTAGGCCACGATCGACGGGATGAGCCAGGCTGCGATACCCATCGCCGGTCGCTTGACCCGTCCGGTGCTGAACTCCTGCGAGATGATGATCTGCTCCACCGGTGTGGCAGCGCGACCCCACGGCTTGGGCAGGTAGGGCAGTACCCAGCCGCCCTCGGCGATCGCCGCCTTGCGCTGATCACTCGGAATCGCTTTCAGCGCAGCCACTTCAGCGCTGATCTCGCTGCGCAGCTTCTCGGTGTCGGGATCGAGGTCGATGTCCAGCGGTCGCATCCCGGTGGTCGTGGCGGTGTCGAAGACGCGCTGCGGGTAGTCGTGGGACCGACCGAACGCCGCCACCAGTCCGAGGGTGTGCCGGTAGTACACATTGGTGTCGTGTTCCCAGGTGAAGCCGATGCCGCCGTGCACCTGGATGCAGTCCTGTGCACAGCGCTGGGCCGCGGCCGGGGCCAGCGTCGCCGCCGCGGCGGCGGCGAACTCGTAGTGGGTGGCCTCGTTGTCCCAATCCTGCTCGGCCGCTTCGTCGATCGCGCGGACCGCGTCCCACACCGCGGCGGTGGCGCGTTCGGTGGTGGCGATCATCTCGGCGCACTTGTGTTTGATCGCCTGGAACTGGCCGATCGGGCGGCCGAACTGTTCGCGGATCTTGGCGTACTCCGAGGCGGTGTCGGTCGCCCAGCGGGCGAGTCCGACCGCCTCGGCGGAGAGCAACGCGGTCGCGATCGCCCGTCCGGCGGCCTGCGAGACCCCGGAGAGCAACCGGTCGGTCCCGATCTCGATCCCGTTGGCCCGCACGTGCGCCACCGGGCGCAGCGCATCCACCGACCGAAGCGGCACGATCTCCAGGGAATCGGCGTCGAGCACCGCCCACTCGATCCCGCTCTCGATGTTGACCGGCAACACCAGCACCGAGGCCTGGGTGGCGGCTGGCACTGACCGCGCCTCGCCGCGGATCACGTACGTGTCACCCTGGCGGCTGGCGGTGAGGTCGGACTCCAGGGCGAAGGCGGCGATGGCCTCACCGGCGGCCAGTTCGGCCAGGACCTTGGCGTCGGGGTCGTGGGCGGCGATCAGTGCGCCGGCGATGGCGGAGGGCACGTAGGGGCCGGGGACCGCGCCGTAACCGAATTCGGCGATCGCGATCGCGAGTTCCAGCAGGCCGAAACCCTGTCCGCCGACGGACTCGGCCAGGTGCAGACCGTGCAAACCCTGTTCTGCCGCGGCGCGCCAGTACGGCGGGGGGCTGTCGATCGGAGTTTCCAGCGCCGCGTGCAGAACCTCGGCCGGGGCTACGCGCTTCACCAGGGCGCGTACCGAGGCCGCCAGATCCTGATGCTCAGAGGTGATCGCGATGGGCATTGTTGGATGGCCTCTCGTAGCTGCCGATTAACCGGTGGGTTGGGACCGAGGGTACTACCCGGGGTGGGCCGCTACCTGAGGGCTCAGAGGACTCGGGGCCGCCCGCAACCAGACGACCAGGGCCCCGCCGAGCACCATTGTCATCCCGACCGCCCACATGCCGGCCTTGTTGGTTCCGGTCAGGTCTTCCAGTGCTCCGGTCGCGTACGGAGCGGCGAAGCCGCCGAGATTGCCCACCGAGTTGATCAGCCCGATCCCACCCGCCGCCGCCGCGCCGGCGAGGAACCGCGAGGGCAGCGCCCAGAACACCGGCAGGGCGGCGAAGATCCCCATCGCGGCGATGACCACCATCACCATCACCGCGATCGGGTGGTGCAGGTACAACGCCACCGGAATGGCGCCCCCGCCGATGAACAACGGGATCGCCACATGCCAGACGTGCTCGCGGGTGCGGTCGGCGTGCCGGGACCACAGGAACATGGCGATCGCACCGAATACGTAGGGGATCGCCGTGATCAGTCCCACCTGGATCAGGGAAAGCTGCAGCCCGAAGGTCTTCTTGAAGCCGGCGACGATCGACGGCAGGAAGAAGGCCAACGCGTACAGCCCGTAGGCGACGCCGAAGTAGACGACGGCCAGCGCCCAGACCCGAGGACTGGTCAGCGTTCGGCGCAGCGGGAAGTGGTAGCTGCTGGTGACGTTGCGCTCTTCGGCCGCCAGTGTGGAGATGAGCCAGCCGCGCTGGTCGTCGGTCAGCCAGTGCGCGTCGGCGGGCCGATCGGTGAGGTAGAACCAGCAGACCACGCCGAGGATCACCGCGGGCAGACCCACGCAGATCATCATGAATCGCCAACCGGCCAAGCCGAATACACCGTGACCGGTCTGAATCAGCCAGGCGCCCAACGGCGTTCCTACCGCCGAGGCGATCGGCACGGCCATCATGAAGACCCCGACGACGCGGGCCCGGTATGCGGCGGGAAACCATTGACTCAGATAGAACACGATTCCCGGGAATAGGCCTGCCTCGGCGACGCCGAGCAGGAACCGCAGTGCCAACAGGACGTGCGCGTTGGGGGAGAAGGCGATGGCCACCGCGACGACGCCCCACGAGACTGCGATGCGGGCCAGCCATCGTCGTGCACCGAAGCGCGCCAGGGCCAGGTTCGACGGAACTTCCACCAGTACGTAGCCGATGAAGAAGATGCCCGACGCGAGGCCGAACATCGTCGCCGACAGTTGCAGGTCGGCGCTGACCTCGGCCTTGGCGATCCCCAGATTGGTGCGGTCGAGGTAGTTGACGAAGTACAGCGCCATCAACAACGGAATCAGCCGTACCGTCACGGCGCGCAGGGTTCTCGACTCCGCGGAGTCAGGCGCGGTTGAGTCGGACATGATGCCTCCCGTTGACGACGTTGACCAGATCATGCCCGCTGCGCAGTCGCCGGCAGTTGTCTATCGCCTCGGTGATATAGCGGCGCATGGTGTCTCGGGTGTACCAGACGACGTGCGGGGTGAGGACGACGTTGTCCAACGTCAGAAGCGGACTGTCGGTGTCGACGGGTTCGGCGGCGAACACGTCGAGTCCGGCGGCGGCCAGCCTTCCGTGCCGAAGGGCCTCGATCAGCGCGGCTTCATCGATGATTCCACCGCGAGAGGTATTGACCAGCAGGGCATTCGGCTTCATCGACTCCATGGCTTCCCGATCGATGAGTGTCGCGGTCTGGGGCGTCAGCGGCAGATGAAGGCTGACGATGTCGCTGTCGGCGAGCAATCCGGACAGCGATCGCCAGTCGGGTGTGCCGTCATCGCGGGTGCTGGTGTGTAGAACCCGCGCCCCCATGGCCGCCACGATCCGTTCGACGCGTCGGGCGATGTTGCCGTAACCCACCAGTCCCACCGTGCAGGCACCGATGTCGCGCACGGTCTCTCCGAGGCTTGCATCGGTCGGCCACCCCCGCCCGGCGCGGGTCGCGGCGTCCAGTTCGCGCAGACGGCGCATCGCGGCGAGCATCAGCATCACCGTGCCCTCAGCCGCCGACGGTGCATTCGCCCCCGGCATGTTGGCCACCGCGATTCCCAGTTCGGTGGCAACGGCGACGTCGACCGTGTTGACCCCCGCGCCGAGTTTGTGCACCAGGCGCAGATCCGAGCCGCGGCGAAGGTCAGCACCCGACAGGGGCCGCAACACGTGCCACACCGCGTCGGCCCAGGGCAGTTCGCGATGCAGGGTGCGGTCGTCGTCCTCGTGACACCACCGGATGTCGAGCCAATCCGCCTCCGTCGCAACCATCTCCAGCACGGTGTCGCCGGGGATGAAGTGCGCGAGCACCTTCACCTTGGCTGGGTCGGGGCCGGGCGGCATGGTGATGACGATATTCGCGCCGCCGGGCGGTGCCTACAATCCCCCTTCAGGAGGAGATGCGCCCATGATCAAGCCCGATTACCCCAACCGTGAGTTCGAACTCGGCGGCATCAATCACGTCGCCCTGGTGTGCGCGGACATGCAGCGCACCGTCGATTTCTACTCCGGTGTGCTCGGGATGCCATTGATCAAGTCGATGGATCTGCCCGACGACATGGGACAGCACTTCTTCTTCGACGCGGGCAACGGCGACTGTGTGGCGTTCTTCTGGTTCCGCGATGCTCCCGACGGCGAGCAAGGGGACACCGTGCCCAGCGCGCTGCCCGGGGTGGGCGACATCATCACCGCCGTCGGCTCGATGAACCACCTCGCTTTCCATGTGCCGCCGGAGAAGTTCGAGGAGTACCGGCAGCGGTTGATCGACAAAGGCGTCGAGGTGGGTCCGGTGCTCAACCATGACGACAGCCCGACGCAGGTGGCCGAGAAGCCATATCCGGGGGTTTACATCCGTTCGTTCTACTTCGCCGACCCGGACGGGATCATGCTGGAATTCTGCTGTTGGACAAAGCGATTCACTGATCGTGACAGTGCAGCGGTGCCCAGAACGTCCGATGACCGGCGGCCGCGGAATGCGATCGTGCATTGACGCCGCCGGCCCCGCTGCCGGTTGAGAGCTACCGCGCCGGCAGGCCGAGGTCCGCGCTGAGGCAGTCGGCGGCCGCCATTCCGGACAGAGCCACCATCGGCAATCCGCCACCCGGGTGGGCGCTTCCGGAGGCCAGGTAGAGACCCGGCACGCTGCGCACACGATTCGGCGGCCGCTTGAAGGCGGCAAAGCGGTCGTTGCTGGCCGCGCCGTAGATGGCTCCGCGGCTGCCGGGGAAGGCAGCCGCCAGGTCCGCCGGGCTGCGGCGCCAGACCAGCGCGTCGTCCTCGGACCACAGTCCGGCCGCACGGATCCGCTGCTCGACGGCGGCCTCCAGGGTGGTCCAGACCTCGGGTGCGCGGGCCCCCGAGGCCGGCTCGGCGGGGGCATTGGCCATCACGAAGACCGGCTCGTCGTTCGCCCAGCCCTGCAGTCCGTGGCAGCGCTCCTGGGCGCAGAGATAGACCGTCGGCGCTGCCGGGGGCCGGTCGCGGTCGAAGATGTCGGCGAACTCCGCGTCGTAATCGGCCGGGAACAACACCTCGTGAGGCAGTCGGTCGTCGCGCCGGGCCGCCCGCAGCGCCCCGGTCCAGCCGGACATCGACGGCTCCGCCGCGGCCGGGAGGTGACGGGCCGGATCGGACAGGGCGCCGTTCCGAAGCCACCCCACGTCGGCGTTCACCACGACCGCCTGACCGCGCCGGGTCCCACCGCCGGCCAGCGAGACTCCGACCGCGACGCCGGAATCGACCAGGACCCGCTCGACCACAGTTCCGTACTCGATGACTCCGCCGTGCGCCTCGACGGCATCGACCAGCGCCGCCACCAGCGCGTGGATGCCGCCCTGAACGCCATAGCCGCCCAACGACAGTTCGACGTGGGCGATGCAGTTCAGGGTGGCCGGCGCCTGGCGGGGGTCGCTGCCGTTATAGGTCGCGTAGCGGCGCAGCAGCATTCGCAGGTGCGGTTCGCTGACATGGCGATCGATGCCCGCGGCCATGCTGTGCAACGGGTCGACGGAGAGCAGGGCGCGCGGGTGCCGCACGGCGAGGGCGGCCATCGCTGCCCACGTCGGGGCGGGTCCCACGACGAAATGCGGTGCCGCGGCATCCCAGATCCGGCGGCTGTAGCTCAGGAACGAAGCCAGTTCGCCCTCGGCGGCCGAACCGAGTGCCGCGCGAACGCGCGCCAGGGTGTCGTCGGGGTCGTGGCAGACCTCGAGTACCGCGCCGTCGGCGTAGCGGTAACGGAAGCCCGGGTCGAGGCGGCGCAGGTCGATCACCTCGTCGAGGCGTCGGCCCGCACGGGCGAAGACCCGGGCGAAGACGTCGGGCAGGGTCAGCACGCTGGGACCGGTCTCGATCGTCACCCCGTCGACCTCGACGACCCCTGCCTTGCCGCCCGGGTGGCTGGCGGCCTCAAGCACCCGCACGGGCACCCCACGGGCGGCCAGGGCCAGGGCCGCGGTCAGCCCGCCGATGCCGGCGCCGACGAGCAGGACTTTGCCGCCGGACTCAACCGGCACGAGATCTCCTGCGCCGCAAGGCTCCCAGCAGTCGCCCACCGAGTGCCTCGGCGTCGACCAATCGGCGCGGCCGCACCAGTGGGACGAATCCCGGCAGCGGGTCGGCGGGGTTGCTTCGGGCCCGACGCCCGTCGGTCGCGGCCACGGCGGCGACGTCGATGGCTGACAGGCCCTCGACCAGGACGCTCTCGACCGCGGGCAGCAGCGCGTCCCCGGCGATCTCAGCACCCGGCATCGGCGCGGAGAATCGCACGATCGCCGCGGGGTGCTGCCGTTCCAGGAGGACGTAGGTGAGGCTCACCGCGATGACATCGACCGGGTTGTGCGCGTGCAGGGTCTGCACACCGCGTTTGAGGTCCAGTGGCCGCAGGTGGGCGGGACGTTGCCGGCCCTGCGGGAAGATCCACAGGGCGCGGCCGGGCCGGTCGAGCAGGGCGGCGCACGACTCGAGGCACTGCCTGCTGCGCTCGGGGCTGCTGCGGTCCAGGGGCAGCGCGCCGACCCAGCCCAGGAACGGCAGCGTACGAAGATTCTCGGAGTCCATCATCGCCCAGCCCAGCCCGCCGAGGGCTTCGTCGAGAATCAGCAGCAGCAGCGGGTCCCACCAGGCGACATGGTTGGCGGCGAAGAGCACGGGCCGGTCGGCCAGCGTGGCACGGGCCTCGTCCAAACCGGCCACCCACACGCCGTCGAGTCCGTGGGCCACCCGCCGACGCGAGTAGCCGCGGGCGAAGTCCAGGACGCCCGGCCGCCGGGTGTCTCCGGCCCGGGCCAGCGCCTGCTGGTCGGCCGCGGCGTCGGGGTTCACGCCGCCTCGCGCTGTGCGCGTGCCGGGTAGGACCGGCCCCGCCACCGAATGTCACCGCGGCGGCTCCAACGGAAGCTGTCCAGCAGCACGCCCATCATGACGAGCACTGCCACGGGATGCAGCAGCACACTGCCGAGGCGGTGGCCGTAGCGGGCGGCCATGATCAGCCGCAGGGTCACGTTGGCGGCCACCCCGACCGCGGCGGCCGCGGCCAGGCCCCACGCTCCCAGCAGTGCCGCGATCGGCAGGGCGAGATAGGGCGCGACGAACAGAAGCACGTGCAAGCCCATCACGGCGATCATCGCCGCGGGGCGCCCGCCGATGCCCTCATAGAAGTTCTTGGCGAACCCCCGCCACAGCGACGAGGTGTCGGAGTACATGCGGCACTCGGCAATTCGGTCGCCATCGGCGAACACGACGCGTTGTCCGCTCTTCTTGAACTCCCGGCACAGGGCCATGTCGTCCACCAATGCGGTGCGCACCGAGGCCCAGCCGCCGACGGAGTCGAGCGCCGAGCGTCGCACCATGAGCAGTTGGCCGTTGGCCGCCAGCACCCGGGAGTCGCGGGTCCGGTGGATCAGTGGCATCGGCAGCCAGGCGACGTAGGACAGATGCAGCAAAGGCATCATCATCGCCTCGCCGAAACTTCCGGTGTGTTGCCGGGGAACGGCGGTCACGAGCGCGGCCCCCAGCCCGCCCGGAACCTGTTCGGGCCGGCCGAGCAACGACAGCATCCGCAGCACGCCGTCCCCCTGCACAGTGACGTCGGCGTCGATGTTCAGCAGCACCTCACCGGCGGCGACCGCACTCAG
>CAISDL010000164.1 GCA_903884065.1 uncultured Actinomycetes bacterium | reverse complement strand
GCCGTCCCCCTCGACGGCTCGGCTGGCGACCCTACCGACCCACCCACGGCGTACACGGTAGGACCCGCGTTCAACTCAACGCATGTCGAAGTTGAATACAACGGTTCTTGCTGCATCACCATTCCAGGTCTCCCCAACGGCCTGGGCGGATCGATGGTCGGCATGGGCCAATACCTCGCCCCGAAGCTGAAGGTGACCCCGCCTCCACCGGCAGCCGCCGTCGCCCCGGCGGCAGCGGCGGCAGCGGCGGTGAGCCCGGTCGTGGCCGAAGCCCCGGCAGCGGTTGTCGCTGACGCCCCTGCCTCGGTGGCGGCGGCCACCGAGTCGGCCCCGGCGGTCAAAGCCGAGCCCGCACCGGTCGCAGTGAGCGCCCCGCAGGTCGACCTCTCGGCGGCCGTCAGCGCACCCACCCGCGGGGTGAGCCGCGCCTCGGCAGCCCCGGATGCCGGCGGGAATGATCATCCCTCTCGCTCCAGGACCGGTCGCGGAGGGCGGTAACCCCCTTCCCCGCACTCCACGACCATGTCCACCCGGGCCCCGGCAAAGGGCCCGGGTGGACGCTCTTTTCAGGGGGTTGCTCCGATTGCGGCAAGATGGACTCCATGAACTCCAGCGGACTGACAGAGCCCACCCGCGTCGCCGTCGTCATCGGTGGCGCCTCCGGAATCGGTTGGGCAACAGCGCAACTGCTGGCCGCAGCCGGCTACCGGGTGACGATCGCCGACCGTAACAGCGGACTTGCCGCCCAGCGCGCCGGTGAACTCGGCGATCCGCACACCGCGACCGCCGTCGAGGTCACCGACGAGGACAGCGTCGCTTCGCTGTTCGACGGCATCTCCGACCGCGATGGCCGCCTGGACGTCGTGGTGAACTGCGCCGGGTTCAGCGGTTTCGGGATGATCACCGATCTGGATGCCGAACAGTTCCGTTCCGTGGTCGACGTCTGCCTCACCGGCGGTTTCCTTGTGCTCAAGCACGCCGGCCGCCATCTGCGCGACGGCGGATCGGTGGTGTCGCTGACCTCGCTGAACGCCCGCCAACCCGCAATCGGGATGAGCGCCTACTGCGCGGCCAAGGCCGGGTTGTCGATGCTGACCCAGGTCGCCGCCCTGGAACTCGGCCCACGCGGAATCCGGGTCAACGCCGTCGCACCGGGGTTCGTGCACACCCCGCTCACCGAGGGCGCGTCGGCAATCCCGGGCGTGGTCGAGGAGTACGTCGAGAACACCGCACTGGGCCGTGCCGGGACCCCCGAGGACGTCGCCGCCGCCGTGGCGTTCCTGTGCTCCCCGCAGTCCTCCTGGATGACCGGGGAGATTCTGGACCTCAACGGCGGCGCGCACCTGAAGCGCTATCCCAATATTCACGAGCATCTGACCAAGCTGATGGGACAGTAGAGCGGTGAGAACCGACTTCACGCCCACCCAGAAGCGGGCGCTCGGGATCGTTACCGCGATCGCGTTGCTGTTCGGCGCGTACTTCCTGCGCCGCTACTTCATGCTCATCGTGATCGCGGCGATCGTGGCCTACCTGTTCACCCCGGTGCACGACAGGCTGAAGGCCAAGATGAGCGGCGGACTGGCGACCACGCTCACCGTCTTGGCGGCATTGCTCACCGTGGTGATCCCGATTACCGGCGTGATATCCCTGGCGACGGTTCAGATTTCGAACATGCTCATCGGAGTCGCTGATTGGGCCAAGACGGCCGACCTGAACGCGTTGGGCGACAAAGTGATCACCGCGGCCAACAACGGGCTGCACAAACTTCCGTTTCAGACCCCCACGATCACGCTGGAATCGTTGCGCGACAACGTCGGCAAGGTGGCTCAGACGGTCGGCGAGTGGCTGCTACGGACGCTGTCCGGTGCAGCCGGCGGCGCCATCGGCCTGATCACCTCGACCATTATCTTCCTTTACGTGTTGATCTCACTGATCAACAACAAGACCAAGCTGATCAACCTGGTCCGTAAGCTCAATCCGCTCGGCGAAGAGGTCACCGACCTCTACCTGGCCAAGATGGGCGCGATGGTGAAGGGAACGGTCAAGGGCCAGTTCATCATTGCGGTGATCCAGGGCACCCTCGGCGCGTGCTCGATCTGGATCGCCGGCTTCCACGACGCCTTCTTCATCTTCGCGATTTTCCTCACCGCGCTGTCGGTGATCCCGCTGGGCAGCGGCATCGTCACCATCCCGTTCGGGATCGGAATGATGTTCTTCGGTAACGTCGCCGGCGGCCTGTTCGTGGTGCTGTTCCATCTCTTCGGCATCACCAACGTCGACAACTTCCTGCGGCCCATCCTGGTGCCCAAGCAGGCCCGGCTCGACCCGGCGCTGATGCTGCTCAGCGTGTTCTCCGGCATCGCCATGTTCGGGTTCTTCGGCATCATCCTCGGGCCGGTGATCATGATCCTGATCGTCACCACCATCTCGGTGTACCTGGCCGTCTACAAGGGTGTGGCGATGCACGAGGACGACGATGACGATCCCGAGGAGCACAAGAAGCGCTTCGGGCGCAAGCGTAAGAAGCCCGCCCCATTGCCCGACGAACTGACCCCCGACGAACTGACCCCGGTCCTGCCCGGCGACGCCGCTACCCCAAGCGTTCTTTGAGGAACTCCATCATCCGCTTGCGCGCCTCGTAAGCCTGCTGCCCCTGACGCTCGCGCACCTCCAGTGTCAGCACCGAGTGCGCCATCCGCCCGAACCCGCCGGAGTTGCCCGGCGAGGAGTCGAGTTCGATCACCTCGAAGTTGTCGCCGAGGCGGTCCTTGAGGGTCGTGAACCGTTCGGCGGGAGCCATCGCGTCACCGCTGAACCGCAGGCCCAGAGCGCACAGGTTGCCGTCGGCGGCGCGCTTCTCGATGACCTTCATCTCCTTTTCGGAGAACCCGGGATCGCGCTTGTGGGCACCGGTCAACGCGATAGGCACCGACGGCTGGCTGAGCACCGAGGCCAGCACGCTGTCGTCGACTGCGGCGGCCAGCGCGAATCCGCCGGAAAAACACTGACCGATCACGCCGACGCCCTTGCCCGGGGTCTTGGCGTTGAGATCGCGTGCCAGCGCCCGCAGGTAGTTGGCCACCGGGCGCTCCTTGTTGAGCGCCAGGGCGGCGAACTCCTTGGCGACGCAACCCCGCACCAGAGTCGGCACGATCATGGGACTGCGGGCCGAGGCACCAGGGGTTCCGTACAGCGAGGGGATCGCCACGGTGAAACCGTTGTCCACCAGATAGTTTCCCAACGCCAACACTCCGGGGTGCACGCCCGGCATCTCCGGAATCAGCACCACTCCGGGGCCGGAACCCTTGGAGTACACGTCGTGGGTGAAGCCGGCGGCGGTGAACGGTTCGCACGTCCAGCCGGTCAGGTCAGCCTCGGGGGCAGCGTTGGACACGTCGGAAGCCATGGGCCCATCTAACCCAGCGCCGGCTGAGTTTGGGTGGCGATGGCCAGGGCGCGGAAGTCGTCGCTGCTCCCCGCGCCGGAGATGGCCACCTGCGTGGCACCTTTCGGGCTGTCCAGGCGGGTGGTCCACACCGGCTCGGTTCCCTCGCCGCCCTGGTAGACCACCCAGGTGACCCCGTCGACGTCTTCGGCGCCGCTCGGGTAGACGGCTTTCTGGATGGAGGCCACCAACGCGGTCTCGTCGGCGTTGCTCTGGGTCAGGCTCACGTACATCTTCGACGGCGCGATGTAACCCACCCGGGTGGCCAGCGCGCGTTGCTGGTCCCCGGTGCGCGGATCGGTGCGGCCGCCGTCGATGCCGCTGCGGGTCCCGGAGTTCGCCTGCCAGCCGTCGGGCAGTTTCGGCACCCGGACGCCGAAGCCGACTGCGGCCGCGTCGGCTGTCAGCGCCTTGACGACGTCGTAGGTGGGGGTCGGGCCCTCCGACGGGCCACGCCCGCCGAACGAGCACATTCCCACCAGGCCGGCCAGCAGGACGCACAGCGCCACCAGCGGAACGAGCGACCAGAACATGTCGCGGCCGTCCTGCAGGATGCGGGGCTTATGCGGTCTGGGGCCCGGGGGGCCGGCGATCGGTTCGGCCGGCTTGTCAGCGGTGCTCAATGCGCTGCTCCTCCTCGTCGCCGCGCCCCGCATCGTCGTCAGCGCTGTCGCCAGTATCCCAGGTCTGGACCCGACGGCCCGTTCTGGGACAATCACCCGCATGCCTGACGCCCGCCGCCGCGAAGCCCCCGACCGCAACCTTGCTCTGGAGTTGGTCCGCGTCACCGAGGCGGGCGCCATGGCCGCCGGACGATGGGTGGGCCGCGGCGACAAGGAGGGCGGCGACGGCGCGGCCGTCGATGCGATGCGTCAGTTGGTCAACTCGGTGTCGATGCGCGGAGTGGTCGTGATCGGCGAGGGCGAGAAGGACAACGCCCCGATGCTCTACAACGGCGAAGAGGTGGGCAACGGCGACGGCCCGGACTGCGACTTCGCGGTCGACCCCGTCGACGGCACCACCCTGATGGCCAAGGGCATGCCCAACGCCATCTCGGTACTGGCCGTGGCCGAACGCGGCGCCATGTTCGACCCGTCGGCGGTGTTCTACATGAACAAGATCGCCGCCGGCCCCGACGTCGCCGACTTCATCGACATCACCTCGCCGATCGCGGCCAACATCCAGCGCATCGCCAAGGTGCGCAAGGCTTCGGTCTCCGATATCACCGTCTGCATCCTGGACCGGCCCCGGCACGAGAAGCTCATGGCCGAGGTGCGCGGTGCGGGTGCGCGGATCCGGCTGATCTCCGACGGCGACGTCGCCGGCGCCATCTCGGCCTGCCGTCCCGACTCGGGAACCGACCTGCTCGTCGGTATCGGCGGCACCCCCGAGGGCATCATCACCGCCGCGGCGATCCGCTGCATGGGAGGCGAGATCCAGGCCCAACTGGCTCCCAAGGACGACGAGGAGCGCCAGAAGGCCATCGACCGCGGCCACGACTTGGACCGCGTACTCACCACCGATGATCTGGTGTCGGGCGAGAACGTCTTCTTCTGTGCCACCGGCGTC
>CAISDL010000163.1 GCA_903884065.1 uncultured Actinomycetes bacterium | reverse complement strand
GTGCGTCGCGGCGGCACGCGCGGAGACGATCTGTTCCCGGGCACCGTCGTCGTAGGCGGGCCGATCGACCTGCCGGAAGATGCCCATGACGGTGTGCTCGAGGTTCTGATCGCTGAGCCGCGACAGCGCGAACGCGTAGGCGGGGCTGTCGGCCTGGGCATCGTGGACCACGATCTGCCCGGCCGCGACGTCCACGGTCTTGGCCACCTCGAGACCGAAACCGCTTTGCACGACGCAATATTCGCCGTCGATGCCGAAGGTGATCGGCTCGCCGTGACGGACCGGGATCACCCGCTCCTCGGCGCCTTCCTTGCGCAGCGCATCGAACGAGCCGTCGTTGAAGATCGGGCAGTCCTGCAGGATTTCCACCAGAGCCGCACCGCGGTGCGTCGCCGCCGCGCGCAGCACCTCCGAGAGACCCTTGCGGTCGGAGTCCAGGGCCCGGCCGACGAACGTGGCCTCGGCACCGAGGGCCACCGAGACCGGGTTGAACGGCTGGTCCAGCGAACCCATCGGCGTGGACTTGGTGACCTTGCCGACCTCCGAGGTCGGCGAATACTGGCCTTTGGTCAAGCCGTAGATCCGGTTGTTGAACAGCAGGATGGTGATGTTCATGTTACGCCGCAGGGCGTGGATGAGGTGGTTTCCGCCGATGGACAGCGCGTCACCGTCGCCGGTGACCACCCACACCGACAGGTCGGGGCGCGCCAGCGCCAGACCGGTCGCGATGGTCGGGGCGCGCCCGTGGATGGAGTGGAAACCGTAGGTCTCCAAGTAGTACGGGAACCGGCTGGAGCAGCCGATCCCGCTGACGAATGCGATGTTCTCCCGCCGCAGGCCCAACTCGGGCAGGAAGTTGCGGATCGTGTTGAGGATGACGTAGTCCCCGCAACCGGGGCACCAGCGCACCTCCTGATCGCTGGTGAAGTCCTTGGACTTCTGCGGCTGATCGGTGGTGGGGACGCCGTCGTTCTTCGACGGCGTCAGCCCGAGGTCGGATCCGATCAGGTCGGTCATGCGCTCGCCCCAGCTTCCACATTCGTCTCGGCGCCCACAGTCGCCGCCGTGAGGCGGGCGAATTTCGTCTTGTCGCTTTCGATGTCGCCGAGCGTGCCATCGAGGGCCGCGTCGATGACGGCTTCGATCTCGTCGGCCCGGAACGCCATTCCGGCGACCTTGGTCACCGACTGGACGTCGACGAGGTACCTGCCGCGCAGCAGTAACGCCAACTGGCCGAGGTTCATCTCCGGGAGCACCACACGGGCGTATCTCCGCAGGACGTCACCGAGGTTTCCCGGCAGCGGATTGAGGTGCCGAATCTGCGCGTGCGCCACCTTGATGCCCCGGCGGCGGGCCCGCCGGCAGGCCTCACCGATCGGGCCGAACGAACTTCCCCAGCCGAGGATCAGCAGTTCCGCGTCACCGCTGGGGTCATCGACGTCGAGATCCGGCACGTCGATGCCGTCGATCTTCGCCTGCCGCAGTCGGACCATCTGGTCGTGATTGCCGCCGTGGTAGGAGATGTCACCGGAGCCGTTGGCCTTCTCCAGTCCGCCGATACGGTGCTCCAACCCCGGGGTTCCCGGTACCGCGAACTGACGTGCCAGCGTCAGCGGGTCACGCGCATAGGGCGCGAAATCGGTTCCTGCCGAAGCGAAGTCGGTCACGATCGGCTCGAAGGAGCTGACGTCGGGGATGCGCCAGGGTTCGGAACCGTTGGCGATCGCGCCGTCGGACAGCAGGATGACCGGGGTGCGGTAGGTCAAGGCGATGCGCGCGGCTTCCACCGCGATGTCGAAGCAGTCCGACGGGGAACAGGCAGCCAGCACGGCAATCGGCGATTCGCCGTTACGGCCGAACATCGCCTGCAGCAGATCGGCCTGCTCGGTCTTGGTGGGAAGGCCGGTGGACGGCCCGCCGCGTTGAACGTCGATGATCAGCAGCGGAAGCTCGGTCATCACCGCCAGGCCGATGAACTCCGACTTCAGCGAAACACCCGGGCCCGACGTACTCGTCACGCCCAGCGCACCGCCATAGGACGCACCCAGGGCAGCGCCGATGCCGGCGATCTCGTCCTCGGCCTGGAATGTCATCACGTTGAAGTTCTTGTGCTTGGACAGCTCGTGGAGGATGTCCGAGGCCGGGGTGATGGGGTAGCTGCCGAGCACCACCTGGACATCGGCGAGCTGGCCGGCCGCGACGATGCCGTAGGACAGTGCGGTGTTCCCCGAGATCTGCCGGTACTCCCCCGGGGCGAGCTTGGCACGCGCCACCTCATAGGTGGTGGCGAAGGCCTCGGTGGTCTCGCCGTAGTTCCAGCCCGCCCGCAGCGCGAGAACGTTGGCCTCGGCGATCTCGGGCCTGCGGGCGAACTTCTCCCGGATGAACGTCTCGTTGGCCTCGAGTGCCCGGCCGTACATCCAGCACAGCAGCCCGAGGGCGAACATGTTCTTGGCGCGCTCGCCGTCTTTCTTCGATGCGCCGATCGGCTCGACCGCACCCAGGGTCAGGGTGGTCATCGGGACGGCGTGCACGACGAACTCTGACAACTCTCCGGTTTCCAGTGGGCTGCTGATGTACCCCACCTTGGCCAGGTTGCGCTTGGTGAACTCGTCAGAGTTGGCGATCACCATGCCCCCGCGCGGCAAATCGGAGAGGTTGGCCTTCAGCGCCGCAGGATTCATGGCGACAAGGACATCCGGCCGGTCGCCCGCGGTGAGGATGTCGTAATCGGCGATCTGGATCTGGAACGACGAAACACCGGGGAGCGTGCCCTGCGGTGCGCGAATCTCGGCCGGGTAGTTCGGTTGCGTCGCAAGGTCGTTGCCGAAGAGCGCCGCCTCAGAGGTGAAGCGGTCGCCGGTCAACTGCATCCCGTCGCCGGAATCTCCGGCGAACCTGATGACGACCTTTTCGATCTTCTGGCGGTTGTTCGCAGCTCCGTTGCCGTTCGGACCCACGTCGGGAGCCTTTCGTCGGATTCACGGCAGGATTTCTGCGAGCCGCGGTTTCCGGCGATTATTGCATTTTCTCAGGTAACCAACGTCTGCCCCCGCCGCGGACACGCCACCACCACCGGATCATCACCACAGGTCACGGAGACGGCCCAGGTCTCCATGAGGGCCGAATGTGTCGTTGATCACCCTCGGACGTCAGCCAATCTTAAGAAGTTGGGTGCGCGGCGGAGGCGGCCGCGGGAGCATGGGCGGGTGCCCGGAACCTTCCCCGAACCCCACTGGGGCCGGGAGACGATGTCGCCGTTGTTCGCCCCCGCCTATGCGTTCGCATCCACGCGGATGGGCTCGCGGTTCATCCGCGTGCTGGTGCCGTTGGACCGGCAACTGCTGAAGCTGACCAAGGGCAAGTACCCCTTGTTCGGGCCCACCGCCCTGCCCCCACTGCTGCTGACGACGACCGGACGAAAGTCCGGCCTGCCCCGAGCGACGGCGCTCAACTACCTGCGCGACGGCGACCGGTTGCTCATCCTCGGCAGCAATTTCGGCCAGCAGCAGCACCCCGCGTGGACCTCGAACCTGCTGGCACATCCGGCGGCCACCGTCGCGATCGGCGGCGTCGAGGTGCCGGTGCGGGCCGACCTGCTCGACGGCCCGGAGCGCGAGGAGGCGCTGCGGCGGTTCCTGGCCTATCCGATGTACCGGTCCTATCGGACCCGGACCGAGCGCGACCTACGACTGTTCGCGCTGACCCGCGACTGACGTTGCCGCGAGGATGCCGTCAGAGGATGAAGAGCATCTCCTGGTAGGTCGGCAGCGGCCACAAGTCATCAGCCACAATGGCTTCCAGCGCATCGGCGGCGGCTCGGACGGCATCCATGGCGGGCAGCAGCACGTCGCGGGCGTGCAGTGCTTCGGCAAAGCTGCCCTCGACATGGGCCGCCAGTGCGGCCTTGAGACCCGTGAGCGCTGAGGTGAGCTCCGCGATCGGCGCGGAGACCTGCCCCAGAAGCGACATCTCGGCGGGGAATCCGGCCGCCTTCATGGCGGCCACGTTCTGCGCCAACTCGGTCTGATAGCGCATCGCCGCCGGCAGGATCACCGTCGAGCCGATCTCGCACGCCAGTTTGGCCTCCACGCCGATGGTCAGCGCGTACTGCTCCAAGCGCACCTCGTAGCGGCTGTGCAGTTCACGTTCGTTGAACACGCCGTAGCGCTCGAACAGCTCCACGGACTCCGGCGTGATCAGTTCGGGGATCGCGTCGAGGGTGGTCTTGAGGTTGGGCAGACCCCGCTGGGCGGCCTCGATCTGCCAGTTGTCCGAGTACCCGTCACCGTTGAACACCACCGCGCCGTGCTCGGTGATGACGTCGGTGAGCAACTTCTGCACCGCGGCGTCGAAGTCCTCTCCGCCGGCGACCGCGCTCTCCAGAGCGGTGGCGAGGTAGTCCAGCGAATCGGCCATGATCGTGTTGAGCACGATCATCGGCACGTTGATGGTCTGCCCCGAACCCGGCGCCCGGAACTCGAACCTGTTGCCGGTGAAGGCGAACGGGCTGGTGCGGTTGCGGTCGCCCGGGTCGGTGGGCAGGTGCGGCAGGGTGTCGACGCCGATGATCATGGTGCCCTTGCCCTTCGACGAGGTGGCCGCACCCTTGGCGATCTGCTCGAAGACGTCGGCGAGCTGGTCGCCGAGGAAAATCGAGATGATCGCCGGCGGAGCCTCGTTGGCGCCGAGACGATGATCGTTGGTCGCCGAGGCCACCGACACCCGGAGCAGTCCGCTGAACTTGTGCACCGCCCGGATCACCGCGGCGCAGAACACCAGGAACTGGGCGTTCTCATGCGGTGTGTCACCGGGTACCAGGAGGCTGCCGAACTGGGCATTGCCCATCGAGAAGTTCACATGCTTGCCGGACCCGTTGACGCCGGCGAACGGCTTCTCGTGGAACAGGCATTCCATGCCGTGCTTCTTCGCGATGGTCTTGAAGATGGTCATCAGCAACTGCTGGTGGTCGGCGGCGATATTGGCCCGCTCGAACATCGGCGCGATCTCGAACTGGCCGGGCGCGACCTCGTTATGCCGGGTCTTGGCCGGGATCCCGAGTTTGAACAGTTCGCGCTCGGTGTCCATCATGAAACCGAGCACCCGCTCGGGGATCGAACCGAAGTAGTGGTCGTCGAACTCCTGGCCCTTGGGCGGCTTGGAGCCGAACAGTGTGCGGCCCGCGTTGATCAGGTCCGGCCGCGCGAGGAAGAAGTGCCGGTCGATGAGGAAGTACTCCTGCTCGGGGCCGCAGAACGAGACGATGTGGTCGAAATCTTTGTGCCCGAACAACTTCAGGATGCGCTCGGCCTGGGTGCCCATCGCCTGCTGGCTGCGCAGCAGCGGGGTCTTGTAGTCCAGCGCCTCCCCGGTCATCGAGACGAACACCGTCGGGATGCACAGGGTGTTGCCGTTCGGGTTCTCCAGGATGTACGCCGGGCTGGTGACGTCCCAGCCCGTGTAGCCGCGGGCCTCGAAGGTGCTGCGCAGCCCGCCGGAGGGGAAGCTGGAGGCGTCCGGCTCGCCCTGGATGAGGGTCTTGCCGGCGAACTCGGCCAGCGTCTGGCCGTCGGAGACGGGTTCGAGGAAGCTGTCGTGCTTCTCGGCCGTCAGGCCGGTCATCGGGTAGAAGACGTGCGCGTAGTGGGTCGCTCCCCGCGACAGCGCCCAGTCCTTCATCACCGAGGCGACGGCGTCGGCGACCGCCGAATCCAGCTTGGCGCCCTTCTCGATGGTGGCGACGACGGACTTGTACACCGACTTGGGCAGCCGCAGCCGCATCTCGGCCAAGGTGAAGACGTTGGCGCCGAATATCTCCCCGGGCGCCTCGGCGGGATCGAAGCTGATCGCCGGGGGCACGAAAGCCTCGACTTTGTTGATCGCCTGCAGGCGAACCGCGTTCCCGCTCATGGTCATTTCCTCTCGACAGCCCCGATAGCGCGCCACTGAGCAGTGGGCGTATGACCTCCTCAAGCTAGGGAGCTTCGATGCCGAACTTGTTACGTCGTCGTCAACGGCGCAATGCGGCCGCCCCGGAATGTTGAGATCTGGGTCACTGAAGGTGGCATAGATTGGGACCCATGGACGATGTCCGGGACGCACAAGCCGACTACGACGAGCGAGCCGTCGTCGTCGGGCGTCCCGGCAAGGCCGCCGCGGGGGTTCCGGCCGTTCTGGTGGCCCTGCGGCGCAGCGTGGCGCAGATGGGACTGGTTCGCACGCTGAGAACGCTGGCGCAGGTCAATCAGCGCGACGGCTTCGACTGCCCCGGGTGCGCCTGGCCCGAGGAACCGGGCGGCCGCAAGGTCGCGGAGTTCTGCGAGAACGGCGCCAAGGCCGTCGCCGAGGAAGCGACCCGCCGAGTCGTCGGGCCGGAGTTCTTCGCCCGGCATTCGGTTCCGGACCTGGCGTCCCGCCCGGAGTACTGGCTGTCCCAGCAGGGCCGGTTGTCCCACCCGATGGTGCTCACCCCGGGAGACGACCACTACCGGCCGATCGGCTGGGACGAGGCCTACCGGGTGATCGCCGAGCATCTGCGGGCACTGGACAGCCCGGACGAGGCGCTGTTCTACACCTCCGGACGCACCAGCAACGAAGCGGCGTTCCTCTACCAACTGCTCGTCCGCAGTTTCGGGACCAACAACCTGCCGGACTGCTCCAACATGTGCCACGAGTCCTCCGGCACCGCACTCACGGAATCGATCGGTGTGGGCAAGGGATCGGTGACCGTGGAGGACATCGCCTCCGCCGACCTGATCGTGATCGCCGGGCAGAACCCCGGGACCAACCATCCCCGCATGTTGTCGGTGCTGGAGAGGGCCAAGGCCAACGGCGCCAAGATCATTGCCGTCAACCCGCTGCCGGAGGCCGGGCTGATCCGGTTCAACGACCCGCAGACGGTGCGCGGCGTCGCGGGCCGGGGCGCGCCGATCGCCGACGAGTTCGTTCAGATCCGCCTCGGCGGCGACATGGCCCTGTTCCGGGGGGTGGCCAAACTGCTCCTGGAGGCCGACGATCGGGCGCCCGGCACCGTCGTCGACCGGGACTTCATCGCCCAACGCTGCTCCGGCTTCGATGAATACGCCGCCGCGGCCCGTGCCTGCGACACCGGGACCGTGCTCGCCGCCACCGGAATCACCGCCGCGCAACTACACCGGGTGGCCGGGATGATGGCCGCCTCCCGGCGCACGATCGTGTGCTGGGCGATGGGCCTGACCCAGCACACCCACTCGGTGGCGACCATCGCCGAGGTCACCAATGTGTTGCTGCTGCGGGGCATGATCGGTAAGCCGGGCGCGGGGGTGTGCCCGGTTCGCGGCCACTCCAACGTGCAGGGCGACCGGACCATGGGCATCTGGGAGAAGGCGCCGGAATCCTTTCTGGCGGCGTTGGATTCGCGATTCGGCATCACCAGCCCGCGCCGTCACGGCTACGACACCGTCAACGCGATCCGGGCCATGCGCGACGGTCGGGCGTCGGTGTTCGTCGGGATGGGCGGCAACTTCGCCGCCGCCACCCCCGACACCGAGGTCACCGAGGCCGCACTGCGCAACTGCGCGTTGACGGTGCAGGTGTCGACAAAGCTCAACCGCAGTCATGTGGTGCACGGCGCCACCGCCCTGATCCTGCCGACCCTCGGCCGCACCGACCGCGACCTCGCCGACGGGCGCAAACAGGTTGTCTCGGTAGAGGATTCCATGTCGATGGTGCACCTGTCCCGGGGCAGCCTGCCGCCGCCGGGCCCCGAGGTGCGCAGCGAGGTGGCGATCATCTGCCACCTGGCGCGCCGCCTGCTCGGACCGTCGCATCCGGTCGCCTGGGAGCGATTCGCCGCGGACTACGACAGCATCCGCGACGAGATCGCCGCCGTCGTTCCGGGCTGCGGGGACTACAACCGCCGGGTGCGCGCACCGGACGGCTTCCAGCTTCCGCACCCGCCCCGGGACTCCCGTGAATTCCCCACGACCACAGGCAAAGCCAACTTCGTCACCGAGCCGCTACGGTGGGTGCCGGTGCCGCCGGGCAGGCTGGTGCTGCAGACCCTGCGCAGTCACGACCAGTACAACACCACGATCTACGGGCTCGACGATCGCTACCGAGGCATCCGCGGAGGCCGCCGGGTGGTCTTCGTCAACCCCGCCGACGTCGCGGCCCTCGGGCTGGCCGAGGGCGACCGGGTGAACCTGGTGTCGGAGTTCACCGAGGACGGGCGGGTCCGGGAGCGCCGCGCCGAGGACTTCGCGGTGGTGCCCTACCCCACCCCGCCGGGTAATGCCGCCGCCTACTACCCGGAGACGAACTCGTTGGTGCCGCTGGATCATGTTGCCGTCAAGTCGAATACGCCGGTGTCGAAGGCGATCGTCGTGAGATTGGAAAGAGCCGGCCGGCTGGAGACGGTTACATAATGGGCAGAGTGACCACACGCCGCCGGGTGAGCCGTCTCACCGCGGGAGAGCCGACCGAGCGGGCCGAGACGCTCGTCGTCGAGGAGCCGCTGGAGATCCGGGTCAATGGCGCCCCCATCACCGTCACCATGCGGACGCCGGGCTCGGACATCGAACTGGCACAGGGTTTCCTGCTGACCGAAGGCGTGATCACCGAGCGCGACGACGTGCTCACCGTCCGCTACTGCCGAGGAGAGGACTCCGAGGGCATCAACAGCTACAACGTCCTCGACGTGACGCTGAGCCCGGACGTACCGGCACCGGAGGTGGACGTCACGCGCAATTTCTACACCACCTCGTCATGCGGGGTGTGCGGCAAGGCATCCCTGGATGCGGTCCGACTGTCCAGCCGCCACTCCCCCGGCGACGACCCCGCGACCGTCTCCTCCGCCACGCTCACGGCGATGCCGGCCCAATTGCGTTCGGCCCAGAAGGTGTTCGCGGCCACCGGTGGTCTGCACGGTGCGGCACTGTTCGACTGCGCGGGAACGCTGCTGGCGGTCCGCGAGGACATCGGCCGGCACAACGCGGTCGACAAGCTGATCGGCTGGGCGGTCGAGTCGGATCTGGTCCCGCTGGCCTCGACCGTGCTGCTGGTGAGCGGGAGAGCGTCGTTCGAGCTGACCCAGAAGGCCGTGATGGCGGGGATTCCGATCATGGCGGCGGTGTCGGCGCCGTCGTCCCTGGCGGTGGATCTGGCCACTCAATCCGGGTTGACCCTGGTCGCGTTCCTGCGCGGCGACTCGATGAATGTCTACAGCCGGGCCGACCGGATTATCCAGGCGGGAGTCTGATCCTAGGCGGTCTTGTCCCGGCGTTCGGTACGTGCCGTCTTGCGCGGCACGATCGTCGGCAGCACGTTGTCCTCGACGGTCTCCTTGGTCACCACGACCTTGGCGACGTCGTCACGGCTGGGGATGTCGTACATCACCGGCAGCAGGACTTCCTCCATGATGGCGCGCAGGCCGCGGGCGCCGGTGCCGCGATGGATGGCCTGATCGGCGATGGCGTCCAGGGCGTCCTCGTCGAACTCCAACTCCACCCCGTCCATCTCGAACAGTCGGGTGTACTGCTTCACCAACGCGTTCTTGGGTGTGGACAGGATCTGCACCAGAGATTCCTTGTCCAGGTTGGTCACCGACGCGACAACCGGAAGCCGGCCGATGAACTCCGGGATCAAGCCGAACTTGATCAGGTCTTCGGGCATCACCTCGGCGAAGTGATCCTGGGTGTCGATCTCCGCCTTGGACTTGACCTCGGCGCCGAATCCCAAGCCGCGCTTGCCGATCCGGTCGGCGACGATCCTCTCGAGCCCGGCGAAGGCGCCGGCGACGATGAACAGCACGTTGGTGGTGTCGATCTGGATGAACTCCTGGTGCGGATGCTTGCGTCCGCCCTGCGGCGGCACCGAGGCCTGGGTGCCCTCCAGGATCTTCAGCAGCGCCTGCTGCACGCCTTCCCCGGACACGTCGCGGGTGATCGACGGGTTCTCGCTCTTGCGCGCGATCTTGTCGACCTCGTCGATGTAGATGATTCCGGTCTCGGCGCGCTTGACGTCGTAGTCGGCGGCCTGGATCAGCTTGAGCAGAATGTTCTCGACGTCCTCACCGACGTAACCGGCCTCGGTCAGGGCGGTGGCATCGGCGATGGCGAACGGAACATTGAGCATCTTGGCCAGCGTCTGGGCCAGGTAGGTCTTGCCGCAGCCGGTCGGGCCGAGCATCAGGATGTTGGACTTGGCCAACTCGACGGTCTCCGCCCGGGAGTCCCGCGCCTTCTCGCCTGCCTGGATGCGCTTGTAATGGTTGTAGACCGCGACGGCCAGGGTGCGCTTGGCGGTGTCCTGCCCGATGACGTAGTTCTCCAGGAAATCCCGGATCTCCGCCGGCTTGGGGAGTTCGTCGAGTTTGACGTCGTCGTTGTCGGCCAGTTCCTCTTCGATGATCTCGTTGCAGAGGTCGATGCACTCGTCGCAGATGTAGACACCTGGGCCCGCGATGAGCTTCTTGACCTGCTTCTGACTCTTCCCGCAGAACGAGCACTTCAGCAGGTCGCCGCCGTCTCCGATGCGCGCCATGGTGGTGGGCCCTACTTCCTTCGCCGTCGCTCTTGCCGGTTCATTCGCTCAGTCTGTGCCGGTCTGCCTCGACGCTACTCGTACGTTCGGCCGCGAGCAGATCGAACGAATCGCGTCGGTGGCATTTCGGTGTTGTCGTCGTGGCAGTTTTCGGTCGCGAGGGTCAACATATCCCGTGACCGGGCGCACCGCGCGGTGGCACGCGGCGCCGCGCTCTGGCGTGTCGCAGCCGTGACCCGACCGGCGGAACCGGCCGGTGATCGTCAGGCTTTCTGCGCGGACAACTTCCGGTACTCGAGCACCGTGTCGATGATCCCGTACTCCTTGGCCGCCGGGGCGGTCAGGATCTTGTCCCGGTCGGTGTCCTTGCGGATCACCGCGGGGTCCTTGCCGGTGTGCCGCGCCAGGGTCTCCTCCATGAGGGTGCGCATCCGCTCGATCTCGGCGGCCTGGATCTCCAAGTCGGAGAACTGTCCCTGGATGACGCCTCCCAGCGACGGCTGGTGGATCAGGATCCTGGCGTTGGGCAGTGCCAGGCGCTTGCCCGGGGTGCCGGCGGCCAGCAGCACCGCCGCCGCCGAGGCGGCCTGCCCGAGGCACACCGTCTGGATGTCGGCACGCACGTACTGCATGGTGTCGTAGATCGCCATCAGCGAGGTGAACGAGCCGCCGGGCGAGTTGATGTACATGGTGATGTCGCGGTCGGGATCCAACGACTCCAGGACCAGCAACTGGGCCATGATGTCGTTGGCCGACGCGTCGTCGACCTGCACGCCGAGGAAGATGATGCGTTCCTCGAACAGCTTGTTGTAGGGGTTGGACTCTTTGACGCCCCAGCTGGAGTGCTCGACGAACGACGGCAGGATGTAGCGCGCCTGCGGAGCCAACCGGGGATCTGCCTGGGAAAGAGACATGCGATCAGGCATTGGATCCTCCGTTGAAGTGCGCGCGGGTGATGACGTGATCGACGAATCCGTACTCCAGCGCCTCCTGTGCGGTGAACCAGCGATCGCGATCGGAGTCGGCCTCGATGCGCTCGATCGGCTGACCGGTGAACTCGGCGTTGAGCCGGAACATCTCTTTCTTGATCAACGCGAACTGCTCGGCCTGGATCGCGATGTCGGCAGCGCCGCCGGTGATACCGCCGAGCGGTTGGTGCATGAGGATGCGGGCGTGCGGCAGCGCGTACCGCTTGCCCTTGGCGCCGGCGGCGAGCAGGAACTCGCCCATCGACGCGGCCATGCCCATCGCGTAGGTGGCCACGTCGCAGGGAGCCAGCACCATGGTGTCGTAGATCGCCATGCCGGCGCTGATCGATCCGCCCGGCGAGTTGATGTAGAGCGAGATGTCCTTGGTGGGGTCCTCGGCGGCCAGCAGCAGAATCTGCGCACACAGCCGGTTGGCGATGTCGTCGTCGACCTGCGAGCCGAGGAAGATGATGCGCTCGGCCAGCAACCGTTCGTAGACCGAGTCCTGGAGGTTCAGCCCAACACCGGAACGCATGTGAGTCACGCTTACCTGCTTTCTCAAAACTGTCGATCGTCGTGGTCCGTGACCGGATGGCCGATCTCCGACGTTCTCCTTGACCCTAACCAACCGGGCGGCCACATCGTTGCCCGCCGCGGCGCACTTTCGCTGTCGGCGTTACTCGTCGTCGTCGGGTCCGGCAGCGTCCGTCTCGGGCAGGTCCGCACCCGAACCGAAGAACTCGCTGGTGTCGATGACGGTGCCCTCGGTGTCGGTGACGGTTGCCGCCTCCACCACCGCCGCCACCGCCAGGCCGCGGCGAACGTCGGCGAACACCGCCGGCAGCTGGTTGTTCTGCTGAAGCAGGCCGACCAGTTGCTGCGGCTGAATGCCGTACTGACGCGACATCAGCACCAGTCGCTCGGTGAGGTCGCTCTCGCTGACCTCGATGTTCAGTTCGTCGGCGATGGCATCCATCAGCAACTGGGTCTTGACGGCCTTCTCGGCGGCCTCGCGGTTGTCGGCGTCGAACTTCTCCCGGGAACTGCCCTGGGCCTCCAGCGCCTCGTCCAGCTTGGCCTCATCGTGCTCGAGGCCGTGGATCGCGTTGTGCAACGCGGCGTCGACCTGGGCCGCGACGATGTTCTCCGGAAGCGGTACGTCCACCTTTTCCAGCAGGGTCTCCAGCGCGTTGTCGCGGATCTTCTCTGCCTGATGGATGCGCTTGACCCGACGCACCTGCTCGGTGAGGTTGTTGCGCAACTCATCGAGGGTGTCGAATTCACTCGCCAGTTGTGCGAATTCGTCGTCGGGCTCGGGCAGTTCACGTTCCTTGATCGACTTCACCGTGACGGTGACGTCGGCCGCATCGCCGGCATGCTCACCGGCGACGAGCTTGGTGGTGAATGTCGCCGACTCGCCCTCCGAGAGCCCCACGATCGCGTCGTCGAGGCCTTCGATCAACTGACCGGAGCCGATCTCGTGGGAGAGGCCCTCGGCCCGTCCGTCGGGGATGTCCTCCCCGTTCACCGCGGCGGAGAGATCAATGGAGACGAAGTCCCCGGTCTGCGCGGCCCGTGCGACACCCTTGAGCGTTCCGAACCGCGCCCGCAGGGCCTGCAACTCGGCGTCGACCTCGTCGTCGGCCACCTCGATCGGGTCGACGGAGATCGCCAACGCGCTCAGGTCGGGAAGATCGATGTCGGGCCGGACGTCGACCTCGGCGGTGAAGACCAGTTCCTCGCCGTCCTCGATCCTGGTGACCTCGATCTCCGGCTCACCGAGCGGCCGGAGTTCGGTGGTGGTCAACGCCTCGCTGTAGCGGGCGGGCAGCGCCTCGTTGACGACGCGCTCCAGCACCGCGCCGCGGCCGACGCGGGCCTCGAGGAGCTTGGCGGGCGCCTTGCCCGGCCGGAATCCGGGCAGCCGCACCTGCTTGGCGAGCTCCTGGTAGGCACGGTCGAAGTCGGGCTTGAGTTCCGCGAAGGGCACCTCCACGTTGATCCGAACCCGGGTCGGGGTCAGCTTCTCGACAGTGCTCTTCACAGTGGTGCTCCTCGGTGTCGTAAACATTGCGGCATGTCGGGGTGACAGGATTTGAACCTGCGGCCTTCCGCTCCCAAAGCGGATGCGCTACCAAGCTGCGCTACACCCCGGGTTGTGTGCACTTTCGCGCCCGCGATCCTACGGCCCGGCAGGCCCGACGCCGTACCCGACCATGGCCTGACGGGCTCGACTGGCTTCGGACTAGTCCGCGCCGGTACATTTGGGCTCGCGCAAACACGCGGGCGTAGCTCAATGGTAGAGCCCTAGTCTTCCAAACTAGCTACGCGGGTTCGATTCCCGTCGCCCGCTC
>CAISDL010000162.1 GCA_903884065.1 uncultured Actinomycetes bacterium | reverse complement strand
TCCACCCGCCGGCGTACCGCCGCGACGTCCTCGAGGGTGCGGCACGGCTGCTCGACGAACTCGACTCCGCCCGCGGCGCGGTCCACCGCGGTGATCGCCGAGACCGCCGCCTCGACATCCCACCGGCCGTCGGCATCACAGCGGATCGCCCCGGACGGACCGAGGGCGTCGCGGACCGCTTCCACCCGAGCGAGGTCCTCGGTGAGCAGGCCGCCGACCTGCACCGCCGCGGTCCGGCAGCCGGAGTCGGTGACGAGCCGGTGGGCCAGGTGGGGATCGACCGACGGAACGCTGACCGCGACCGGAACCCGGCCGCGCTGGGGGTCCGGCCAGCCGACCGTGCCGACCTCGATAGCCGCGGTCAACCACCGGCCCGCCCGCCGCGGGTCGCAACCCGCCGGCGGAGTGAACTCACCCCACCCCTGTGGACCTTCGATGAGCATGCCCTCGCAGACGGCCGGCCCGCCGACACCGTCGGTCAGCGGGATGACGAATATCGGGGCGCCGTCGAAGTCGATCCAGGTCTTCACCCTCGCGGCGACCAGTAGGCCAGCATCTCGGCGAAGGTGTCGAAGGCGGGAGCGGAGTAGCCGTAGGTGGCTTCGAAGTGGATGCTGATCGGAAACCCGAGTCCATCGACGCCGTCGATGACGCGCTTATACAAGTCGACGATCAACCCCCGCTTGACGGCGGGATCGGCGCCGGCCAGCGTTTTGACGAACTCCTGCTCGTCGGCGACCGCGGTGTTGCCGGGATCCTGGATGAGCCAATTGATCAGCCCCACCCGGCTTTCCACCTTCGGCACGAACCCGAAGGACAGCAGAATCTCGGGCCGCTGCTCGCTGGTGCGGGCGAACTGCCGCAGGAACCCGACGATGGCGTCGGAGTAGAGCAATTGGGTCATGCCGTAGGTCGCACCCTGACGGCACTTGAACCCGAACCGTCCGTCCTCGTCTGTTCGGGTGGGGATCAGGATCGCGCCGCGGTTGGGCACCAGATCGGTGTAGAGAGCCAGCGCATCGGTGGGCGCCACACCGGAACCCTCGCCATCGGCCATGGTGCGCGGGACGCCGACGAAGGCGACGCCCTCCATTCCGGCGTCGACCAGGGCGGTCAGGCGGGTTCTCAGCGCGGGCTCGTCGGAGAACGCGGTGACCTGGGTGCACAGCCCCTGAACCCCGGGTAGCTCCGGGGAGATCATCTGCCAGTAGTCGAGAACGTCGAGCTTCGGCTTCATCTCGACGGGTCGATCCCCGTCCTCGTCGATCATTCCCGGGATCATCACGTGGCCGATCTGCCCGGCGATGCCGGTCTCGGCCGACAGTCGGGCGACCTTGATGACCTCCTCGATCTGCTCGGGACGGCTTCGGTCGGTGTTGGGCGGCACCATTTCCAGTGCGACCGTGTTGAGCGGCACGGTCAGTCAGCCTACCCAAGAGCGAAACTTGACTGATTCCAGAAACCGCGACAGGATCACTTGGTGCCGTTTCCGTCGGAGTTTGCCGAGCAGTTGCGCTCGGCCGACCTGCGGGTGACCCGCCCCCGGTTGGCCGTCCTGCACGCGGTGCATACTCATCCGCACGCCGACACCGACACCGTCTTCGGCGCCGTGCGAACCGACCTTCCCGAGGTGTCCCGGCAAGCCGTGTACGACGTGCTGGCCGCGCTGACCACCGCGGGGCTACTGCGGCGTATCCAACCGTCGGGTTCGGTGGCGCGTTATGAGGCGCGGGTCGGCGACAACCACCATCACGTGGTCTGCCGCTCGTGTGGAACCATCGGCGACGTGGACTGTGCCGTCGGGGATGCGCCCTGCCTGACGGCCGCCGATGACGACGGGATTCTCCACGGCTTCGAACTCCACGAGGCCGAGGTCACCTACTGGGGCACCTGCCCCGCCTGCGCAACAACCCAAGACGCGCGGTCACAACCGTGACCGCGGATTACCCGCCCACTACCGGAAGGAGCACTCGTGGCTGAGGATCTCACCGACGAGCAGCAGATCTTAGCGATGAACGAGTCGGAATTGCGTGCCAATCTGCTGGCCCGATTTCATGACGAGCGCGGTGCAGTCGACGGCGGGTGCCCGGTTATGAAGCCGCCCGTCGAAGGCGGCGGTAACCGTGACTGGTGGCCCAACCAACCCAATCTCAAAGTGCTGCAGCACAATCCGGATGTCATCAACCCCCGTCACGAGGACTTCGACTACGCCAAGGAAGTCCAGGCGCTCGACGTCGACGCCTTGCGGGCCGACCTCGTCGAGGTGATGAAGACCTCCCAGGAGTGGTGGCCCGCCGACTTCGGTCACTACGGACCGTTCTTCATCCGGATGTCCTGGCACGCCGCCGGCACCTACCGGGTCCAGGACGGCCGCGGCGGGGCCGGCAACGGGATGCAGCGGTTCGCGCCGCTCAACAGCTGGCCCGACAACGCCAACCTGGACAAGGCGCGCAGGCTGCTGTGGCCGGTGAAGAAGAAGTACGGCAAGAAGCTGTCCTGGGCCGACCTGCTGGTGTTCGCCGGCAACGTGGCCCTGGACGACATGGGATTCACGACCTTCGGCTTCGCCTTCGGTCGCGAGGACGAGTGGGAGGCCGAGGAGGTCTACTGGGGTCCCGAGGCCAGCTGGCTGGCCGGCGACAAGCGCTACACCGGCAAGCGCGACCTGGAGAACCCGCTCGCCGCGGTCCAGATGGGCCTCATCTATGTCAACCCGGAGGGCCCCAACGGGCACCCTGACCCGCTGGCCTCGGCGGTGGACATCCGCGAGACCTTCGCCCGGATGGCGATGAACGACGTCGAGACCGCCGCCCTGATCGTCGGCGGGCACACCTTCGGCAAGACCCACGGCGTCGGAGATCCCGCGCTGGTGGGCCGGGAGCCGGAAGCCGCCCCGATGGAGCAGCAGGATCTGGGCTGGAAGAACCTCAACGGCACCGGAGTCGGCAAGGACGCGGCCACCAGCGGCCTGGAGGTCATCTGGACCCACACGCCGACCAAGTGGGACAACAGCTACCTGGAGATCCTCTACGGCAACGAGTGGGAGCTGACCACCAGCCCCGCAGGTGCCCACCAGTGGAAGCCGAAGGACGACGGCTGGGCGAACTCGGTCCCGGAGGCGTTCGGCACCGGCAAGACCCACCCGTCGATGCTGACCACCGACCTTGCCATGCGACTCGACCCGATCTACGGGGAGATCACCCGTCGTTGGCTGGACCACCCCGAGGAACTCGCCGACGCGTTCGCGCGGGCCTGGTTCAAGCTGATCCACCGCGACATGGGCCCGGTCACCCGCTACCGCGGGCCGCTGGCGCCTCAGGAGAGCCTGCTGTGGCAGGACCTCGTCCCGTCCGGCCAGAGTCAACTCAGCGACGCTGATGTGGCTGAGCTCAAGAAAGCGGTGCTGGCCTCGGGTCTGACCGTGCCGCAACTGGTTTCGACGGCCTGGAAGTCCGCTTCGTCCTTCCGCGGCAGCGACAAGCGCGGCGGCGCCAACGGCGGGCGGATCCGGCTGCAGCCGCAAGCCGGCTGGGAGGCCAACGAGCCCGACGAGTTGGCCCAGGTCGTGCGCAAACTCGAGGAGATCCAGAAGGCCTCCGGCACCGGGGTGTCCTTCGCCGACCTCGTCGTGCTGGGCGGTGCCGCCGCGATCGAGAAGGCCGCCAAGGACGCGGGCGTCGACGTCGCGGTGCCCTTCACCCCCGGTCGCGGCGACGCGACCCAGGAGATGACGGACGTCGAGTCCTTCGCCTACCTGGAGCCGAAGGCCGACGGGTTCCGCAATTATCTCGGCAAGGGCGCCCCGCTGCCGGCGGAGTTCCAGTTGATCGAGCGGGCCTCCCTGCTGACCCTGTCGGCCCCGGAGATGACGGTACTGGTGGGAGGCCTGCGGGTGCTCGGAGCCACCTTCAAGGAGTCCAGGCTCGGTGTCCTCACCGAAAACCCGGGCACGCTGACGAATGACTTCTTCGTCAACCTGCTCGACATGGGCACCGCTTGGTCCAAGTCGGAGAAGGACGACGGCACTTTCGTCGCCAAGGACCGCGCCACCGGCCAGGAGAAGTGGACGGGAACCCGGGTCGACCTGGTGTTCGGCTCCAATTCCCAGTTGCGGGCGCTCGCCGAGGTCTACGCCGAGGATGACGCCAAGGAGAAGTTCGTCACGGACTTCGTCGCGGCGTGGTCCAAGGTGATGGATCTCGACCGGTTCGACGTCGCCCGTTAACTGCGCGACACGAGAAAGCCCCCGCCAGGGGGCTTTCTCGCGCTCGGGTGGTCAGACGCAGCTGTTGGCGTTGACCCAGCGACCGTTCCAGCCCACGCAGGCGCTGGCATTCGGGGTGATCGGGGCGTAGGCGTCCTGGGGCAGAACGTAGGGCGCCATGACGTCGGATAGGTTGGCGCAACCGCTGACCGAGATCCGGCGCCCGGCGCTGGCGCACACGTCGGCGTTGGCGGTACCGCTGGGCTGGATTGTGACGAGAGCAGCGGGCGCGCCGGCGAGAGCGAGAACCGCGGCGGCGCCAATTCCCCATCGGCGAACAAAGATTGTCATGCCGCCGAGTCTAACCGCGCCGGGTCCCGGGTCCACTGATGCCGACGCCGTCGCCACGCCCAACCCCACGCCGCCAGAACGGCCAATGCCCCGAGCGTCAGCAGCCATGGCACGGTTCCCAGCTGGTAGACCCAGCCCGCCAACGCCCGTTGCACCCGCCCCGCTGCCGTGATCAGGGGATCGTCGGCACTGCCGGTGCCGCCGAACAGCCGCAGTTCGTACCACCCGTAGTACGCGACGTACAGGCCCACCGGTATCAGGATCGCGCCGCTGACCCGGTTGACGTACGGGAGTATTCGCCGCATCCGGTCGATCACCGTACCGCTGGCCAGGGCGACCGCGACTGCCAGCACGCCGACCACCACGGTGATGCCCGCGGCGTAGGCGGCGTAGACCAGCAGGGTGCCGGTCGGCGATCCGCTGCGCAGACTGCTGCCGGTGACGGCCAGGAACGGTCCCACCGTGCAGGACAGCGAGGCCAGCGCATAGCCGACCCCGTAGCCGAACATCGAGCCGAGCCGTGCCGTCGGCGCCCACCGCGCGCTCTTGCCGAGCGACAGTCCCGGCAGCTCGCGCCCGGAAACCAGCCACATCCCGAGGGCGACGAACCCGATTCCGATGACGACGGTCGCGTAGGGCAGGTAGCGCTGCACCGTCGAGGCGACCGAGACGGTCAGCAGGCCGAAGAGCCCGAAGACGGTGAGAAAGCCCAGCGACATCACGACGGTGGCACCCAGCGCCCGGCCCACCGCGGCCACCTGCCCGCCCCCCTCGCGCTGGATCACCAGGGTCAAGTAGGCCGGCAGCATCGCGAACCCACACGGGTTGAATGCCGCGACCGTGCCCGCAGCGAACGCCAGCCCGAGCAGATCGGAATTCACAGCGCGGCTACGACGTCAATGCGGCTACCCGGTCGCTGAGTTCCTGCTGCGACATGGCCGAGGTCGGGTTGTTCACGAATGACGAAGACCCGTCGGGGCGCAGGAACACGTACGCCGGCTGCCACGGCACGTTGAACTTCGCCCAGATCGATCCGTCGGCGTCGTTGATGTTGGTGAAGTTCAGGCCGTACTTCGCGACGAAGCCCTGCAGTGCACTGCTGTCGGCGCGGGTCGCGATCCCGACGAACGTCACCCCGGGGTTGGCGGCCGAGACTGCAGCGACGTTCGGCGCCTCCTGGTTGCAGAACGGGCACCACGGGGTCCAGAACCACAGCACGGCCGGTCTGCCCTGCAGGCTCGCGCCGTTGAACGTGGCTCCGCTCAGCGTGGTCCCGGTGAAGTCGAGGTCGGCCGCCGACGCGGTGGCGGGCCGGCCCACTCCGAGAGTGAGCGTAGCCACGGCCAGGGCCAGCACCAGCATTCTCGACAGGGCGCGGAACAAGGTACTCATCTGACCTCCGGAGTTGAACGACGTGTTCCCCGAGGCTATTGCCGCCATGCACCCGGATGCCACCGCCGAGAGCCCTCGGTCAGAAAGGCGTAAGGCCCTTGAAGCGTCACGGGCGACCTAGGTCCGGAGCGAAGTCTTGTGGTCCCGGTACCAAGCCACGGTTCGCTCGATGCCCTCCCGCAACGAGATCTTCGAGGTCCAGCCCGCGTCCGCCAGTATGGAGACATCCAGAAGCTTTTGAGGGGTGCCTTCGGGTTTGGTTGTGTCCCAAAGGGTTTCACCGACGTAGCCGACCACGGAGCTAATCGTCCCGGCGATCTCGCGGATCGTGCAATCCTTGCCGCTGCCCACGTTGACCTGTTCGGCGGCGTCGTAATGCTCCATTAGGTGCAGGCAAGCATCGGCCATGTCATCGACGTGGAGAAACTCCCGCCGCGGCGACCCGCTACCCCAGTTGGTCACCGCCGGCGCGGCGGCTTCGGCCGCTTCGTCGTAACGACGGATGAGCGCTGGCACAACGTGCGAGCCCTGCGGCGAGAAGTTGTCGTTCGGCCCGTAGAGATTGGTCGGCATGGCCGAGATCCACGGCAGACCGTACTGCCGCCGCACTGCCTGGACTTGGAGGATGCCCGCAATCTTTGCGATCGCGTAGGCATCATTGGTCGGTTCTAGGCGACCGGTAAGTAGGTACTCTTCGCGGATCGGTTGTGGAGCGAGTTTGGGATAGATACACGACGATCCCAGGAACAGCAGGCGCTCGACACCTGCCTTCAGCGCCGCATCGAGCACGTTGACCTGGATCTGGAGGTTGCTGCTCAGGAAATCCACCGGATAGGCGCTGTTGGCCAGTATGCCGCCGACTTTGGCGGCCGCCAGGACGACGTACCGCGGCCTCGTCTCGGCGAAGAAGTCGAAGACGGCGTTCCGATTTCGCAGCTCAAGCTCCGACGAAGTCCGGCACACCACATTTCCGAACCCGGCAGCCTTGAGTCGGCGGACTATTGCCGAGCCGACCAGCCCGCGGTGACCGGCGACGTACAGAGTGGCTTCCCGATCAAGCTCGCCCGGGGAGAACCGAACCGCGTCAGTCATTGCGAGACTGAGCTGCCCGGGCGGGTTCCCCACGAGTCCAGCTCCACCCTGTCGATCCACGGCCGTCCTGCGTGCGCAAGGGCTTCGACATCCGCATCGACCATCAGGCGTGCCAACTCACGGCTGTCCACCGTCGGCGCCCAGCCCAGCTTCTCGCGAGCCCGCGAAGCATCACCAATCAACGCGTCTACTTCAGTGGGGCGAAGGTATCGACCATCGAAGCGGACGTAGTCTTGCCAGTCCAGTCCGACGCGATCGAATGCGATCTCGAGGAACTCTCGCACCGTGACCCCCTCGCCGGTGGCCAGAACGTAATCCTGTGGTTCTTCGGCCTGCAACATCCGCCACATGCCTTCGACATATTCCGGGGCGTAACCCCAGTCTCGGATGGCATCGATGTTGCCCAAGTACAGGACATCTTGCCGACCGGCTTTGATCGCCGCGGCCGCACGGGTGATCTTCCGGGTGACGAATGTTTCGCCACGCCGCGGCGATTCATGGTTGAACGAGATGCCATTGACGGCGAAAAGGCCGTAGGCCTCTCGATAGTTCTTGGTGATCCAGTAGCTGTAGACCTTCGCGGCGGCGTACGGGGAGCGCGGGTAGAAAGGGGTGTCTTCATCTTGCGGGGGTGTTGTCCCGCCGAACATTTCCGACGAGGACGCCTGATAGAACTTCGTCTTTATGCCGGATAAGCGGACCGCCTCCAGCATGCGAATGGTCCCTGAACCCGTCGTGTTGGCGGTGTGCTCCGGTTCTTCGAAAGAAACCCGGACATGGGATTGGGCCGCGAGGTTGTACACCTCGCTTGGCTGAACCTCAGCAAGCAAAGTCACCAGTCTGACCCCGTCGGTGAGGTCGCCGTAATGCAGGAACAGCCTGGCGTCTGGAGAGTGCGGATCGGTGTATAAGTGGTCGATCCGCGATGTGTTGAACGTCGAGGCTCTGCGAATCAGTCCGTGGACCTCATATCCTTTGCTGAGTAGCAGTTCCGCGAGATAGGAGCCGTCCTGTCCCGTTATGCCCGCAATGAATGCGCGTTTCGTCATGGTCCGCTGAATCTCCGTAACGTTTTTGGGGCGGCAGCATCGAAGCATCCACGAGATCTGCCTAATCCGATCGAATTTCATCCTATCGGCAGAAGCCCGACCCCCCGTTGGGCGACCAGCGGATCGGCGCTTGACCATGGAACGCACTCGATGGAAGCTGTTGGGGGCCTAAACTAGTCCTTCGATGGTTGCCGACCAATCGCGGAACGCGGTATCCCGGTGAGGAACTGAATCGCGCGTCCGCAGCCGTCACCTCCGAGGCAGTAATTCCGCCTGGATCGGTGGCCGCGACCACAGGCTGCCCGGTTTGCTGGGCAGAGCCATACCGGACACCCCGGCGCTTCTCGTTGACAAGGAGGACGTCGGCTGCGTTCAGCGCCAGGCCGATACGGCGTGTCATCGAGCGGGTCGACGAAAGTGATGTGTGAGACGCCGTTCCCGCGTTCCTCCAGTTCCTTGCGTGCGCCACCATCACCCACCAGACGCCGATACTCCCGTCGGCACCGCGCGTGTGACGTCATGGGCGCTGCCTACTGCGGCCCGATCATCACTTTCCCCGCAATCGCGAGTGGTGGCCGGCAGGTCGAGGGCTGCATCGAGGTCGCTCAGCGCAAACCGGTGGGGCGATCAGCGCCGCGCCGGATACTGAGGACCCCGGATTGCGAGTTCTTCCGTCGTCGACGGCGCTTCCTACTGTCTCTTAGGTGCCGATGAGTTTGCCGGCACGCGGCGTGCACCCTTTCTCACCAGAGTTTTAAAGACCACTCCCAGCAGTCTTAGAGTTGCGGCTTACCGTCGGTGACACGGCCGCTCCACGGCGGTCGCGACATCGACATCAGGGGCCGACCATGACGAGCTTCACTTCGCGATACGGCAATCCGGCACGGGATTTCAAGGGGGCCCACGTGTGGGCGCACTGCCGGCATGGCGCCACCGTGGTGACCGTCAGCGGCCGGGTGGACGCCGGCAATGTCGACCCGCTCACCGAGTCCGCGCTCCGCGCTGTTGCCGCGGGCTCTCGGCTCGTCCTGGACCTGACCGGCGTCACGGCGTTCACGCCCCGGGCGATGGGGCTGCTGAATGCCGTCGACGAGCGCTGCCTCAACGCCGGCGTCGACTGGGCCCTGGTCCCCAGCGAGGCCGTCGCCCGCCGACTGCGCCCCGACGCGGCACTGCCCGTGATCGCCTCGGTAGCCGAAGCCGAGCACCGCTTCGACGACGAGATTCTGCGGCGTCGGGGTCGACTGGTGTCGTTCCTGCGCCGGACAGCCTGACCGCTGCGTCATCCCGCGCGGGTAGCCTCGCAGCCGTGGGTGGCAGAGTCGCGGCACTGATGGTCGCGGGCGCGGTCGGGTGCCTCGCCGGCGCGGGCCTGGCCGCGGCCGATCCCGATACTCCGGTCCCAGCCCCGCCGTCGACCGACGCGCCCGATCATGCGGCGCCCGGCGGAGCACCCCCCGCGCCGGGGCCGGCAGGTCCCGGACCGCAGACTCTGATCACCCAGGATGGCATTTACGCCGTCGGGAAAGACATCATCCCGGGCGTGTACACCTCCGCCGGGCCGCTGCCCGGCGACGCCTGCTACTGGCGGCGTATCGGCGCCGACAACACCACCCTGGAGAACGCGCTCTCCAAACAGCCGCAGACGGTGAACATCGACGCCACAGACATGGCCTTCAAGACCAAGGGCTGCCAGCCCTGGCAGTTGACCGACGGCGCGTCACCACCGAACCCGAACCCGCCCTGGCTGTCTCAACTGCAACTCCGCCATCAACTCGATGTTCTCAACGGGCTGGCCGGCCAGTCCGGCAACGGACAGTTGCCGCCGTACTGATGCGGGTCCCAGCGCCGGCGGCCGCGCTGTCGACCCTCCTGGTGGTGCTCACCGGATGCGAATCGACGGCGCCGCCGCACACTGTCGCGGTGTTCGCTGCGGCTTCCCTGCGTAAAACCTTCACCGATCTCAGCGGTGCCTTCACCGGCGCCAACACCGGTGCCGAGATCGAGTTGACCCTTGCCGGTTCAGCGGATCTGCTGACCCAGCTCACCCAGGGTGCCCGGGGCGACGTGTTCGCCTCCGCGGACACCGCGACCATGGACAAGGCGGCCCGCGCCGGCCTGCTGGCCGGCCCGCCGACGGCGTTCGCCACCAACACCTTGACCATCGTCGTCGCGCACGGAAATCCCAACGGCATCAAGGGTTTCCGTGACCTTGCCGATGTGAGCCTGGTGATCTGCGCCCGCCAGGTTCCCTGCGGCGCGGCTCTGCCGCGTATTCAGCGGGAGACCCGCGTGCGGCTCAGTCCGGTGAGCGAAGAGCCGTCGGTGACCGATGTGCTGAACAAAGTGACCAGCGGCCAGGCCGACGCCGGCCTCGTCTACGTCACTGACGCCCGATCCGCCGGAGACAGCGTCAGCACGGTCCCCTTCCCCGAAGCGGCCGGCGTGGTCAACACCTATCAGATCGCGGTGCTCAAAGACCCCGCCGACGGTGAACTGGCCCACCGATTCGTCGACCTGGTCACCGGCCCCGCCGGTCAGCAGGCGCTTCAGGCCGCGGGTTTCGGATCCCCCTGAATCGCCTCGACGGGTTACCGTCTCGTCCGTGATCGTGCTGCTCCCCCCGTCGGAGACCAAACGAGCCGGCGGCGACTGCCTGCCACTGGACTTGGCGGCGCTGAGCTCGCCCGAACTCGGCCCGGTACGCGCCGAACTGGTGGACGAACTCATCGATCTCGCCGCCGACCCCCCGGCATGCCGGAAGGCGCTCGGCATCTCGGCGGCCCAGGACGCCGAGATCGAACGCAACGCCGCCCTGCGAACCGCTCCTACGCTGCCGGCCCTGCGCCGCTACACCGGAGTGCTGTACGACGCGTTGGACGTCGACTCACTGCGGGGCGCGGAGGCCAGTCGGGCCGATGCTCGGCTGGCGGTGGGTTCGGCCTTGTTCGGCCTGCTGCGGGCCGGGGACCGGATACCCGCCTACCGGCTGTCGGCCACCTCGAAGCTGCCGGGGAGCCCCGCCCTGGCGACACGCTGGCGCCCGGCCCTGGAGCGGGCCCTGGCCGAGATGGCACACCGTGAACTGGTGGTGGATCTCCGCTCGGGCGCCTACGTCGGGCTGGGCCGGCTGGACGCCGCGATCCGCGTCGACGTCGTCGCCGAGAAACCCGACGGCACGCGCGCCGTCGTCAGCCACTTCAACAAGGCGCACAAGGGCCGACTGGCCCGGGCACTGGCCGCCGGCCGATCCGAACCGGCTGACGCCGCCGCGGTAGCGACGGTCGCCCGCCGGGCCGGGATGGGGGTCGAACGCGACGGCAACCGGCTGACCATCGTCGTTCGCGCGTAGGCACGGCCGGGCGGTGGGATCATGGATGTGGTGAAGACCCGCTGGCAGCGAACCGAGGCGCCGCGGGGAGCGGACTACGACGAGCGATGGCGTTCACTGGCCGCCAGCGGCCAGAACATCCACGGCGAGGCCGACCTTGTCGAAGCACTGCTCGGGCACCGCACAGGCCGCGCCGTCCTGGACGCCGGATGCGGCACCGGCCGGGTGGCCATCGAACTCGCGCGCCGCGGATTCACAATCACCGGCGTGGACGCCGACACCGAGATGCTGACCGCCGCACGGGCCAAAGCCCCCGCGTTGTCCTGGCGGCACGGTGACCTCGCCGACCCGGGCGCACTGGCCGGTACCGGTCCGGTGGACGTGGTGCTGCTGGCCGGTAACGTCATGATCTTTCTGGAACCGGGGACCGAAGAAACCGTGCTGGCCAATCTCGCCGGCCGATTGGCCCCGGGCGGCCTGCTGGTCGCGGGGTTCCGCCTGCAACCGGACGGCCTCACCCTGACTCGGTATGACGAGATCGCCGACGCCGCCGGGCTTCAGCAGGTGGCCCGGTTCGCGACGTGGGATCGCCAACCCTTCGACGGCGGCGACTACGCGGTGTCCGTGCACGAGACCCGCCGATGAAGCTCTTCACCGGCGGGATTCCCGACCACTACTACGCGTTGACCTCCCGACTGGCTGCCCGGGGACACCAGCAGACCACGATGCGGGTCGTCGCAAGCTGCATCCTCCTGCTCGGACTGCCGGCCGCCCTGGCAGCGACGAATCCGGCCTCCAGCACCTGGGGCCACGGCGCGTTGTCGTTCGCCGTCATTGCGCTGGCATGCATCGCCATGGCCATGCCGTGGCTGCGCTACCGCTGGCCCAGCCGTGCGCAGTCCACCACCGTGGTGGTGATCGGTACGTTCGCCCTGATCGTCGGTTGCAGCCTGGCGTCCGACCCGCTTGCCGGACTGCTGATCGCGACCGGATTCGTCTTCGTCCTGGCCTACGCGGCGCTGTTCCACGGCTCGCGGCTGCAACTGCTCGTCGCGGCCGCGTCCGCCGCGACGGTGCTGGTGCTGGCAGTGCGGATTGCCATGACCGACATCCCCACTGCACTGGCCGTGACGGCCCCGGTGGCGGCGCTCAACGCCGTCGTAGCCTTCGGCTGCCGCACCATCGCGGAGGTGGCCTCCGCCGGAGGCGCACGAACCGACGTCGAACCGCTGACCGGTCTGCTCACCCGTGATGGGTTCGACGAGATGGCCGCAACACTGCTCGGTGCGCGTCACCGCAACGACGACCGCTACTTCGTGGTCGCGGTGGCGGCACTCGACAACTTCGCTCCCCTGCAAAGCTTGCAGGGCAGTCGGGCCACCGACCGGGCCCGCGTCGCGGTCGGTCAGGCGCTGCGCGAGACGGTGCGACGTGACGCGCTGCTCGGGCATGTCGACGACGCTGAGTTCTTGGTCGCCGACACCTTCACCACACCCGACCCCACACCGCTGGCGGAACGCATTCGCGGCGCGGTCGCGGGCACCACGCACGGGGTCACCGCCAGCATCGGCGTGGTGTGCATGCCGCTCCGGCCGCTGGCCGACCGGCCGCCGTACGATGTCATCGACGAGATCATCGCGCTGGCCACCACGGCGATGTACCGGGCGCGCCGCCGCGGCGGGAACCAGGCCGAGTGCATCATCGAAGAGGAGGGCGCTTGATGCGCCCCGGATTGCGCTGTGCCGCAGCACTTGTCACGATCCTGACGTTCACACCGTATTCGGTCGCGGCGGCGGAGCCGGATCCGGTCATGCCCACCGACTTCGTGGCGCTCTCGGATGTCGTACCCTCGATTCTGCAGGACATGCGTTATGCGACCCCGCACAACTTCACCGGCGCCCCGGTGGCCGGATACCTCGCGCCATCCTGCCTTCTCACCCGCCAGGCCGTCGACGCCCTCGCCAGGGCGCAGCAGGAGTTCACCGAGCGCGGTTTCACCCTGAAGGTCTACGACTGCTATCGGCCGCAGCGGGCGGTCGACGAGTTCGTCTCCTGGGCAGCCGATCTCGTAGACCAGCGGATGAAGCCCGAGTTCTATCCACGGGTCGACAAGTCGACGCTGTTCGCCGACGGATACATCGCCGAGCGCTCCGGCCACAGCCGTGGCAGCACGCTGGATGTCACCCTGGTCCCACTGCCTCCTACCGCCGCCCCGCCCTACCTGCCCGGGCAGCCTTTAGTGGATTGCGCTGCGCCACAGGCCATAAGGTTCCCGGACGACTCCATCGACATGGGCACCGGATACGACTGTTTCGATACCCTTGCCCACACCGTGGATCCGAGGATCACCGGCGATCAGGCCAAGAACCGGTTGCTGCTGGCCGAGGGCCTGGAGCGGCAGGGCTTCGTCAACTACGACAAGGAGTGGTGGCACTTCACCTACCAGCCTGCCGATCAGGGTGAGCCGTACCCTGACACCTACTTCGACTTTCCGGTCGGGCCCTGAGCATCGATCAGCGCCCGGCGCAGCAGGTGCATGGCCACCGTGGTGGACCGCTCGCGCACATCGGAGCGCTCCCCGGGAACCCGGATGCACCGCGTCACACTCGGACCGTCGGTGAGCGCCACGCAGAACCACACCGTTCCCACCGGTTTGTCCGGCGTGCCGCCGCCGGGTCCGGCCACTCCGGTGATCGCCACTGCGGTGTCCGCGTCGAAGCGGGGCAGCGCTGCGGCGGCCATCGCCTCGGCCACCTCGCTGGACACCGCCCCGTGCTCGGCGATCAGCCCCCGGTCGACTCCGAGCATGCCCACCTTGGCCTCGTTGGCGTAGGCCACCACCCCGCCGGCCACATATGCCGACGAACCGGCCCGGTCGGTGAGCCGGGCCGCGAGCATCCCCGCCGTGCAGGACTCCGCGGTGGCGATCCGGCGGCCGGTCAACAGGCTGGCCACCTGGTCGTCGACCGTCGAGCCGTCCTCGGAGAAGACGGCCGCACCGTGGCGGTCGCGGACAAGGTCCATCAGGTCGCGGTAGGCGTCGGCCCCGGCGGGCTCGTAGCGGGTCACCATCTCCACCTCGCCGCGGCGCAAGCAGGTGGTGATCTCGAGCGCGTCGAAGTCCACCACCTGCGCCTCGGCCGCTCGCAACGTCTCTGCCAGACCTGACTCGGCCACCCCGAACATCCGCACGGTGTCCTGGCGGTAGGCGGTGCGATCGGCGATGGCCTGGCCAACCGCCTCGGTTGCGACGGCGGCCGGCCACATCGCCTGCAACTCCTTCGGCGGCCCGGGCAGCACCACCACCGTCGGGCGTCCGGGCACCACCACGCCCGGCGCGGTGCCGACCGGGTCCAGCACGACAGCACCGTCGGGCACCATCGCCTGCTTGCGGTTGGCGGCCTGCACCGCTTCGAGGTCCATGTCGGGAAACCGCGCCATCCATTTCTCGACGATCGCGGCGATCCGGGCCTCCATTGCGGTGTCCAGGACCAGGTCCCGGCCGCAGAAACCGGCCACGGTGGCCACCGTCATGTCGTCGGCGGTCGGTCCCAGACCACCGGTCGTCACGATCAGGTCCACGTCCTCATCGCGCAGGAACCTCAACTGGGCCGCGATATCCGATGCCCGGTCGCCGCAGATGGTGATGTGCGCCAGTTCCACTCCGAGTTCCAGCAATCGATCGGCCACCCACGGTCCGTTGCGGTCGGCCACCCGGCCGGTCAGCACCTCGGTGCCGGTCACCAGAATCCCTGCCCGCACACCCATCAGATTTCCCTCACTTCGCTAGCGCCGCAATGGAATTGCCGCGTCGAACGTGGCGGCCTTGCCGCCGGACTGCCACCTGTACCAGCGCTCCCAGCGTTCGAGGGCGAATCGCTGCCACCGTTGGTCCAGGCCGGGAACCACACGCCGGGCGACTTCCATGCCGGCTACCAGTGGCGCGCGTGCCAACAGCAGCGCCATGCCCGGCAGCGGAGACGGCAGGTCATAACGACGGCGGTTCCACGGCAACATGAACAAGCCGGAGTAGCCCGCCTGAAGCCGGTAGTGGTAGGCGGCACGCAACCGGTCGGCACCGCGCTGGCCGGGCTTCGGCGCGAACGCCGGAACGAAGGACTCCACCAGTTCGGCGCCGGTGCCGGCCGAGTCATAGCTGCGGGCGGAGTCGGCCATGAACAGGATGCGCCAGGCGTCCAGGACGGTCTCGGGGAAATATCCGTCGCAGCGCACCCCCACCAGGTGGCCGCAATACCGGTTGAAGTGCAGCACCGCGCGCATCTCCCGCGGCGACGTGATGAACCCCAGAGCCGTCAGCCCGAGAGCCGGCGCGACGCTGCCGCCCAGCAGTGTGAGCATCATCGCCGACTGGCTGATCGGCAGGCCGTAACGCTGGAAGTCCCACTCCGGGTGCTGCCGGACCCGGGCCCGGACGCTGACGTGCATGACGCGCACGTGCAGTGAGATGGCGCGCGCCGCCGACCCCGGTCGCAGCACCGCACCGGGTTTGCTGACCTCCAGCCACCACCGGGACGTCTCCATGTAGCGGTGCAGCGCACGCTCCCCCGCATATCCACCCGAGAGCGAGAGCGGCAGCGCGAGCCAGTTCTCGGTATAGGTGTCCATCGTCCCGGCGTTGCCGACCGCGCCGAGGGCGTAGGCCCAGCGCCGCCACACCGCGCCGCCCTCCTCGACCAGTGCGGTGTCGACCCAGTCCGGAATCCGCTCGAAGTCCTCCATCAGGGCGCGCAGCGACTCGGGAGCATCGGGGACCGCATCAAGGCCCTCCCGCTGCGCCCGCTCGACGAGTGCCCGCGCGCCCGGCGGGCCGAGTTCACCGTGGTAGGTCTCGGCGACGAATCGCTCGGCGATCGGATCGCCCTCGGTGAGTCCGGTCTTGAAGGCCGCCGCGACCCGGTCGGAGGGGAACAGGTCGACACCGGTCACCCGGCGCACCCGCTCGCGAAGTCGGGCATGCGAGGTGCCGGTCCTGACCTCCGGATACCGGAACGCCGTGGGAACCGCGACGTCAGGCACGACGTCGTTCAGCGTGCGGCCCCGGGGGTCCGCACCACCAGGGGGACGGCGGGGAACTGCGCGGCCAGTTCCGAGCGCGACCTACGCAGGGCCGCGGTTCCGTAGCCCTTCTGCCGGTGCGCCGGGTGGATCCAGACCCGGACGTTCACCTCACCGCCGTCGAGTTCGCCGAACACCATGCCGACCTTGTCCTCGCCGTCGATGGCGACGAACCAGGCCGCCTCCTCGGCGTGCAGACGGTTGCGCAGCGCACGGATCTCGTCGTCGAGGCTGGCGGCGGGCGCACCGGAGCCGTCGCCGGCCGCGCCGACCTCGTCGGTGCGGGCGGCGAAGATGTCGCGGTCCGCGTCGTGAGAGAAGGCGCGCAGCCAAAGACTGTCGTCGGCGCTCGCGGGTCGTTCGTTGACGGTGAAGCTCAGCTGGCTGTTGAGGTCGTCGAGTTCAGCGGCGATCCGTCGCCGCGACTCCTTGGTGAACTGGTCCAGACGCATCCCCATCAGCGCCTCGCTTGCGATCCGCGAGGTGCCGAGCACCTCGGAGACGGCCTCGATCGCTGAACTTCGATCGCTGGAGTCGACGATGGCGTCGACAAGTTCGTGGCGCCGTTCCAGCGCGGTGAGCAGGGCATCGGCGATGGCGCGTCGGGTAACGGCACGGTCCTGATCAGTCATGTGAACCAGCCTAGACCGCGGACCCGTCCGCCGTCAGGCGAGCGAACGCCCACCCGGCGGTGCACTCTGCCAAGATGTAGCCGACTTTGCCGGCCCCGGCACCCCCGACACCGAGGAGTCGTCCAGACCGTGGCGAAGACCTTGTGCAAGATCTTCGCCGTCGTGATCCTGGTGTTGTGCGCCGCCGATCTGCGCACGGTCTGGTCTCCGGCGCCAGTGGCCGGGCATGACATCGAACTGGCCGACGGATGGACCCTGACATCGGCGACCGGTCTGCCCGACAACGGTGAGACCCTCTCCAGCGCAGGCTATGACGACAGCTCCTGGGTACCGGTGCGGCGGATGCCCGGCACCGTCCTGGAGATCCTCCAGGACGCCGGGGTGTATCCCGACCTCTACTACGGCATGAACCTGCTGACCGAGGTGCCGCAGGACCTCTACAAGCAGGACTGGTGGTACCGCACCACGTTCACCGCCCCGGCCGGCCAGCAGACCTACCAACTGGACTTCCCCGGCATCAACTACCGGGCCGACATCTGGCTCAACGGCCACCGGGTCGCCGACAGCCGCCGGATCGTCGGCATGTACGTCGACCACCCACTCGACGTCACCGAGTGGATCAGTCCGGGCGAGCCGAACACCCTGGCGGTCAAGGTGACCCCGGAACGGGCGATCCAGGACGTCAACGGCGTCGAGCTCGCCGATAGCTGGTACGACTGGATCAACGCGCGGTTCCTGGGCTATCGGGACCCGGACGGAGTCCGGCCCGACGGTCCGTCGTTCGTGGCCGACCGAAACGCCGGCATCTGGAAACCGGTCCGACTCAAGGCGTTCGGCCCGGTCGGCATCGGCCCGGCCACCGTCAACACCCAGCTGCCGCTGCCGGACACCGACAGCGCCAAGCTCACCGTCTACGCGACTCTGCGCAACCATGCCTCGGCGGCGGTGCGTGGTCTGCTGCGGGCCACGCTCACCCGGGCCGGCAAGGACCCCGTCCGGGTGTCCCAGCCGGTGTCGCTCCGTGCCGGTGAGGAACGCGAAATCACCTTCAGCGCCGATGATTTCACGCAACTGAACGTGAGTAATCCCGATCTCTGGTGGCCCTACACCATGGGCCGTCCCGATCTGTACGACCTGCGACTCGATTTCGTCCAGAACAGCACCGCCACCGCCACCGCCACGCAGAAGTTCGGTATCCGCACCGTCGCACAGGCCCGCGACTCCGATCGCAGCGCCGGGCCCGACAGCGGCGGCAATTTCTACCTGACCGTCAACGGCCGCAACTTCCCGGTGCGCGGCGCGACCTACACACCGGACCTGCTGTACCGCTACGACCCCGACCGTGACGAGGCGATCCTGCGCTACGCCAAGGACCTCGGGATCAACATGCTGCGCCTGGAGTCCAAGATCGCATCGACCCGTCTCGTCGAGGCGGCCGACGAGATGGGCATCCCGCTGATGTACGGGTGGATGTGCTGCAACCAATGGGAGAGATGGCCGCAGTGGGACGACGAGGACCGCCGGGTGGCCGCCGACAGCCTGCGCTCGCAGATCGGGATGCTGCGCTCGCACCCCTCGGTGTTCGTCTGGGCCAACGCCAGCGACGGGCGCCCCCCCGATCCGGTGCGGCAGGGCTACCACCGCATTCTGGGCGATCTGCACTGGCAGAACGCGGTCGTCGACACCGTCTCCGCACTGGCCCGCGACCGCGATGGTTCGCCGCTGTGGGACGGCATCCAGATGTCCGGTCCCTACAGTTGGCGGCCACCGTCGTACTGGTTCGCCGGGACCTACCCCGCCGCCCGCGGCGCCAGCGCCGAGCAGGGCGACAACGAACATGTCCCACCGTTCGCCAGCCTGCGCAAATTCATCCCGCCGGACAAGCTGTGGCCGATCAACGACACCTGGTACTTCCACGCCGGATCCGACCCGCGCAACGCCAGCCTCACCAGCATCCGGCGGATCATCGACTGGCGCTACGGCACGTCGAACAGCGCCCAGACGTTCGCCGACAAAGCCCAACTGGCCCACTACGAGAACACCCGAGCTCAGTTCGAGGCGTTCGCAGCCGGCGGCTGGGACAGCCACAAGATGACGATCTACTGGATGCTCAACAGCCACTGGCCGTCGTTCTTCGGCAACATCTTCGACTACTACCTGCGCCCCGGCGGCGCCTATTACGGCGCCAAGAAGGGACTTCGGCCGCTGTCGGTGGTGTTCGACTCCTACGCCACCGGCGACCACCGGCAGGGCACGATCACCGTGGTCAACCAGGGCCCGGAGGATCAGTCCGGTCTGCGCGTGCGGGTGCGCACCTACGACCTGTCCGGCGCGGTGCGCAGCGACCGGTCCGCCGACGGGATCACCGTCGCCTCCGGCGGCGCGGCCACTGCGCTGACCCTGCCACCGGGCCCGGCCGACTCCCCGGTGTTCTTCGTGCGCTGCGAACTGCTCGACGCCCGGGGCGCCACGGTGACCGAGAACGTCTACTGGCAATCCCAGGTCCCCGACGACCTCGGTCCGCCCGCCAACGATTCGGCCTTCGAGTCGAACCAGATCAGCTACGCGGACATGACGGCGCTGAACACGATGACCAAACCCAGGCTGGACGTGACCGCCCGCCGCGACGGCGCCGACGTGGATATCGCCCTGCGAAACCCGAGCACCAGCATCGCGTTCTTCGAGAGGGCCGAGTTGCTCGCCACCGAAGACGGCGACGAGATCCTTCCGATCGAATACGACGACAACTACGTCACCGTGTTCCCCGGTGAGACGGCGCACATTCGCGGCAGGGTGCCCGCCGACGGTGGATCCCCCGGACCGGTGCCGGGCTGGGTTCGCGTCACCGGTTACGGCGGCACCCCGGTGGTCGTGACGGTCGGCTGACACGCGCTGTGCGCGACGGCCGTGCGGCCGGGGGTGGCCTACGGTGAAGGCGGCACGCAGACCCGCGAACCGGCCTGAAGGGAACCACCTTGCTCGAGCACGCCCTCGTCGTGGCCGCTGCTCTGGCAGGCGCGGTGTTCACGGCCATCGGGATCGTGGTGCGTCAGCGGGCCACCATGGATGTGCCGGACGAGCAGGGCGTCAGTGCCCTGATGCTGAGCACCTTGCTGCGGCGCCCGCTCTGGTGGGCCGGCACGGCGTCGGCCGTGACCGGTTACGTCTTCCAGGCCGTCGCACTGACCTTCGGGTCGCTGATACTGGTCGCGCCTCTGCTGGTCTCGGCGTTGCTCTTCGCTCTGCCGCTGAGCGCATGGCTGGCGCACCGGCGGGTGAGCCGCGTCGAATGGGGCTGGGCCCTGCTGCTCACGGTGGCACTGGCGGTGTTCGTCTCGCTGGCCAAGACCCGGTCCGGCGACTACGAGGCATCGGAGTCGGCGGCGATGGCGGTGGCGGCCGGGTGCCTGATGCTGGTGGCCGCCTGCGTGGCCGTGGCCGGACGGTTGTCGGACTGGCGGCGGGCGATCACCCTGGCCGTCGCGGTCGGGGTGATGTTCGGCGTGGTGGCCGTGCTCACCAAGATCGTGACGCACATCCTCACCGAGGAAAGTGCAGCGCGGTTGCTCACCACTCCGGTGACCTATGCGCTGATCGCCTTCGGGGTGGGCGCCACTCTGCTGCAGCAATCGGCCTTCCACGCCGGTTCACTCAAGGCATCGGTTCCGGCGATGCTCGTGCTCGAACCCCTCGTGGCCGTGCTGCTCGGTCAGGTTGTGCTCGGCGAGCATCTGGTGGTCAACACCACCAGCGCGATCGCGCTGGGCATCGCGGTGGCGGCGATGACCGCCGCCACCATCGCACTGGGCCGCGACGAGGGCGCGTACGAGGATGAACTGGAGGCGGCGGCAACCCGCCGGCTGAACCCGTGAGTCCCCCGGAACCGCTGGAGCAGATAGCGACGAGCCCGTCCGGGCCCTCGGTCGGAGCGTTCTTCGACTGCGACGGGACGCTGGTGTCGGGCTTCACCGCCGTCGCGCACGCCAGCGACCGGATCCGCCGCGGTCAGGCCCGTATCGGCGAGGTGCTCGGCGTCGTGGAGGCTTCCCTGCGCTACAAGCTGGGGCGCATGCAGTTCGAGCGACTGCTGGTGCGCGCCACCGGCTATCTGCGTGGGGAGTCGCTGCGCGAACTCGACGAGATCGGCGAGCGGTTGTACGCCGAGCAGGTGTCCACGAAGGTCTATCCGTTCATGCGCCAGATCGTCGAAGCCCACCGGGAACGCGGCCATACCCTGGTGCTCAGTTCCTCGGCACTGACCATCCACGCGGCACCGGTTGCCCGTGCGCTCGGAATCCCCCATGTGGTGTGCAACACCTTCGAACTCGACGACGACGGTCTGCTGACCGGCCGCATCAACCGGCCGATCGTGTGGGGCCATCAGAAAGCGGCTGCGGTGCAACGCTTTTGCGCCGAGCAGGGGGTGGCATTAGAGCAGAGCTACTTCTACGCCGACGGCGACGAGGATGCCGCGCTGATGAAACTGGTGGGCCACCCGCGTCCGGTCAATCCGCGGCCAAGGCTGACCGCGCTGGCCGCGGACCGAGAATGGCCGGTGCTACGGGTGACGGTGCCGGGCCAGGCTGGCGCCGCGGACGCCCTGGCGCATCTGCCGGCCCTGGGCCGGGCCGCACTGGGTTCGGCGTTCAGTGCGTTGGCGCTGCGCGGACGCGGCCGCCGCTGACCTCAGACCGCGCGGTGCGGCACGTCGGTGATCAGCCCGCCGTCGACCACGAACTCCGAACCGGTCGAGAACGACGATTCGTCACTGGCCAGGAAGAGCACGAAGGTGGCGACCTCCTCGGGCGTTCCGGCACGGCCCATCGGCGCCGACACGATGTCGTCCGGGAGGTGCTTGGTCATCCGGGTCCGGATGAAACCCGGGTGCACCGAGTTGACGCGGATCTTCTCCGGTGCCAGCTCCAGGGCCGCCGATTTGGTCAATCCGCGCAGCCCCCATTTGGAGGCGACGTAGCTGTGCGCCCAGGCGGCGCCGCGCATCCCCTCGATCGAGGAGATGTTGATGATCGAACCGCCGCCGGCGGCGACCATCGGGTCGATCACCGCCTGGATACCCCGCATCGCACCCGTGAGGTTGACGTCGAGCACTTTCTGCCAGCGGGTGATGTCCGCGGTCTTCAGCGGGGCGACCTGGACGATGCCGGCGTTGTTCACCAGAACGTTGAGCGTGCCGAAGGTCTGCACCGCGGTGTCCACGGCAGCCTTCCAATCCTCGGCGCTGGTCACGTCGAGGTGCACGTAGCGGGCGGCGTCGCCCAGTTCGGCCACCAGCGCGGCGCCTTCGTCGTCGAGGATGTCGCCGATCACGACTTTGGCGCCCTCGGCGAGGAGCATCCGCGCGCTGGCGGCACCCATGCCCTTGGCCCCGGCGCCGCCGGTGATCAGTGCGACTTTGTCATCTACGCGTCCCATGGGCCGTCACGCTACTAGAACCTGTTCCAGTTTTTGCCGCGGCTGCGCATACTGTGGTCATGGCCATTCGCGTCGTCCACATCGGAACCGGAAACGTCGGCCGGCTCGCCCTGGCCGAACTTATCGAGAACCCGGCCTTCGAACTCACCGGGCTGTGCGTGTCCACCCCGGCCAAGATCGGAAAGGATGCCGGCGAGCTGGCCGGGCTGAACATCACCACAGGTGTGACTGCCACCGACGAACTCGACGCACTGCTGGCGACCGAACCGGAATGCGCGGTGTACTGCGCCATGGGCGACACCCGGATGCCGCAGGCGATGGACGACGTCCGCCGCATTCTGGCCGCCGGGGTCAACGTGGTCGGCTCCGCCCCCGGGGTGCTGCAGTTCCCCTGGCAGGTCATCCCCGACCAGTTCATCACTCCGATCGAAGACGCTGCGCGCCTGGGTGATTCGAGCGTCTACGTCAACGGTGTCGACCCCGGTTTCATCACCGATCTGATCCCGCTGGCCTTCGCGAGCACCTGCCGAAGCATCGAGCAGGTGCGGTGTATGGAGATCGCCGACTACGCCACCTACGACGGTGCCATCGTCATGTTCGACGTGATGGGTTTCGGCAAGCCGCTCGACGAGGTGCCGATCCTGTTCCAGCCCGGCGTGCTATCGATCGCCTGGGGCTCGGCGCTGCGCCAGCTCGCGGCCGGTCTGAACATCTCCCTGGACGCCATCACCGAAAACTACGAGCGCGAACCTGCGCCCGAGGCCTTCGACATCGCCGCCGGCCACATCCCGGCGGGCGGCGTCGCCGCCGTGCGTTTCCAGATCAACGGCCTCGTCGCCGGCCACCCGGCCATCGTCGTCGAGCACGTCACCCGTCTTCGGGGCGATCTACGGCCGGACTGGGCTCAGCCGGCTCAGCCCGGTGGGTCCTACCGTGTGGAGATCACCGGCGAACCGTCCTACGCCGTCGACATTTGTCCGACAAGCCGGCGCGGCGACCACAATCACGCCGCCATCGCCGGGGCCGCCGCCCGCATCGTCAATGCGATCCCGGCAGTGGTCGCCGCCCCGCCCGGGATCCTTACCACCCTGGACCTTCCGCTGGTATCCGAGGTGGCGCTGTACGAGTGCCGGTGACGGCTATCCGATACCGATCGAGATCCCGGGGAACGGCCCGCCGTTGACGAACTGCGACAAACACACGGCTCGCCAGGCCCTGCCGCCAACATTGCAGTTGAGAATCGCGGTCTGGTCCGGCGCCGACCCCAGCACACGGGGCGGCCGATTCGGAATGGCGCAGTTGTCGATGTACGGATTGAACGGAGCGATCCCGTTGTAGCAAGGAGCCGACGGGACCTGGTCCGGAGCGGCCGCTGCCATCGGCGCCACGGCGAGAACCGCCGCCACCAGCGCGGCAGCGCTCAGCGCGGCCAAGGTCGTCCTGCGGAGAGTCGCCTGCAGAGTGGGCATTGCCGAGACCTCCTCAACTCCCACGCTCGACGTTGAGCGCATACCCCGACGTTACTCCTGTGAGAGAGGGTTGATGGGTGACGGCCTGTGCCTGCGCATTCCTGATCCTCTGGCTGTTGGAGAGCCGAGGGGCTAAACTAGAACGCGTTCCAGTTTTGCCTTTCCCCAGGAGCCCGCCATGCACACACCCCTTTGCGACGAACTCGGCATCGAGTTCCCGATCTTCGCCTTCACGCACTGCCGCGACGTTGTGGTCGCGGTCAGCAAGGCGGGCGGATTCGGTGTGTTGGGTGCGGTGGGCTTCACCCCCGAACAGCTCGAGATCGAATGCGCGTGGATCGATGATCACATCGGCGACCATCCGTACGGCGTCGACATCGTGATCCCCAACAAGTACGAAGGCATGAACTCCGACATGCCTGGCGAGGAACTCGCCGAGATGCTGAAGAAGCTGGTCCCCCAGCAGCATCTCGACTTCGCCAAGAAGATCCTCGCCGACCACGGCGTTCCGACCGGCGACGCCGACTCCAACGCCCTGCAGTTGCTCGGCTGGACCGAGGCCACCGCCACCCCACAGGTGGAGGTGGCGCTCAGACACCCGAAGGTCACGCTGATCGCCAACGCGTTGGGCACCCCGCCGGTCGAGATGATCAAGCACATTCACGAGTCCGGGCGCAAGGTCGCCGCACTCTGCGGTTCGCCGGCCCAGGCCATCAAGCACGCCCAAGCCGACGTCGACATCATCATCGCCCAGGGCGGCGAGGGCGGCGGGCACTGCGGCGACGTCGGCTCGATCGTGCTCTGGCCCCAGGCGGTCAGGGCGGTGGCGCCCAGGCCGGTTCTCGCCGCCGGGGGCATCGGCAGTGGTGAGCAGATCGCTGCCGCGCTGGCGCTGGGCTGCCAGGGCACCTGGTCGGGATCGCAGTGGCTCATGGTCGAAGAGGCCCACAACACCCCTGTTCAGCAGGCCGCCTATGTGAAGGCCAGTAGCCGCGACACGGTCCGCAGCCGCTCCTTCACCGGAAAGCCGTGTCGCATGCTGCGCAACGAGTGGACCCAGGCATGGGAAACGCCGGGCAATCCCGAACCGTTGGGGATGCCGTTGCAGTACATGGTGTCCGGCATGGCTGTCGCAGCGACCAACAAGTACCCCAACGAGACGGTGGACGTCGCGTTCAACCCCGTCGGACAGGTCGTCGGTCAGTTCACCAAGGTCGAGAAGAGCGCGACGGTGATCGAGCGGTGGGTCCAGGAGTACCTGGAGGCGACCAACCGTCTCAACGAGCTCAACGAGGCCGCCGCGGCGGTCTGAGGTCAGCCGGCCGGTACGAACGAACTGCCGTTGCCCCAGTCGCCGACCTTGAGGTAGCCGGGCTGCCAGCCACGATCCCCAAGGCATCGCATCGGCAAGCCGTCCGGAGACTGCGCCGCCGCCTGCGAACCCGGACACGGAGCACCCACCTCCTGCACGCCGTACAGCCGCGGTGAGATCACCCAGAAGCCGGTTCCCTCGGGCGGCCGGTCCATTCCCGTGTAGGAGAGGTTCGGGATGAAGTGGCAGGCCATGGCTTGCCCACCGGGCCCGCGGCCGAAGATGAAGCGATCCCACCGGTAGCACGGCGCACTCAGGTGGGCGTCGTAGGTGAGCCCCGGTACGTCGCCGGGATAGGTCGTCTGGGTCCCGTCGGCGATGGCAGGGGGCGCTGCCCCCAACGCTCCGCCGATGACGGCTGTGGCGATCACGAGTTCGCGGAACATCTCCCACCCTCGGTTCATGGTCGGCAGTGCCCGGGTGGCACTGCGAGGAAGCCTAGCCGCTTACCCCGCCGACCTCGCTCGCATTGATACGCTTCGCCGAAAGAAGTCTATGGGGGAACCGAAACGTGGACGAGCCGCCGAACTCCGAGACAGGTGTTCTCGTGCCCCCCCGCGGCTTCGCTTTCCGCCTGTCCCCCGCCGCCGCTCCCGGGTCCTGGGTCGATGTCGTGTCGCTGACCTGCGGGCGCAAAGGCGTCGTCCTGGGCTCCTGCGCCGAACCGGCCCTCGCCGACCGGGTGCGCTCGGAGGTCCGAGAGGCGCTGCGGCGCACCGCCGACCCGGTGTCGAGTCTCGACCCGGTGGACGGGCTCCCGGTGTCAGCGGTCGGCGCGGTGATCGGCCCGACGACCCTCGCCTACAGCACCCGTGGAGGCGCGGCCGCCGTCCTCCTCCCGGACGGCCCGACCACCGCTCAGCGCAACGGGCGACTGGTGGTCTGCGACCTGGCCCCCGGCGCGACGGTGCTGTTGTCCACCGCGCCCATCGCCGGGGCAGCGGCCCTGCTCGGCAACGGCGCTGCGTTGCATCCCGAGAGGCTGGCAGACGTGGTGGTTGCGGGCACCGACGCAACACGTGGCATCGCCGCGGTCCTGTACCGGCATCCTCCCGACCCGATGGCCATCACCGTCTCGGCGGCGCCGGCCAATCTGGCGGTCAGCCGCGAGCGCCTGCGTGCGTGGTTGGCCGAGGCGGGTCTGGACTCCGAGTCGTGCGCCGATGTGCTGCTCGCGGTCGGTGAGGCTACTGCCAACGCCACCGAGCACTCCGTGGTCGGCGCCGACCACCAGGTGCGTCTGACCATCAGTGCCGCGCTCAACGGAGACATGCTGCAGCTGACCGTTTCCGACGACGGGAGATGGAAGCCGGCCACGGTCCCGCAGGGCTACCGGGGCCATGGCATGCAACTGATGAACGCTCTCGTCGACTCGGTCGAGTTGACCAGCACACCCGACGGCACCACCGTCGCGATGCTCAAGGAGGTCCCATGACACAGGCACGGTTCACCACGGTCGCCTCCGGCGATCAGTCGCCGGTGCTCGCGGTATCCGGCGACATCGACCTCGCCAACGTCGACGAGTTCGAATCGGCGATGAGTAAGGCACGCAACGGATCTCCCGCACTCACCGTCGACCTCACCGATGTCAGCTACTGTGACAGTGCCGCCGTTCGCGCGCTGTTCGCCGTCGCCGCCGACGCTCAGCTCACCATGATCGTCAGGCCGACCGGGAGCATCGTGACCCTGCTCGGAATATCCGGGCTGGACCGGGTGGCGACCGTGGTCAGAAAGGACTGAGCGCCCCGTGCCCGCCCCGGTGTTCCACCCACGCCGAAACGGCTCGGGGAACGAGCTGTTCGACCGCATCCTCGAGCGCGTTCGGCGTGACCTTCCCGACTCCGTCGGACTCGCCGTCGCCCTGTATGCCAAAGGCGGCGACGCCGCAGTGCTGGCCACACAGGGCGTCGGACTCGATTGTCTTGCAGGGCCGGACGGTGAGGGCCCGGTAGCCGACGCGGTCGAGTACCAGGTTCCGGTGCTGAGCCCGGACATCTGGTCGGATGATCGGTGGCCCGGCCTGGCGGCGGCGGGCGAGAGTGCGAAACACGTGCGCGGCGTGGCCGCCGTACCGGGTGTCTGGCGCGCCGACGAGACGGTCGTACTGTCCTGCGCCTTGAGCCGCGCCGCCGACGCGACGACCGTCACCACACTGATCGGCTACGAACAGCTGGTCTCCGCG
>CAISDL010000161.1 GCA_903884065.1 uncultured Actinomycetes bacterium | reverse complement strand
GTCGAGTATGAGCTGCTGTCGCGGACGCCGCGTTGACGACTTGATGCACGATCACCGCGCCGATTACAACGGGTGGCCAGGATTCCTCGATTGTTGGCGGTCCATCACCACACAATGAACCTCAGTGAGCCCGATCTGAGGAAATGACAACGAATTTGAGACGAAAGCACGATGTCACGTCGTGATACAACTCGCGTCACCGCAGGTTAAATGCCTACAAGATAACGCGGAATTTGAGAACCTACAGCTTTTTGTGAGGCCCGCGCCTTCTTGAGGGTCTTCTTCTGCTCGTCGGTGCCGGTCCAGGTGATGGTGCGCGCCAGGTCTGCGGTCGCCGCGCCTTGCTTGCCGACCTAGTCGTGGGTGGGGGGCTCATGGATGAGATGCCGCGTGAAGATCACGAAGAGGCGTACAGGACCGATGCGCTGTTGGAGTTCGGCCAGGGTGTCCGAACGGATGGCATCGAGTTCGGCTACTCCCAACACCCCCGAATAGCTCACCCGAAGATCGATCTCGCTGAACTTGCCGCGGCGAACCGTCATCACATCGACCAGTTCGAAATCGTTGGAGTCGGCGTACTCGTCGATGATGGTGTTGAGCGTGTCGCGAACCAGGAGGTCGAGGTCACCGTCGGTGCGCCGCCCGGATAGACGACTGAATTCGGCCCTGGCCTCATGGAGTGGTTCACGGAACAACAGCGCGCACAAAATCAACACGATGAGGCTGTCCGCAATCGCCTTGATGTTGAACGACTCGCTGGTGATCGCCGTCCCGTTCGGAAGAACGGTGATCAGCAGCAACGAGAAGCAGATGCCGGCCGAGATCACCCCTTCCATCAGTGCCGCGTTCCCCTCCACCTTGAGCAGTTTGGAACTGTTCTGGATCCTGGCGTTGTTGCGGCGGTGGTTCCAGGACAGCAGAAGACTGCCGACGGCGACGAAGCCGGTGTAGGCCGCCGCGATGCCGAAGTGCGGTTCCTCTGCCTCGCGCTCAACCAGGTAGGTGACGACTTTGGTGCCATTGGTGATGACGGCGACGCCAACCACTGCCAAGAGCATCAGCGAACGGAACAGAACGTAGAGGTTCTCCAAGGCCAGTCGGCCGTAAGGGTCCTGCGGGGTAGGTGGCTCATTGGCCACCAGAACCAGCCTTCCCGCGATGATCGCCGCTCCGAAGTTGATCAGCGAGATCACGCCGTCCAATTGCGTCGCAGCCACTCCCGAGATGCCGTACGCAACGAAGCCCAGCACGGCGAACAGGAGCATCGCATTGCGATGCACCTTCAGACTGCGAATCTCGATGGGCGCCGCAGCGTCCTTATCGAGAGTTGCCGGGGAGGCCTGCGTCACGGGGCGAAGCCTAACTACTTCGACCTGAAAAAGGACTGACCCGATGTTCGGTTGGTGGTCGAACTGCGGTTTAGGAATTGTCGGTGGGCGCAGTTCCAGGCCGGTCCAGCCTGCCCTCGGCCACCTGGGCGCCAAGGACGCCCGCCGTGACCGCTCAGCAACCGGGTACCGGCAGGGCCTCTCCGTTTTCGATCCGGCCGATGAGCGCGACACGCTGTGCGTGGTAGCCGCCGTCGAACGGGGTATCCAGAAACAGCTTGAGGTTGGCTATGGCCAGTTCGGGCTCGGTGACCCGCTCGCCGAAGCACGCGATATTGGCGTTGTTGTGCGCCCGGGTGGATGTCGCGTCGAAATCGGTCCGGATCACTGCTGCCCGAACTCCATGAACCTTGTTGGCCGACATGCAGACGCCTTGCCCGCCGCCGCACACCAGGACGCCGAAATCGACGGTCTCTGTTCCGACCCGATCGGCCACGGCCTTACCGTAGATGGGGTAGTCGGTGCGCTCGTCGCTGTAGGTTCCGCAATCGGTAACCTCGTGGCCTTCGGTTTCCAGCCAGTGGCGCAAGGCCTCCTTGAGGTGGAAGCCTGCGTGGTCGGAGCCGATCGCGATCTTCATGCGATGCCTCTCTGTTGGGTAAACGGGCCAGGGCACTTCGCGGCAGAACGATACGGCAACGGTTTCTGGTGAAAAAGGGAACGTCCGACGACGTTGGTGGGAGCTCGTGTCCGGTTTTGTCGAGCAGCTTGGCGACTCGGTGGCGCCCAGCGGCGCTCCCGCAGTCGGCGCGACCTTCGCTGCGTCGACTGCGGGAGCCGTCAAGGGCGATCCCGATGCAAGGCACTAAAAACGGCAATTGATCACTAAAAACGGCAACTGATTAAGTGGAAACCTTCCAGAGGGCTTTCAGTACGAAGTGCTTAAGGGCCTGAGCCCTACGTCGACTGGCGCTCGCGCCGCTTCCGGCAAAACCGGAGATCCGGTGTTGAGAGGCCGCGTCCTTCGCCACGAGGAAGCGGAACCTACAGTCGTAGTTGTCGAGGTGCATTGCTGTTTGACGGTATAAGTCGTTGTCAAACAACAACTCTGACGGGGAAGCCACAACTCGCTCCGAAGAGCGGACAACTGTGCCTGGGCGGTGACACTCTCAGGCAGCGCATTTACCGCTACTCCGCCAGTGGGCCGCCACTGGCAGCCGAAGCTGCTGTCTGAGTGCCATACTGACTGCCGTGCGGGTGGGATTCATAGGTCTGGGAAACATGGGTGCGGCGATGGCCGCGAATCTGGTGAAGGCCGGCTTCGATGTGACCGTCTACAACCGGTCGCAGCCCAAGGTTGACACCTTGGTCGCGCGGGGAGCCCGGCCCGCACGCAGCGTTGCCGAGGCGTGCGCCGCCGATGTGGTGGTCAGCATGCTCGCCGACGACGCGGCGGTAGCGGCGGTCACGTTTGGCGACGGCGGCATCGTCGAGTCGGCCGCCGAAGGTACGGTGCACGTGTCGTCGAGCACGATCAGTTTCGCCATGGCGCAACGCCTTACCGACGCCCACGCCGCGGCAGGACAACACCTGGTTTCCGCGCCGGTCTTCGGACGGCCCGACGCGGCTGCGGCCGGGAACCTGTTCGTCGTTGCTGCCGGACCACCCACCGCGGTCGAGATCGCGCGTCCCCTGCTGGACGCAATCGGTCAGCGCACGTTCGTCGTCTCCGAGCAAGCCAAGGGTGCCAACTTGGTCAAGCTGAGCGGCAACTTTCTGATCGGTTCGGTCATCGAGTCCCTCGGCGAGGCGATGGCCCTGGCCGGTAAGGGCGGTGTGGACAGGAGCGAGTTTCTCAACGTCTTGACCTCGACGCTCTTCTCAGCGCCGGTGTACAAGACCTACGGCGCCATGATCGCAACCGAGCAGTTCGTCCCGGCAGGATTCCCTACCCCGCTGGGGCACAAGGACATCGGACTGGTGCTCGCCGCCGCCGAAGAACTCCGGGTGCCGTTGCCCGTAGCGGGCCTCCTGCGGGACAGGCTTCTCCGCCTGATGGCCGAGGGCGGCGAGACTCTCGACTGGTCGGCGGTGGGAGGCCTGGCGGCACGCGACGCAGGACTCGGGGAACCGGGCGCTTCGGCCGCGCCGACACCGACCGCGAACAG
>CAISDL010000160.1 GCA_903884065.1 uncultured Actinomycetes bacterium | reverse complement strand
GCTCGGCCCGCCGGTCGCAAGAAACAAGTGACAGCTTGTGCTGGCGTGCGGTCGCACCGACGAGCCCGTCGTAAAGCGCGCCTCCTGCCAATCCGCCCTCGGCCATCTCCTTCAATACGCGCTTCGTATCAGTCGCCGACACCAGCCGCCACAGCAGGTTGAGCAGCTCCAACGCCTTTGGAGCGTTCACCCCGATTACCGGGTCCGACGGACCGGGCATTCGCCGTCGGCCGCGGCGCCAAATTTTGCGCCTCTTCGATGGTTATGTCCCGCCGCTAAGGTCGGCCGGTCTACCTTGACAAGCGCCGAGAGCGCCGCTCAACGGGCCTGTTTCGTCGAGTGGAGGTACGGGGCGATGATCGTGGGTCTGGGCTTCGCGATGATCGCGACCTTCATGTATTTGATCTTGAGTCGGCGCGTCACACCGGTCGTCGCCTTGATTCTGGTGCCCGCCCTCTTCGCGGTGGTCGCTGTGGCAAGCGGTGCGGCGGTTCTGGCCGACGGCGGAGTCGCCGCAGCGATCATGGAATCAATCAAGAGTTTCGCACCCACCGCGGCGTTGCTCTTTTTTGCGATCATCTACTTCGGACTGATGATCGACGTGGGCTTGTTCGATCCCCTGGTCCGGTTGATCCTGCGTGCGGTCGGCAACAGCCCGGTCAGGTTGGCCGTGGGCACGGCAGTGCTGGCGGGCATGGTGTCACTCGACGGTGACGGCTCCACCACCTTCATCATCACCGTCTCGGCGCTGCTGCCCGTCTACCTGAAGCTGGGCGTGAGCCCCGTCGTGCTAGCCACCGTGGCCTGCCTGGCCAACGGGGTGCTAAACATCGTCCCTTGGGGCGGCCCAACCGTGCGGGCGGCGACCGTCCTCAAGGTGCCTCCCAACGATCTGTTTCTTCCGATGGTGCCCGGCATGATCGCGGCGATCGGGGTGGTGCTGTTGTTCGCCGTCCTCATGGGTCGCGCGGAAAGTCGTCGGCTGCAGGCTGTCGGGGTGGGCACCGGGGGCGGTGACGGACCGGGGATCGTTCCGGCACACCCGGGCGGCTCGGCGGAGGCCGAGCTGGACTACGAGGAGCGCAACCCCGATATGGTGACGGGCCTGGACCCGCGGCGGGACACACTGCGCCCCCGGCTCATCTGGTTCAATCTGGCCCTCACGGTCACCCTGCTGGTGCTGCTGGTCTTCGATGTCCTCCCGCTGCCGTTGCTGTTCATGGGCGCCGCGGCAATCGCGATCGTGGTTAATTTTCCCGACCATATCGACCAGTCGGAGCGGATCAAGGCGCACGGCGCGTCGATCGTGTCGGTGGTCGCGATGGTCTTCGCCGCGGCGGTGCTCGTCGGTGTTTTGGAGGGCACCGGCATGGTCGCTGCGATGGCCCACGCGATCGTCGGCGTGGTGCCGCCCGGAGTCGGTCACTGGTTCGCGGTCATCACCGGCCTGCTGAGCATGCCGTTGACCTTCTTCATGAGCAACGACGCCTTCTATTTCGGCGTGCTGCCGATCCTGTCCGAGGCCGCCGCCAACTACGGCATCGCCCCCGAGCAGATGGCGCGGGCCGCCATCGT
>CAISDL010000159.1 GCA_903884065.1 uncultured Actinomycetes bacterium | reverse complement strand
TGCCAGCACGCGTGCACCACCCGGACCCCGCCGAGGTCCAGCCACAGCGGGATGGTCTTGAACCACTCCCGGTAGTAGTTCTGCTCCTCCGGGGTCAGCTGCTCGAGGAACTCGGCGTGCTGCTCGAGGTTCTCGCGGTTGCGTGGTCGCAGGAACTCCCCCGGTCGTTCGGGGTGTTCGGTACCCCAGGCGATGGCGTTGAACTCGTGGTTTCCCATCACGATCCGAGCGCTTCCGCCGTCGACCATGGCCTTGACGATCTGCAGCACCCGTCGGTGACCCGCACCGCGGTCGATGAGGTCCCCGGCGTAGACCGCCTGGCGATCGGGATGACGGTAGGTGCCCGTCGCGTCGGGTCGATAGCCCAGCGACTGCAGGCGTTCCTCCAAGTCCTCGTCGCAGCCGTGAACATCACCGATGATGTCGTATCCTTTCACGCCCGCAGTATCGCATTCACCACGTATCGTCTGGCCGATGGTCGATGACATAACAGCGGACGTCTCCAGACGGCGGGTGTGCCCGGCGCGCGGAGCCAGGCCGTGACCAGAACGGTGCTGCTGGTCGTCCACCCCGGCCGGTCGGAAGCCAACGAAACCGCCGTCCGGGTTGGGAGGTCGCTGTGCGACAGCGGCATTGAACTACGAACAGTCTCGACGGAAGCTATTGACGCCACAGCGGCCGCGGAACAGGTCGACATCACCGCGGGCTGCGAGTTGGTCCTCGTCCTGGGGGGCGACGGCACGTTCCTGCGGGCCGCCGAACTGGCCCGCAACGCTGAAATCCCCATCCTTGGAGTCAATCTCGGACGCATCGGGTTCCTCGCCGAGGCCGAAGCAGAAGCCATCGACACGATTCTGCAGAGTGTGGTCGACCGCGATTACCTCATCGAGCACCGGATGGCTCTCAACGTTACCGTCGCCGTCGGCGATGAGGTGATCTACCGAGGCTGGGCGCTCAACGAGGCGAGCCTGGAGCGGAGCGGCCACCAGGGTGTGCTCGGCGTCGTCATTGCGATCGACCAGAGGTCCGTGTCGGCGTTCGGTTGCGACGGAGTGGTGATCTCCAGTCCGACCGGTTCCACGGCCTACGCGTTCTCGGCGGGCGGCCCGGTTGTGTGGCCGGATCTGGAGGCGATCATCGTGGTGCCCAACAACGGCCATGCGTTGTTCGCCCGACCGCTGGTCACCAACCCCCGGGCGGTGATATCGGTCGAAGTGGACGCCGATGGCCCCGACGCACTGGCGTTGTGCGATGGACGACGCGATGTCGTGGTTCCCGCCGGCGCGCGGCTTGAGGTCACCAGATGCGAGACGCCGATCAAGTGGGTTCGCCTGGACAGCGCACCCTTCACCGACCGATTGGTCCGCAAGTTCCGGCTGCCGGTGAACGGTTGGCGGGACCGGTAACCGGCCCGCAGGACTTCGTGGACTGTGCGAGTATCGCTGATGTGACCGACGAGAACGCGGTGCCACTCGTGTTCGCTGCGGCGCCGGGAAGGCTTGCCGGCGTGGTGCATTCGGCCGGCGTGCCCGGAGGCGGGCCCGTGCATCTGCTCGATGCCGACGGCGGCTACCCGGCCGGCCGTGACCACGGGGTCACGGACATGATGGGCCTGGCAGGCCCGTGAGCAGAAGGAGACACCGATGACATCCAGCGTTGTTGACACCGGCGTGTGCGACCGGGCCCGCGGACTGCGGGCACTGGTGGGAGCGGAGGCCGCCGAGTCCGAACGGTTGCGGACCATGTCCGCGCCGATCGTGGATGCGCTGTGGTCCAGTGGGCTGATGACGGCGTTCAACCCGCGCGAGGCCGGCGGTCTCGAACCGGATTTCGCGGAGATGATCGACACCTGGATCGAGATGGCTTGGCAGGACGGCTCTTTCGGCTGGATCGGGATCGCCAACTTCCCGTCGGCGTTCGCCGCGGCCTGTTACCTGCCGGAGGCGGGATTCGCCGAGGTGTTCACCGCCAACGACAACCACGTGACGATGGGTGGTCAGTTCGCCCCGCTCGGTCAGGGTGTGGAGGTCGACGGTGGCTACCGGCTGACCGGCTCCTGGAGTTTCGGATCCGGTACCGGTCACTCGCAGTACGTGGCCGCCGGGTTCATGCCGATGCAGGACGGCCTGCCGCGGATGATGGACAACGGCATGCCGGTCATGATGGTCGCCCTGCTGCCGCGCGAGGAGGTCACCTTCACCGACGGCTGGCACGTCCAGGGCCTCAAGGGCACCGGCTCCTACGACTACAACGTCGCGGACGTCTTCGTGCCCGCGCACCGGACGTTCGAACTGTTCACCCGCGAGCCGCTTCGCGGCGGTTCGCCGGTTGCCCGGATGGGCCTGATGGCCGTCACCGCCGCCGGTCACGCGGCCTGGGCGCTCGGCGTCGCCAAGAGCATGCTCGACGACGTGCAGGACCTGGCGGCCACCAAGTACCGGATGAGCGACATGGCGTCACTGGCCAGCCGCCCCACCTTCCAGAAAGACCTGGCCCACCACGTCTGCGCCTGGCGGGCGGCCCGTCTGTTGATTCTCGACGTGTTCGGCGACGCCGAGACTGCCGCCGCCGCTGAAGGACTGACGCCGGCGAATCGAGCCGATCTGCGGGCGGCGGCGGTCTACGCCACCGACGTTGCGCGGGAGTGCGCGCAATGGGCCCATCTGGCGGCCGGCACCACCTCGATCCGGGAGGGCTCCCGTCTCGAGCGCGCCTTTCGCGACATCTACACCGGCACCCAGCACGCCTTCATCAGTGAGAAGGTCGCGATGGACGCCGCGCAGGTGTGGCTGGGACTGGTGGAGGACCAGTTCGCGTTGTGAGTCCGGCGGCCGACACGCCCGCCGGATGGGTCCCGCCGTCCCCGCCGTCTGCCACCGTGGGGGAATGGACGAATCGGACCGATACTCGGCGATCCTCGAGGAGTACGCCGAGCATCTCGCGCTGGAACGCGGCCGCTCCGACCACACCCGTCGTGCCTATCTGACCGATCTGCGCTCGTTGTTCGGTTTCCTCGACGAGCGGGCCCCGGGAGCAGGCCTGGAGGCGCTGAGCCTGCCGTTGCTGCGGTCGTGGCTGGCGGCGCAGGCCGGCGCCGGCGCAGCGCGGACCACCCTGGCCCGGCGGACCTCGGCGGTCAAGACCTTCACGGCCTGGGCGACCCGCCGCGGCGTGCTCGCCGCCGACCCGGCCACCCGGCTGCAGATTCCCAAGGCCCGCCGCACCCTTCCGGCGGTCTTGCGTCAGGACCAGGCCCTGGCGGCGATGGCCGCTGCCGACCTCGGCGCCCAGCAGCGTGATCCGCTTGCCCTGCGCGACCGGCTCATCGTGGAACTGTTGTACGCCAGCGGTATTCGCGTCAGCGAGCTCTGCGGCCTGGACATCGACGACGTCGACACCGGCCGTCGGCTGCTTCGTGTCCTCGGCAAGGGCAACAAGCAGCGCACCGTGCCGTTCGGGCGTCCCGCGCTGACGGCTTTCACCGATTGGCTGACCGACGGCCGGCCCCATCTGGTGGTTGCGGACTCCGGTCCGGCGCTGCTGCTGGGCCCGCGCGGACGCAGAATCGATCCGCGGCAGGCCCGCACGGTGGTGCACCAGACCGTCGGAGCCGTCCCCGGAGCTCCCGACATCGGGCCGCACGGTCTGCGGCACAGTGCAGCCACGCACCTGCTCGAGGGCGGCGCCGATCTGCGGGTGGT
>CAISDL010000158.1 GCA_903884065.1 uncultured Actinomycetes bacterium | reverse complement strand
TCGGTGATCGGTCCCCGGGTTCTCGGCCACGCGACCGACCTTCTGTTCGACGGCGCCATCGGCCGTCGGTTGCCCGCCGGCATCACCAAGGCGCAGGCCGTCGCGCAAGCCCGGGCACGTGGCGACAACACCTTCGCCGACATGCTCTCGAGGATGAACGTCACACCCGGCCGCGGCGTCGACTTCGCCGCGGTGGGCAACACACTGCTGCTCGCCCTGGCGCTGTATGTGATTGCCGCGGGCCTCATCTGGGGTCAGGCCCGGCTCCTCAACGTCATCGTCCAGCGGACCATCACCACACTGCGCGCCGATGTCGAGGCGAAGATCCACCGGCTTCCACTGTCCTACTTCGACGCCCGCCAGCGCGGAGAACTGCTCAGCCGGGTCACCAACGACGTCGACAACATTCAGACATCGGTGTCGGTGACGGTCAGCCAGCTGGTGACCGGCGTACTCACCGTCGTCGCGGTATTGGCGATGATGGTCGTCGTCTCGCCGCTGCTCGCGCTGATCACAGTCGCCGTGGTGCCGTTGTCGCTGTTGGCGATTCGGGCTATCACCCGGCGCTCACGGACCTTGTTCGTCGCCCAGTGGACGAACACCGGCCGCCTCAACGCCCACATCGAGGAGACCTACAGCGGCTTCACGGTGGTGCGGACCTTCGGCCACCGCGCGTCGGCGAACGAGAAGTTCGATGCGTTGAACGCCGACGTCTATCACGCAGGGTTCGGTGCCCAGTTCTTCTCCGGACTGGTGGCTCCGGCAAGCATGCTCATCGGAAACCTCAGCTACGTCGCCGTCGCGGTGGTCGGTGGCTATCGGGTGGCGACCGGACAGCTGACCCTGGGCAGCGTCCAGGCGTTCATCCAGTACGTCCGGCAGTTCAATCAGCCGCTCACCCAGTTCGCCGGGATGTACAACACGCTGCAGTCCGGCATGGCCAGCGCGGAGCGGGTCTTCGACTTTCTCGATGAGCCCGAGGAGATCCCCTCCCCCGCAGGGAAATTGCCGCCGGATTCCGGCCGGGTGGAGTTCGAGAACGTGCGCTTCGCCTACCGGCCCGGGCCGCCGGTGATCGACGATCTCTCCCTGGTGGCCGAGCCCGGCAGCACGGTCGCGATCGTCGGCCCCACCGGTGCGGGCAAGACCACGCTGGTCAACCTGTTGATGCGGTTCTACGACGTCGACTCCGGCCGCATTCTGATCGACGGTCGGGACATCACCGCGGTGAGTCGGCAGTCGCTGCGCTCGCGAATGGGCATGGTGCTGCAGGACACCTGGCTGTTCGCCGGCACCATCGCCGAGAACATCGCCTTCGGCAGGCCGGATGCCACCGATGAGGAGATCGTCGAGGCGGCCCGCGCGGCCTACGTCGACCGGTTCGTACGTTCGCTGCCCGACGGGTATGAGACACGCGTCAGCGACGACGGCGGCAACATCAGCGCCGGGGAGAAGCAGTTGATCACCATCGCGCGGGCGTTCCTGGCTCAGCCCCAACTGCTGATTCTCGACGAGGCGACCAGTTCGGTGGACACCCGGACCGAGTTGCTGGTCCAGCAGGCGATGGTCGAGCTACGCAGGGGCCGAACGAGTTTCATCATCGCTCACCGGCTCTCCACCATCCGTGACGCCGACCTGATCGTGGTCATGGATGGCGGACGCATCATCGAACGGGGCAGCCCCGCCGAACTGCTCGAGCGACGCGGTGCGTACTGGGAGCTGGCCCAGGCCTGACGGGTGCCTTACCGCCCTGGGCCCTCGGCGCGCAGATCGTCGACCTCCGCCATGGCCGCCCGCAGCTTGCCCAGCCACTCCTCGGCGTGATCGCCCACCAGCCGAACCGACCACGCCAGCGCATCCGACCGCGAACGGGCCACACCGGCGTCGACCAGGGTGTCGAGCACCCGGCGTTCGGGCTGCTTGAGCCTGGTCATCACCGGAACGGCCAGGTGCGTGAAGAGGATCCGCTCCGGTGCGTCCGGCGTCCCGGTGTCGATGCCCCAGGACACCGTGCGCCCGTAGCGGGCCTGCGCTTCGTCGGCGATGCGCATGCGTTCGCCGCGGGTGTCCTCGCGGAACCGGGCGACCCGCCCGGTCGCGCGTGCGGTCGATTCGGCGTCGTCCGACTCGGCAAGCCGGCCCACCACGGTGATCTCCTCGCGGTCGACAGTCACCACGGGGTCTGCGCTGAACCAGTCAGCGGGTAGTCGGCCTGCAAACCATTCGGCGGCATCGGTGGCGTCGGGTTGATCGGCCTGCTGCCACCCGCCAGGTCGCCCGGGGCGGGAGTGGGAACGATGATCCTGCTTCATGGATTACATGATTACACCGTTGCATTGCGGATGGGGTCATGTTCGCTGCGGGCGATCATGGCGAAGTGGCCCGGTTGACCGCCGGAGGTTTGGATAATGGCCCCATGGCAGGAAAAGAGATCGACCCTCAGCGCGCCCGCGCCGCCCGCGACGTCGTCCGGCAGCACCCCGCGATGATCTTGGTCGCGGTGTCCCCGGTGCTCATCGCCGCCGGACTCGTCTGGTGGCTGGTCAGCCCGGGCTGGGCCATCGTCCTTCTGGTCGCGGCACTGGTCGCCGGCGGATGGTCCGTCCTGCGCAAGCGCTGACGGCCTGCGGCTCAGGCTTTTTCGGGCTCCTCGGCCCGCCGGGCCCGGTAGAGCCCGACGTCCCCGGCGATGCCCTTCAATCGTTTGGGGCCTGCGAACGACCACTGGAATCGTTCGTCGTCGCCGATCTCCGCCCGGGCCGACTCCGCCACCAGGACCGCCCCCGGACGGGCCACCGAGGTCACCCGGCTGGCCAGGTTGACCGGACTGCCGAACCAATCGCCCGCCCTGCTCACCGCCGACCCATACGCCATGCCCAGCCGCAGGCGCGGCAGCAGGTCGTCGTCGGCGGCGGCGTCGAGCAACGCCAGGAGCACCTCCAGCAGCGTCGCGGCGTCGGGGGATACGAACATCACGGCGTCGCCGATGGTCTTGATGAACCGCACCGGCGCCACGACCACTTCGCGAGCCAGCCCCGCCAGCCGGTTGGCCAGTTGCTCGAGGTCCTCGGGCGGCAGTTCCTCGCCCAGCCGGGTGAACCCGACGAGGTCGGCGAAGGCGGCGCCCACCATCCGGGCGCCGGGCAACGGTGCGCCGGCGGCGCGCTCGCCGGCGTTGACAGCCTCGATCTCGGCCATATGGCGCAGCTGCAACAGCAGCATGTCCTGGATCATCGGACCCAGCAGCGGCGCCAAAGAACCCGCCATAACCCGCGCGCCCTCCGCAATGTCCAATTCCGTGGCACTCGGGTGCACGACGGTGGTCAGAACGGCGGCACGCATCACTTGGGCGGCGTTGGCCAGCCCATCCGCGAGAACGCGGACGATGGTCAGCACCAAGTCGGGCTCGAGTCCGAAGTCCAGAAACCGTTTGACGTGGACGGCAGTGGCGCCATCGGATTGCATGAACACCGCTGCGTCCGGATCGTCGAAGTCCGGCAGCCCCACGGCACGTTGAAACCGGGTCAGCTGGTCCAGGTCCAAGCCGGCTTGATCGGCGATCTGCCTGGCCGACAGGTAGCGGCCGTCATCGCCGAGAGCACGGCGGGCGGGCAGCAGCATCGGCGCCGGAATCGATCGGATCTCCTCGACGGTGAAGCCCTGGGCCATCAGCCAGGGAATCAACGCGGCGCGCTGCCCGCGGGCCTCCCCGGTCAGCCCGTCGAGCAGGCCGGAGAACTCGACGTCGAACGTCATGACACCGGCGGTCGCCGGTCGGCCCAGGGACGGGCCGCTTCGATCTGCGCACTGAGCGCCAACAGCGTCGCCTCGTCAGACGGCCGGCCGACGAGTTGCACTGAGACCGGCAGACTTTCGCCGTCGAGAAACCATGGCACCGATGCCGCGGGCTGACCGGTGGCGTTGAACACGGCGAAGTAGGGAACCCGCGAGGCCACCATCGACAGCGTGCTCAACCCGCCACGGTGCTGGTACTGGCCGATCCGCGACGGCCCGGTGGCCGCCCCCGGGGTGATCAGCACGTCGAAGTCGTCGAAGATCGACTGCACCCGCGCGGCCAGGGTGGGCTCCGCGGCGCGGATTCGCTCCATCTGCCGATCCGAGATCAACGAGCCGATCCGCGCGATGGCCCTGGTCCGCGGTTCCAGTCGTTCCGGGTAGGGCAGTTTGCGCACTTCCTGGTACACCCCGTGCCACATCCTGGGAAGGACGTGGCCATACATCGCCCAGGCCGGGTAGTCCGGATCGCGCCAGAACACCTCGTGGCCCAACTCGCGCAGCAAACCCTCCACCCCGTCGAGTGCCCGCTGCTGCGCACGACCGACGCGGGCGACCATGGTCGGAGGAAGCTTGGTACTCAGGGCGATACGCAACTTCGCCGGCTTGCGCGCCAGCGCCTTGACGAATCCGCCCCGGGGGGCCTTCTTGGTATTGGTCACATCGAGGAACAGCGCGGCGTCTTCCACCGTCCGGCTCAACGGGCCGTTGACGCTCAGGCCGTTCCAGGGATCCTCGCCCGCACCGATCGGCACCCGCCCGCGCTGCGGCTTGAGGCCGAATAATCCACACCAACTGGCCGGAATGCGGATGGATCCGGCGCCGTCGGAGCCGAGTGCCAGCGGCGCCAATCCGGCGGCCACCGCGGCTCCGCTGCCCCCGCTGCTGCCACCGGGGGTGTACGCGGTGTCCCACGGGTTGTGGGTGGCGCCGAAGCTGACGGTCTCGGTGAACGGCCAGAGCATCATCTCCGGCACGGCGGTCTTGCCGAGGATCACCGCACCGGCCTCCCGCAGCATCCGCACGACCGTCGCGTCGGCGGTGGCCTCGAGGTCGTAGGCGCTGCTGCCGTAGCAGGTGAACTCCCCCGCCACGTCGCTGTCGTCCTTGATCGCAATCGGTACGCCGAGCAGGGGCAGCCGTTCGCCGGCTTCGAGCAGATCCTGCGCCGACGCGGCCTCTTCGCGGGCCCGGCCCGCCATCACCACGCGATAGCTGCGCAGCTCCCGGTCCAGCCGGCTGATCCGTTCCAGATACAGATCCACCAGCGCGGGC
>CAISDL010000157.1 GCA_903884065.1 uncultured Actinomycetes bacterium | reverse complement strand
TGCGCCCCGACGACCTGGCGACGCAGATGGTGCGCGCCGCCCTGGACAAGGTGCCCGCCCTGGACCCGCGCGACATCGACGACCTGATGCTGGGCTGTGGCCAGCCCGGCGGTGAGGCCGGCTTCAACATCGCCCGCGTGGTGGCCGTCGAACTGGGCTATGACTTCCTGCCCGGCGTCACCGTCAACCGGTACTGCTCGTCGTCGCTGCAGACCACCCGGATGGCATTCCACGCCATCAAGGCCGGTGAGGGGCAGGCTTTCATCTCGGCGGGCGTCGAAACGGTGTCACGCTTCCCGCACGGCACCTCCGATGGCTGGCCGGACTCCCATAACCCGCTGTTCGCCGACGCCGAGGCGCGCACCGCCGCGACGGCGGGTGGGGCGCCATCCTGGCACGACCCGCGCGAGGATGGTCTGCTGCCCGACGTCTACATCGCGATGGGCCAGACCGCCGAGAACGTCGCGCTATACACCGGTATCAGCCGGGAGGACCAGGACCGCTGGGGCGTGCTGAGCCAGAACCGGGCCGAGGAAGCCATCAAGAGCGGGTTCTTCGAACGCGAGATCACGCCGGTGACGCTGCCCGACGGCACCGTCGTCTCGACCGATGACGGTCCCCGCGCGGGCACCTCCTACGACAAGATCAGTCAACTCAAGCCGGTGTTCCGCCCGGACGGAACCATCACCGCCGGCAACGCTTGTCCGCTCAACGACGGGGCTGCCGCCGTCGTCGTCATGTCCGATGCCAAGGCCAAGGAGTTGGGCCTGACGCCGCTGGCCCGGATCGTGGCCACCGGCGTCTCGGGGCTCTCGCCGGAGATCATGGGCCTGGGCCCGATCGAGGCCGTCAAGAAAGCCCTGGGCTACGCCAAGATGTCGGTCTCCGACATCGACCTGTTCGAGATCAACGAAGCCTTCGCGGTGCAGGTGCTCGGCTCGGCGCGGGCACTGGGCATCGACGAGGACAAGCTCAATGTTTCCGGCGGGGCGATCGCGTTGGGCCACCCGTTCGGGATGACCGGCGCCCGGATCACCGCCACCCTGCTGAACAACCTGGCGACGCATGACAAGACCTTCGGCGTCGAGACCATGTGCGTCGGTGGCGGGCAGGGCATGGCCATGATCGTCGAGCGGCTCAGCTAGGGGCGCTTGCAAGCCGCATCGACTCTGCGTCCAGATCGCCCATCTCGTCGATTTCGCGATCTCAGCGCAGAGTCGATCGGGTTATCCAGGCCCGACGCACTCTGGCTTGGATTTCCTCGCGCGGGGATCCCGCCGCAACTCGGATGACGATCCAGCCCAGTGCGGCGAGTTCCTCAAGACGCTTGATGTCCTTGGCGAACTGGCGGCGGTCGGTGCGGTGTTGGTCACCGTCGTACTCGACGGCGATCTTGAGGTCCTCCCAGCCCATATCAAGGAAGTATGTCCCGCTGCCTCCCCGCACCCGAATCTGAGTCTGCGGCTTGGGAAAGCCCGCCTCGATAATGAGCAACCTCAACCAGGTCTCCTTCGGGGATTCCGAAGCGGCGTCGTACAAGACCAGCACTCGCGGAATTTGGCGAATTCCACGAACTCCGCGATGGCGGGCAGCGATGTCCAGCATGTCGGCGCAGTTGAAGGACGCCGCTGCGCCGAGGGCGTCCAGCCTCGCCACGGCGCCCCACAGCGGAGGGCGGCGCGCCAGGTCGAAGGCGGTGCGCGCCAAGGACGTCACCGGGATGCGGCCCAGAACGACCGTCTCCCCCCTTTCAAGACCGAACGCCGAGGTGACGATGCCCGCAGGGGTCCGAGCGTTCGTCCAGGCCAATTCGACCGGCTCGATGTCGTCAACCCATTTGGCTCCGTACAACCGTGCCGCGGTGAGTCCTGCAACAACGCCCTGCCGCCCGGACCACAACCACGCCCCCTCGACACGGTGGGCGAATGTCGGCGTGAGGTGCGCCGCCAGATAGACGCCCGGAAAGAGCGCAGCGTATTTCGACCGAAGCTCGTGCTTGCGTACGAGGCCGCGATTAAGAGCCTCCGCCCCGATGAATGGCCCACTCAGCACCGCGCCATCATCAGGGTTGACCCCCTCATCGAGTCTGCGCTCAGATCGCCACTTGTGGAGAAACTGCGATCTGGGCGCAGAGTCGATGGGTAGCAACGAAAAAGCCCCGCCTAAGCGGGGCTTTCTCGTCGTGCACTGCGGTCATTCGCTCCGGAAGTAGGA
>CAISDL010000156.1 GCA_903884065.1 uncultured Actinomycetes bacterium | reverse complement strand
GTATACCGATCCGCCGACGATGTCGAGGGCGGCGAGCCTCTCCCGAAGGTCGCGCATTCCGGCCGCATCGAGCCAACATTCCGCTGGGAACGCTTGAGCCAAGACCGAGACTGCCTGGTCTGCACTCAGGCGCAACGGAACAGGCAGCCGGGTCAGCACCGAGTAAGTTTCAAACGCGGCATGGCCGGCAAGGGCCGGGCGACGATCAATTAAGACTCGGCGGCAGGCGGGATGGGCTTCGTGGGTCGGGTCGAGAGCGGCGATGGCAACACTGGTGTCGCAGGCCCAACCGCTCACCGTTGGAGGTCGTCACGAAGCCGGCGGACGTCGTCATCGGTCAGTGCGGCGCCTTCGACCTTGCCGAGTATCGGCAGGCCCTCGCTGATCTCCACCGAACGTCGGTCTCGTCGCACGGGTTCGATCCTGAGACCGGAGCCATCCGGAATCAGTTCAAGCTGGGTGTCGGCCGTGATCCCGAGCGCGACACGCAACGCCTTCGGGATGACAACCCGTCCCACCCGATCAATGGTCACGTACATGACCCCACGTTACCAATCGATTGGCAAATTGGTAACTGTGAGCCACATCGAGGTCCTCCGTTCGCTAAAGCGTCAAACCACCAGCCAACTCCCGCAGAGTGGGCACCAGAAGCCTCAGGGCCCGCCCGCGGTGTGACACCGCGTCCTTCTCGGCCGGGCTCAACTGTGCCGCGCTTCGACCATCCCCCGGGCTCTCGCCGTCGGGAACGAACACCGGGTCGTAGCCGAAGCCGCCCTCCCCCAACGGTTCTCGCGCAATGACCCCGGGCCACTCCCCCCGCACCACGACTTCCTCGGACCCGGTCACCAGGGCGCACACCGACACGAACGCGGCTTGACGCCGCTCGTCGGGGACGTCACCCAATTGGGCCAGCAGCAGCCGGTAATTCGCGGCATCGTCGCCGTGCCCGCCGGCCCACCGCGCCGACAGCACCCCCGGCATGCCGTTCAAGGCGTCGACCGCGATGCCCGAGTCGTCGGCGAGCGTGGGCAGGCCGGTCGCGGCGTACCCGTCGCGGGCCTTGGCGATCGCGTTCTCCTCGAAGGTGGCCCCGGTCTCCGGCGCCTCCTCGTAGGGCGGCACGTCATCGAGCGAGAGCAGTTCCAGGCCCGAGATGCCGGCCGCGTCGAGCACCCGATGCAGTTCGGCCAACTTCTTGCGATTTCGGCTGGCCACCAGTAATCGGCTCAGGAGCCGAACGCCTTCTTGGCCGGCGGCGCCTCCGGCAGTTCCCCGGGATAGGGCAGCGCCAGCGCCTCGCGCTGGGCGGCGAACAGGGTGTCGCACGCGGCCAGCGCGGCATCGAGCATCCTGTCCAGCGTCGAGCGCGGGAAGGTGGCCCCCTCGCCGGTGCCCTGGATCTCCACCAGGGTGCCGGTGTCGGTGGCCACGACGTTCATGTCCACCTCGGCCCGGGAGTCCTCCTCATAGGGCAGGTCGACGCGCACCCGGCCGTCGACGACCCCGACGCTGATGGCCGCGATCGCGCACGACAGCGGCTTCGGGTCGCTCAGCCTGCCCGCGGCGCCCAGGTAGGTGACGGCGTCCGCCAGTGCCACGTAGGCGCCGGTGATGGCCGCGGTGCGGGTGCCGCCGTCGGCCTGCAGGACGTCGCAGTCGATCGCGATGGTGTTCTCCCCCAGGGCCGCGAGGTCGATGCAGGCCCGCAGTGAGCGTCCGACCAGCCGGCTGATCTCGTGGGTACGGCCGCCGACCCGGCCCTTGACCGACTCGCGGTCCGAGCGGGTGTGGGTGGCCGAGGGCAGCATGGCGTACTCGGCGGTCAGCCAGCCCAGCCCGGATCCCTTGCGCCAGCGCGGCACCCCCTCGGTGGCGCTGGCGGTGCACATCACCCGGGTGTCGCCGAACTCGACGAGCACCGAACCCGCCGGATGCGAGGTGAAACCGCGGGTGATCACCACCGGGCGTAACTCGTCGTCGCGCCGGCCGTCCTGTCGTGAGGTCACGCCCAAAACCTTAACCGGCTCACGCCACGCGACAACGCGTGACGGTCAGACGCTCAGGGTCGGTGTCAGCGCGGCGCCGAGGATGCGTGCGTCGCGGGTCGCGATGGTCAGTCCGCGCCGGGTTGCCTGGGCCACGATCATCCGGTCGAACGGGTCGCGGTGACTCCACGGCAGCCTGCCCGCCATGATGGCGTCGGCGGCATCGATGGCCAGTTCGGTTACGGCCATCGCCGCTGTGATGTCGGGCCATGCGGCCAGAAGTGGCTCCCCGTCCAGTCGACCCAGTCGGGTCTTGATGGCGATTTCCCAGGCCGAGACGGCGGAGACGGCCACCTCGCGCTCGGGGTCGGCGATCGCCTCGCGTGCGGTCGGGGACACGTGATCGGGTGCACTCACCAGCCATAGGAATGTGTGGGTGTCGAGAAGAATTGCCGTGGAACGGTTCTCACGTTTCGGGCCGGGCGCCATCCGTCTTCCCTTCCCACTCAACGATGTCCGACTCCGGAAGCGGCTCGTCGAAATCCGCACCGATCACCAGCGCCGGAAGTTGCCCGAACGTGCGCTCGCGCGGCTGGACCGGCGTCAGAACAGCGACCGGACGACCGTGGGTGGTGATGGTCACCGGCGAGCCAGTGCGCTCCACTTCAGCCAGGAGCGCGTTGAGTTGGGCCTTGGCCTCGGTGCTCGAGACGATCTTCATCGCCTGAGTTTACCCAGTTCTGACTATTCGGACTAGTTCGAATAGTCAACCAATCCGACCCGAGAGGAAATCGGGTGCTGCCACCGACGCGGCCCTTGGCCGCCTCGCGGTCGGAGCTCGGTAGCCACGAGCCGAACGTAGCGCACCGTGCTACGACGTCGAAGTGGGCTAAGCTCAGCACATGCGCTTGCACATTACTGTCGACGACGATCTCGTCGCAGAACTCGACCAGCGGGCGGGAAGCCGCCGGCGCAGCGCATTCATCGCCGAGTTAATCCGCCGGGGCCTCGACGACGAGCGCCGGTGGGACGATATCGAGTCCGCGCTCGGGAGCATCCCCGATGAAGGCCACGATTGGGACGCCGATCCCGCCGAGTGGGTGCACCGCCAGCGTTCCGATGCTCGTCGCGTCGGCTGAGGTGGCCAGGATCCTGCTCGACTCGACCGTCCTGATCGACGCGCTGCGCGGCCGTCCGGCGGGTGAGCGCCTGCGTTCCCTGCGCCGCCAGGGTGACGAACCCTGGACCTGTGCGATTTCCATCGAGGAGATCTGGCGCGGCCTGCTTCCGGGTGAAGAAGCCCCGGCGCAGCGATTGGTGCGCGGCCTGCGGTGCGCGCCGTTGGGGTCGGCGGAAGGCGTGCGGGCCGGTAGTTGGCGCCGGCAGTTCGCCGGGCGGGGGATCACGCTTCACCAGGCCGACTGTCTGATCGCCGCCGCGGCAGCCGGAATTGACGCGCGCCTGGCGACCGGGAATCCCGCCGACTTCCCGATGGACGAGATCACAGTCGAGCACTGGCCAGTCGGGCGCTGAATTCGGGAGCCGCTGGCAGCGTCAACTCGCTAGGCTACATATATGTCTACAGCCACGACTACGGTTCGCGTCTCGGTCCAGACCCGCGACCGTCTCGCCGCCCAGGCGCGGGAACGAGGGATGTCGATTTCAGCCCTGCTGGCGGAATTGGCCGGCCGGGCCGATCGCGAGGCGATGTTCAGGGCCGAACGGGAGGCGACCCGCGCGGAGTCGGCCGCCCGGGCGAACCGCGACGAGGACCGGGACTGGGCCGACACCACCGCCGACGGCATTGACTAAGCCGCTGCGCGGGGAGTTGTGGCTCGTCGCCCTCGGTGCGGGCCGCACCGGAGAACCCGGAAAGCACCGCCCCGCCGTCGTCGTCTCCGTTGACGAGTTGCTCGCCGGCGTGGACGACGAGCTGGTGGTCGTCGTCCCGGTGTCGAGTTCCAGGGCCCGCACCCCGCTGCGACCACCCATCTCACCAGCGGAGGGGGTCGACGCCGACAGCGTGGCGGTCTGCGGCGGCATCCGGGCGGTGGCACGTGCGCGCCTGGTTCAGCGACTCGGGGCAGTCTTGCCCGACACCATGCGCGAGATCGAAGGCGCCCTGGCCGACATTCTCGGACTCGGCGCCAGCCGCGCGCAGTAGGGCAACGAGCCGGAACGAGCTTCGCAACGACTGTGGCAAATGGTGAATTGCCGCAGTGCGTCTGATTAACAACCCCGAAGCCCGGGCCAGGCATTTTCAACGCTCGCCGCACGAGGACCGACAAACAGTCCGTGGTGCCGGCCGAACCTCAGCCCCGCCGCACCTCGATGGCCTCGCCCGGCACCACGGCGTGCATCGGACCGTCGAACTCCGCCTTGGCCTCGTTGATCACGTCCTCGCGCGACGTCCACGGCGGAATGTGGGTGAGCAGCAACTCACGCACCCCGGCCCGTTTGGCCACCTTGCCGGCTTCGGCGCCCGACAGATGCAGATGCTTGGGCCGCTCCGGGGAGTCCGTCCAGGACGCCTCGCACAGGAACACGTCGGCCCCGGTCGCCAGTTCGGCCAGCGACTCGCACATCCCGGTGTCGCCGCTGTAGACCAGCGTCGCGCCGGACCGGTCGGTGATCCGCAGACCGAAGGATTCGGTGGGATGGCTGACCAGCCGTGGCAGCACGGTCAGCGCACCGATCTGCACCGCTTCCCCGTCGACCCACTCCCGCACGTCGAAGATGTCGGCGAAGTCGTCGAGATCACCGCCCAGCGGCGAGGACGCCGACGCCAGCCGGGTCCAGGTGTCGCTGGGCCCGAACATCAGTCCGCGTTCGGTGGCCGGGGTCGGGTGATAACGCCGCCAGACGAAGAGCCCGGGCAAATCCAGGCAGTGGTCGGCGTGCAGGTGCGACAACAGGATGTGGACCTTGTTGGGATCGACGTACCGCTGCAGCGCCCCCAGCACTCCCCCGCCGAAGTCCAGCACCAGCGGCGGGGTGTCCGCCGCGGTCACCAGATAGCCGGAGGCCGGCGAATCCGGACCCACGACGCTGCCCGAGCAGCCGAGGACCGTGATGCGCACCCAGCAAGCTTGCCACGCTGCCGATGGGAAGCATGGGGTTTCCGGTGTCAGTGGGACGAACGGCTCGGTGTGTGCACACCGGTCACCACCGGCCCCAGGAACCGGGCCGCCAGGGCGGTGAACGCCTCGGGGTCACCGGTGGCCTCGAACGCCCGCGTCGGCGCGACCGGCTGATCGGGATGGGGCCGCAGCAGATCCTGTTCGGTGAGCACCCGCAGCAGGTCTTTGGCGGTTTCCTCGGCGCTGGACACCAGCGTCACGGCATCCCCCATCGCCAGCTGGATCACCCCGGACAGCAGCGGGTAGTGCGTACAGCCCAGCACCAGGGTGTCGACCTGCGCGCGCTGCAGCGGTTCCAGGTACCCCTCGGCCAGGCCCAGCACCTGGCGGCCGCTGGTGACCCCGCGTTCGACGAAGTCGACGAACCGCGGGCACGCCACCGCGGCGACCTCGAGGTCGCGGGCCGCGGCGAACGCGTCCTGGTAGGCACCCGAGGCGATGGTCGCGCTGGTTCCGATGACCCCGATCCGGCCCGACCGGGTGGTGGCCACCGCGCGGCGTACCGCCGGCAGGATCACCTCGACGACGGGAACGTCGTAGCGTTCGCGGGCGTCGCGCAGGCAGGCCGCCGAGGCGGTGTTGCAGGCGATCACCAGAGCCTTGACCCCGCGGGCCACCAGATCATCGGCGATCGCCAGGGCGTGCGCGCGCACCTCCGGGATGCTCAGCGGACCGTAGGGGCCGTTGGCGGTGTCGCCGACGTAGATGACGTCCTCGTCGGGCAACTGGTCGATGATCGAACGCGCGACGGTCAGCCCGCCGACGCCGGAGTCGAAGATCCCGACGGGGGCGAATCGGTCGCTCACGTCAGCGATCCGGGCAGCGGCGGCGCGGCCTTGCGGCGGGCCCGGGCCTCCCGTTCCGGACTGGACAGCCAGTAGGCCGCCAGCACCCCCGCGATCGCGCCGGTCAGATGGCCCTGCCAGGACACCCCGCCGCAGCCGCGCAGCGCCGGGACCGCGCCCCACAGGATGCCGCCGTAGACGAACAGCACCAGCAGGCTGATGCCGATCTGCCAGAGGTGCCGGGTCAGCCAGCCGAACACCAGCAGGAAGCCCAGCCAGCCGAAGATCAGCCCGGAGGCGCCGATGTGGTTGGTCTCCAGCGGGCAGCCGTCGATGTTGCCGAGCAGCCAGGTGCCCAGACCGCCGAGGATCCAGATGATCGCGGTGGCCTTGAGGAAGCGGCCCATCCCGGTCAGCGTCACCAGGAAGCCCAGCACCAGGGCCGGGACGGTGTTGGCCAGCAGATGGCCCCAGTTGGCGTGCAGCAGTGGTGCGAACAGGATGCCCTTGAGTCCGTCAGCCTCCAGCGGCCGGATTCCGTTGCGGTCCAACGCATGTCCGCTGACAATGTCGAGGATCTCGATCACGTAGAGCAGGACGACGTACGCCAGGATCGTCGCGCCGCCGACCTTCCACGCCGGCCACTTGGTGGGCGGGTCCGGTGACGAAGTCCCAGTCATACCCACAGGTTAACCGCCCCCGCCCCCGCGCCGAGACTGCGCGCAGATCGTGTTCGACCGCCGAAACGCGATCTGAGCGCAGTATCGATGAGCACTAGAAGGCCCCCGGCAGCAGATCGCGGTAGGTCGGCACGCCCGCCACGGATTCGGCGGCCAGCACTCCGGCCAGCACAGCGCGGGCCAAGCAGCCGGCCGCCGCGGCGCCCACCGCCGTCACCAACGCCGTCTCCGGCGACATCGCCGCCGGGGTTTCCGGATGCGGCGGCACCTCGACCGCTCCGGTGGCCAGCACGAACACGGTGTCGCCGTCCAACGGGGTGTGCGCCGGCCGAATCGCCAGCGCCAGCCCGTCCTGCGCGGCAACGGCGACCCGATGACACCCCGCCTTGGTCAGCCCGGCATCGGTGGCGACGACGGCGATGGTGGTGTTGAGCGGACTGGACTCCCGGTGCCGGGCGGCGTAGGCGGCGATCTGGTCGGCCCGCGGGGCGGACAGCCCGAAGTGGCGGGCCAACTCGGCCATCCATGGCAGGCCGGTGGCGGGGTCGAGCACCTCCCCGGCGGAGTTCACCACGACGATCGCCCCGACCGTCACCCCGTTGTCCAGCACGGTTGAGGCCGTCCCGACCCCGCCTTTGAGCACCCCGGCCCGCGCCCCGACCCCGGCTCCCACACACCCCACGGCAACGTCGCGCCCGGCGGCGCCGGCCGCCGCGTACCCGAACTGCGCATCGGGTCGGCTCGACCACGCCCCCACCGGCAGGTCGAAGATCACCGCGGCCGGCACGATCGGCACCGTCCCACCGGTCATCTGCACGCCCCGGCCGCGCTCCGCCAGCCAGGTCATCACCCCGTCGGCGGCGGCCAGGCCGAAGGCGCTGCCCCCGCTCAGGACGACGGCATCGACGTGGCGGACGCTGTTGGACGGGTGCAGCAGTTCGGTCTCGCGGCTGCCGGGCGCTCCGCCGCGGACGTCCACCGCGCCCACCGTCGCGGGCGGTGCGACGATAACCGTTGTGCCGCAGGCCCATCCGCGTCCCGGCGCGTCGGCTGATCCCACCGTCGCATCGGGATCCAGGCGGTGGTGGTGGCCGACCTCGATGCCGGCCACGTCGGTGATCGACCCGTAACGCAGCCCGGCGCTCACCGGATCGGCTTGCCCATCAGGCCCAGCACCAGATACTCCTGCAGCACGGTCAGCCACTGATACACCTCAAGATGGGCCGCCATCGGGTGGTCGGCCGGCAGCCGGTCCGGAAGCTCGGGGCCGACGCCGAGGATGGTGCCCAGCGCCAACCGGATGTCGTTGACCGCCGCGATCCAGATGTTGGCGTCCTCCTCGGTCAGTTCGACGGCGCCGCCACCTGCCGGGAGGGTATCGATAAGCCGTTGCGCCGCAGCAATTTTCGCATCGATGATCTGCGGCTCGTGCAGGCTTCGCAGCGCACCGTTGGCCGCGTCGCCATCGCGCGGCTCTTTCACGAAATCGGGCAGCAGCCGGCGCAGCGATAGGTCCCGGGGCGGCTGGGGATTGCCGGTGCGGATCCCGGTGAGCTCCTCGAGCGGATCCGACGGCGCCCCGGACTGCCGGTCGTCGAGCATCTCCTGCACCGACGTCGCCATGTTCCTCAGCAACGCCACCTCATGGGCGTCGAGCACCGAGACGAACCGGGGACCGTCGAGGGCGACGACCCGCCTCCATTTGCGCACCCGATGACCCGTTCAGCGATCCTGCTGCATGGTGGCCCACAGACCGGCGGCGTGCAGTTTGGTCACGTCCACCTCCATGGCCTCCCGGCTGCCGGCGGAGACCACCGCCTTGCCCTCGTTGTGCACCTGCATCATGAGTTTGGTGGCGTGCGGCTCGCTGTAGCCGAAAAGCTTCTGGAAGACGTACGTCACGTAGTTCATCAGGTTGACCGGATCGTCCCACACGAGAGTCACCCATGGTGCGTCGGTGGCTTCGAGGATGTCGGTCTCGCGGACCCCACTGGTACCCGGCCGGGTCGGTGCTGCGGAGGCGCCCATCCCACAAGGATAGCGAGCGCTGGCAAATCCCACCCCTGCTCTCATCACCCGATACGGTTGCCGGGTGATCGAGGTGGGTTCGCCGACGCTACTGACGGACAAGTACGAGCTGACCATGCTGTCGGCCGCCTTGCGGGACGGCACGGCCGAGCGCAGAACCACCTTCGAGTTGTTCGCCCGGCGGCTGCCCGACGGCCGCCGGTACGGGGTGGTCGCCGGCACCGGCCGGTTCCTGGAAGCGTTGGGCGACTTCGTCTTCGACGACGCCGCACTGGCGACGGTGGCCGGGTTCGCCGACCCGACGACGCTGGACTTCCTGGGCGGCTTCCGCTTCGGCGGCGATATCGACGGCTACGCCGAAGGCGAGCTGTATTTCCCGGGCTCGCCGGTGCTGTCGGTGACCGGCACGTTCGCCGAGTGCGTGCTGCTGGAGACCCTGGCGCTGTCGATCCTCAACCACGACACCGCGGTGGCCTCGGCGGCCGCCCGGATGGTCAGCGCCGCCGCCGGCCGGCCGCTGATCGAGATGGGCTCGCGGCGCACCCACGAGCAGGCCGCCGTGGCCGCCGCGCGGGCGGCCTACATCGCCGGCTTCACCGGCTCGTCCAATCTGGAGGCGCTGCGGCGCTTCGGCATTCCCGCGCTGGGCACCTCCGCGCACGCGTTCACCATGCTGCACACCCGGGCCGACGGCGGAACCGACGACTGGGAGCAGGCGGCATTCCGCGCGCAGGTCGCCGCACTCGGGGTGTCGACGACCTTGCTGGTCGACACCTACGACGTCCGGCGGGGGGTGGCCAATGCGATCGCGGCGGCCGGCACCGGGCTGGGGGCGGTGCGCATCGACTCCGGCGAACTCGGGGTGCTGGCCCGCCAGGCACGCGACCAACTCGACGCGCTGGGGGCCACCGACACCAAGGTCGTGGTGTCCGGCGACCTCGACGAGTACTCCATCGCCTCGCTGCGCGCCGAGCCCGTCGACACCTACGGCGTGGGCACCTCGGTGGTCACCGGTTCGGGCGCCCCGACGGCGAGCATGGTCTACAAGCTGGTCGAGGTCGACGGCATACCCGTGCAGAAGCGGAGTCTGAACAAGCAGTCCGCCGGCGGCCGCAAGGCCGCCGTCCGGCTGTCCAAACCCTCGGGCACGGTGATCGAGGAACTCATCCACCCCGTCGGGCAGCGCCCCGACGTCGCCGAGCCGTCCCGGGTGCTGACGGCGCCCCTGGTGCGCAACGGGCAGGTCCTGGCGGCGCCGAATCTCGACGCGGCGCGCGGCCTGGTCGCCGAGGGCCTGCGCAGCCTGCCGTGGGAGGGTCTGGCCCTCTCGCACGGCGAGCCGGCGATCCCCACCCGGGTGGTGCCACTGCGGTGAGTGACGGGGAGTTGCCCGTGGTCGCCGAACTGCTCGAGCGCGCGGTGTCCGCGCTGGGCGGTGCCCAACGGGACGGTCAGGTGCAGATGGCCGAGGCGGTGGCGCACGCCTTCGCCGGCGGCGAGCACTTGGCGGTGCAGGCCGGCACCGGGACCGGCAAGTCACTGGCCTACCTGGTGCCGGCGATCGCCCGGGCCGTCGCCGATGACGCCCCGGTGGTGGTCTCCACCGCCACCATCGCTTTGCAGAGCCAACTCGTCGATCGCGACCTGCCGCGCCTGGTCGACGCGCTGGCCGGTGCCCTGCCCCGCAAACCCACCTTCGCCCTGCTGAAAGGCCGGCGGAATTATCTGTGCCTCAACAAGATCCACAGCGGACCCGGTGAGGACGAACCCCAGGACGAACTGTTCTCGGCCTCGTCGGTCAGCGCACTGGGACGCGACGTCGTGCGCCTCACCGCCTGGGCGTCGGAGACCGAGACCGGCGACCGTGACGAGGTGCGTCCCGGGGTGCCGGAACGGTCCTGGGCACAGGTCAGCGTCTCGGCCCGGGAATGCCTCGGCGCGGCCCGCTGCCCGTACGGCGTCGACTGCTTCGCCGAGAAGGCGCGGGCCAAAGCCGCCGAAGCCGACATCGTGGTGACCAACCACGCGCTGCTCGCCATCAACGCGATCGCGGAGGCGACGGTGCTGCCCGAGCACGACTTCCTGGTCATCGACGAAGCCCACGAACTCACCGACCGGGTGACCTCGGTGGCCACCGGGGAACTCACCCCCGGGCCACTCGGCGTGGCCGTACGCCGCGCGGCACGTCTGGTCGGGCCCGAACTGACCCAGCGCCTGGAGGCCTCGGTCGCCACCTTCGCCTCGGCGATCCACGACGGGGTCCCCGGCCGGATCGACTATCTCGACGACGAGTTGGCCACCTACCTGCGGGTGCTGCGCGATTCGGCAGTCGCCGCCCGCGCCGCCGTCGACCCCTCCCCCGCCGATCCGCAGGCCGCCGCCGCCCGCGCGGAGACCATCGCCGCGCTCAGCGAGATCTCCGACACCGCCGCCCGGGTGCTGGACTCCTTCGCGCCGGCGATCCCGGACCGCACCGATGTGGTCTGGCTCGAGCACGAAGAGCAACGGACCGGCCCCGGCCGGCCGGCGACCACCGTCCCCGTCCTGCGGGTGGCCCCCCTGACGGTGGGGGCACTGCTGGCCGAGCGGGTGTTCGGCACGGCGACGGCGGTGCTGACCTCGGCCACGCTGACGGTCGGCGGATCCTTCGAGTCGATGGCCGAGGCGTGGGGCCTGACCGAGACCACGAAATGGCGCGGACTGGATGTCGGTTCACCCTTCGACCACGCGAAGGCTGGAATCCTCTACGTCGCCGCGCACCTGCCGCCGCCGGGCCGCGACGCCGCGGACTCGTCCGCCCAACTCGAGGAGATCGCGGGTCTCATCGAGGCCTGCGGCGGGCGCACCCTGGGATTGTTCTCGTCGATGCGGGCGGCCCGCGCCGCCGCCGAGGCCATGCGCGAGCGGTTGGACACCCCGGTGCTGTGCCAGGGCGACGACGCCACCGCCGCGCTGATCGAGCAGTTCGCCGCCGACCCGAAGACCTCGCTGTTCGGAACGCTGTCGCTGTGGCAGGGCGTCGACGTCCCCGGATCGTCGTGCTCACTGGTGATCATCGACCGCATCCCGTTCCCCCGCCCGGACGATCCGCTGCTCACCGCGCGCCAACGGGCCGTCGCCGCGCGCGGCGGCAACGGGTTCATGGCAGTGGCCGCAAGCCACGCGGCGCTGTTGCTCGCCCAGGGCGCCGGGCGACTGCTGCGGCGCAGCGACGACCGCGGCGTGGTCGCGGTGCTCGACTCCCGGATGGCGACCGCCCGGTACGGCGGATATCTGCGGGCGTCGCTGCCGCCGTTCTGGACGACCACCGACCCGGGAGTGGTCCGGCAGGCATTGACCCGGTTGCGTTAGCGGCGCCGTTCCTCGTTCCTCGCCGCGTCCGGACCGCGGATCGGCAACTATTGTGGTCGCATGCGCCGACCCCGAACCTCCTGTGGTCGCATGCGCCGACCCCGAACCTCCTGTGGTCGCATGCGCCGACCCCGAACGCTGTCCCGTCTGCTCGTCGCGGTGAGCGCCGCGGCACTGCTGGCGGGGTGCGGCACGGCCGTCACGGGGCGGGCCGTCTCGGTTTTCGAGGATCCGTTCAAAGTCGGTGGCCTGCAGGCCACCGACGGCCCAACCGGACTGCGCCCGGACGCCAAGGCCGAATCCCGCACGGTGAACGGCACCGACGGCGGCGAGGTCGACACACTCGCCGGACAGTCGGTCAGCGATCTCGAGGAGTTCTGGAAGTTCGCCTACCCGGACACCTTCGACGGTGAACTGACCCCGGTCCGCGCCCTGTATTCCTGGGACTCCGACGCCTACCGCGGCACCTTCTGCGGCGACACCACCGAGGGACTGGTCAACGCCGGCTTCTGCGAGAAGGACAACACCATCGGCTGGGACCGCACGGTCCTGATGCCGTCACTGCGAAACGCCTACGGCGACATGGCCATCACCATGGTGCTGGCCCACGAGTACGGCCACGCCCTGCAGAAGCAGGCGGCGCTGAACCCCAGGGGCGTACCGACGCTGGTGGCCGAGCAGCAGGCCGACTGCCTGGCCGGGGTGTACCTGCGCTGGGTCGCCGAGGGCAAGTCGCCCCGCTTCACCCTCAGCACCGGCGAGGGTTTGAATAACCTTCTGGCAGCGATGATTTCGTTCCGCGATCCGCTGCTGAGCGAGAACGACTACTACGACGCCGGTGACGAGCACGGCTCGGCGTTCGAGCGGATCTCGGCGTTCCAGTTCGGCTTCACCGACGGCGCCGCGGCCTGTGCGGGCATCACCATCAAGGAGATCAAGGAGCGCCGCGGTGAACTGCCGGTCGAACTGCCCGGCGACCAGACCGGGGAACTGCCCGTCACCAAGGCCTCGGTCAAGGCCCTCGTCGACGCACTGAACCTGATGTTCACGCCGAAGGAACCGCCGACGCTGAGCTTCGATGCCGGTGCGGCGTCGACGTGCCCGGACGCCCGGCCCAGCCCGCCGGCGTCCTTCTGCCCGGCCAGCAACACCATCACCGTGGACCTGCCGGCACTGGCGGCGATCGGGACCCCGAGCGAAGGCATCGACGGGCCGCCACTGCAGGGTGACAACACCGCCTACTCGGCGCTGACCTCACGCTTCATGATGGCCCTGCAACACCAGCGCGGCGGAGTCTCGCTGGACAACGCCGAGGCCGGATTGCGCACCGCCTGCCTGACCGGGGTGGCGACCACCAAGCTGTCCAAGAAGGTCACCACCCCCGACGGCGACACCGTCGCGCTCACCGCCGGCGACATCGACGAGGCGGTGTCGGGTCTGTTGACCAACGGCCTGGCAGCCGGTGACGTCAACGGCGAGTCGGTTCCGGCCGGGTTCTCCCGGATCGACGCCTTCCGCGTCGGCGTTCTGGGCGACGAGGAGCGGTGCTTCAAGCGCTTCGAGTGACGCCTGCCCCCGAGCGTCGCCCCAGAGCGACACCGGGCGCCCGGTGTGACGCTGGAGCGACGCTGGAGCGAAGCGCCAGCGGTCACACGGCTTTGGTGGCGCCGTACCAGGACAGGATCGCGTCGCCGGATTTGTCCGATTTGCTCAGAACGGCGTAGGAGCGCACGAACGACTCCCCCACGCAGCCGTCGATTTTGATGCGGAACCCGCTGATGGACACCCACGGCTCGGCCGACTCGTACTTCTTCTTGGTGACCGGGACGGTATTGATGATGCCCGGCTTGAGGCCGACGGTGACACCCCCGGCGATGTTCGCGCCGATGCCCGGCACAAGGCCGTCGGGCAGCACACCCGGGAAGTCGAAACCGAAGTACCCGATCGACGGGTTCAATCCGGCGGTGCCGGTCAGCGAGACGCCGTTGGAGGTGCTCATATCGATGCCGCAGCCGATCTGGTAGCCGACCTCGAAAACCCCGCCGGGGGTGGTGTCACCACCGGTCAGCGCCCCGTTGAACACTCCGCCGACCTCGTACTCGCGCGTCGAGATGGCGGTGGTCAGCGGCGCCACCGGCGCCTGCTTCTCGTCCTTGGCCGAGATCGTCAGGGTCCAACCGTCGGGCGAGACGGTGCTCGCCGGCGGGTTGGAGACGACCTTGCCGTCGTCCACCGGCGGTGCCGCCGGATCGGTCGACGCCGCCGCAACGGGAACCACGGTGGCTTCCGCCGGACCCGGCGCGGCATCGGTGGCCGGACCCGGCGCGGCATCGGTGGCCGGACCCGGCGCGGCATCGGTGGCGGGGACGGCCGGCACCTCCGGGGCGGGCGGGGCAGGGTCTGCGACTGCGGGAACCGGGGTCGCCACCAAAGCGCCGAGCACCGCGATCAGCACCGCACCGCGCACCGTCATGAGCCTCCCCACACCGGCAACCTACAGGTGCGTACCGGGCGGAGCGACGCGGTCCCCCGACTCCCCGGAGCCGGCCAGTTTGACCAGGCCCAGTTCCGCCGGACCGGCCAGCAGCGGATTGCGCGGCAGCACCCGCACGGTGTAGCCCATCGAACCGGCCAGTGGCAGCTCGATGGTGGTGGAGAAGATCTCGATCCCGCCGTCGCCGGAGCCGGTGTGGGCCATGTCGGTGTAGGTCGGTTCGCTCAGGGTGTCGCCGGCATCCACCCGGCCCAGCACGCCCTGCACCACGACCTCGTCGGGGTGCAGACCCGCCAGCGCGACACTGGCGGTCAGGGTCAGTCCGGAACCGAGCAACGGCGTATCGGGCAGCCCGGTGCTGTCGACGTCGGTGATCGCCACGTGCGGCCAGGCCTCTGCCACCCGCTGCCGGTAGGCCGCCAGTTCGCGGGCATGTCCGAAGGGCAGCCCGTCGATGGCCTCCACGGTTCGGCGCAGCGACGTCGCGGCCGGGACGTAGTACTGCTCGGCGTAGTCCCGCACCATCCGGGAGGCCAGCACCTTGGGCCCCAGTGACTGCAGGGTGTGGCGCACCATCTCCACCCAGCGGCCGGGAACGCCGTTCTCGTCGCGGTCGTAGAACTTCGGCGTCACCGAGTTCTGCAGCAGGTCGTAGAGCGCGGCCGACTCCAAGTCATCGCGACGCTCCTCGCTGAGGACCTCCGCGCTCGGGATCTCCCACCCGTTCTCGCCGTCGAACCACTCGTCCCACCAGCCGTCCCGGATGGACAGGTTGAGCCCGCCGTTGAGTGCACTCTTCATCCCGGAGGTACCGCAGGCTTCCAGGGGCCGCAGCGGGTTGTTCAGCCACACGTCGCAGCCCCAGTAGAGCAGCCGTGCCATCGAGATGTCGTAGTCCGGCAGGAAGGCGATGCGGTGGCGTACCTTCGGCCGGTCGGCGAAGCGCACGATCTGCTGGATCAGGGCTTTTCCGGCGTCGTCGGCGGGATGGGACTTGCCCGCCACGATCAGCTGGAGGGGTTTGCTCTCGTCGAGAAGCAGGGCCTCCAGCCGTTCCGGGTCGCGCAGCATCAGCGTCAGCCGCTTGTATGTCGGGACGCGGCGGGCGAACCCGACGGTGAGCACACCGGGGTCGAAAGCCGTGTCGGTCCAGCCCAATTCGGCTTCGATCGCACCACGCTCCAACCACGACTTGCGCAGCCGCCGGCGCACATCCTCGACGAGTTTCGCCCGTAGCTGGCTGCGGATCCACCAGATGTGACCGGTGTCCACCTGCTGGAGCCGCTGCCACACCGTCGGCTCGCGCAGCGCCTCCTCGGAACCCGCCAGGTCGCGTCCCAGGTTCATCCACTCCGGCGCCGCCCAGGTGGGCCCGTGCACACCGTTGGTGATCGACCCGATCGGGACCTCGGCCGCGTCGAAACCCGGCCACAGATCGTTGAACATCGCGCGACTGACCTGCCCGTGCAGTTGCGACACCCCGTTGGAACGCTGGGCCAGCCGCAGACCCATATGGGCCATGTTGAACTTGGAGGGGTCGGGTTCGGCGCCGAAGGCCAGCACCCGCTCCACCCCGACTCCGGGCAGCAGGCCGCCGTCGGGGTCGCCGCCGAAGTAGTGCGCCACCATGTCCACCGGGAACCGGTCGATGCCCGCCGGCACCGGGGTGTGCGTGGTGAACAGCGTGCTGGCCCGCACGATGGCCAGCGCGGTGTCGAAGTCGAGGTGGTCGGCCTCGACGTACTCGCGGATGCGTTCCAGTCCCAGGAATCCGGCGTGGCCCTCGTTCATGTGGAAAACGTCGGGGTTGGGGATGCCCTCGATCGCGGTGTAGGCCCGGATCGCGCGGACCCCGCCGATACCGGCCAGCAATTCCTGCTTGATCCGGTGTTCCTGGTCGCCGCCGTACAGCCGGTCGGTGACGTTGCGCATGTCGTGGTCGTTCTCCGGGATGTCGGAATCCAGCAGCAGCAACGGGATTCGCCCGACCTGGGCGATCCAGATCCGCGCCCGCAGCACCCGCGACTCCGGCATCGGCAGTTCCACCACGACCGGCGAATCGTCGTGGGGCCGGGTCAGCAGCCGCAGCGGCAGGCCCTGCGGATCCAGCGCCGGATAGTTCTCGTGCTGCCAACCGTCGGCGCTCAGCGACTGGCGGAAGTAGCCGGATCGGTAGTTCAGGCCGACGCCGATCAGCGGCAGGCCCAGATCGGAGGCGGCCTTGAGGTGGTCGCCGGCCAGGATGCCGAGACCGCCGGAGTAGATCGGCAGTGCCTCGGCCACACCGAACTCCATCGAGAAGTACCCGATGCCGGTGGGCAGCACGTCCTCGCCGCGCTCCTGCGCCTCCTGGTACCAGAGCGGCTTGGTGAGGTAGTCGTTGAGGTCCGCCGCCAGCCGGTCGAGGCGATCGAGGAATTCGTGGTCGGTCGCCAACTCATCGAGCCGGTCCGGGCGCACCTCGCCCAGCAGCGCCATCGGGTCGCGCCCGACCCGGTCGAACAACCCCGGGTCGATGCTGGCGAACAGGTCTTGGGTGTACCGGTCCCATGACCACCGCAGATTCGTCGAGAGCTGGCCGAGTGCAGCCAGCCGCTCCGGAAGATGGGCGCGAACGGTGAACCTGCGAAGGGCTTTCACGCGTCATGACACTACTGAGGTTTTCGGTTCCCCGTCGTCCCGCTTCTCGCCTCGCGGTGTGCGCTTGGCCACTACGGTGTGAACCGACGGTGGTGCGGTTACCCGAGGGTCGGGTACGTCGGGGCCCGGCGATCAGGTAACCGCGGCCAGGAACGGAAGTGGGGTACTCGGGTGCCGGGTCGTATCGAGATCGACGACGTCGCACCCGTCGTATCCGGGGGCGTGTACCCGGCCAAAGCGGTTGTCGGCGAGGTCGTGCCGGTCCGGGCGACGGTCTGGCGCGAAGGTCACGAGGCGGTGGCCGCGACGCTGGTGGTGCGCTACCTGGGCCGGGCCTACCCCCAGGTCGGCCACTCCGCCGGGGCGCGGGTCACCTCCACCGCCGACGCCGGCGACGGCTCGCTGAAGGTCAAGCCCGCCCAGTTCGGCATGTCGCTGGGCCGCACACCCGACGTCTTCCACGGCCAGTTCACCCCCGACCGGGTCGGGCTGTGGACCTTCCGGGTCGACGGCTGGGGCGATTCGATCACCAGTTGGCGCCACGCGGTCACCGCCAAGCTCGACGCCGGGCAGGGCGAACAGGACCTCGACAACGATCTGGTGGTGGGCGCCGCGCTGCTGGAGCGGGCCGCCACCGGGGTGCCGCGCGCGGATCGCGGACCACTGCTGGCCGCCGCCGGGGCGCTGCGCTCACCGGGCGACCCGGTCACCCGCGCCACCCTCGCGCTGTCCCATCAGGTGACCGAGTTGCTCGACCGGTATCCGCTGCGCGAACTGGTCACCCGCGGCCAGCAGTACGGCATCTGGGTCGACCGGCCGCTGGCCCGCTGCAGCGCGTGGTACGAGCTGTTCCCCCGCTCCACCGGCGGCTGGGACGCCGACGGAAACCCGGTGCACGGCACCTTCGCCACGGCCTCCGCCGCCCTGCCCCGGGTGGCCGCGATGGGCTTCACCGTCGTCTACCTGCCGCCGATCCACCCGATCGGGACCGTGCACCGCAAGGGCCGCAACAACTCGGTCACCGCCGAGCCCGGAGACGTCGGCTCACCCTGGGCGATCGGCAGCGCCGCCGGCGGTCACGACGCGGTGCACCCCGAACTCGGCACCGTCGAGGACTTCGACGCGTTCGTCACCACCGCGCGGGACAACGGCCTGGAGGTCGCCCTCGACCTGGCGCTGCAGTGCGCCCCGGATCACCCGTGGGCGGTTGCGCACCGGCACTGGTTCACCGAGTTGCCCGACGGGACCATCGCCTACGCCGAGAACCCGCCGAAGAAATACCAGGACATCTATCCGCTGAACTTCGACAACGACCCGCAGGGCCTCTACGAGGAGGTGCTACGGGTGGTCCGGTACTGGATCGCCCACGGCGTCACCATCTTCCGGGTGGACAACCCGCACACCAAGCCACCGGACTTCTGGGCACGGCTGATCGGCGAGGTGAAGGCCTCCGACCCCGACATCCTGTTCCTGTCCGAGGCGTTCACCCGTCCCGCCCGGATGTACGGACTGGCCAAACTCGGCTTCACCCAGTCGTATTCGTATTTCACCTGGCGAACGGCCAAGTGGGAGTTGGAGGAGTTCGGCCGCCAGATCGCCGAGCACGCCGACTACGCCCGGCCCAACCTGTTCGTCAACACCCCCGACATCCTGCACGAGAGCCTGCAGAACGGCGGCCCCGGAATGTTCGCCATCCGCGCGGTCCTGGCCGCCACCCTGGGCACGTCCTGGGGGGTGTACTCCGGCTACGAATTGTTCGAGCACGTCGCCGTGCGCCCGGGCAGCGAGGAGTACGTGGACTCCGAGAAATACGAACTGCGTCCCCGCGATTTCGCCCTGGCGCTCACGGAGGGCCGTTCACTGGAGCCGTTCCTGGCCCGGCTCAACGAGATTCGGCGCCTGCATCCGGCACTGTGTCAGCTGCGCACCATCCGCTTCCACCATGCCGACAACGACGCCCTGCTGGCCTACAGCAAGTTCGACCCAATGACCGGCGACACGGTGCTCACCGTGGTCACCCTCAATCCGTTCTCCGCCGAACAGGGCATGGTGTGGCTCGACATGGGGGCACTGGCCATGAACGACTACGACCGTTTCTGGGTTCGCGACGAGATCACCGGGGAGGAATACCAATGGGGACAGTCCAATTTCATCCGACTCGAACCGGCCAGGGCCGTCGCACACATCCTGAACATGCCTCCCATCCCGGTGGCGCAGCGGGCCGCCCTGCTGCGCCGGGAGTGACCGGGGAGATGAGTTCACGATGACCAGCAAGAAGGCCAGTACCGATCTCGCCCCGGACCCCGCTGAGTTGTCCCGGCTCATCGCCGGGGTGCACCACAACCCGCACAGCATCCTCGGCGCACACGAGTACGGCGACCACACCGTCATCCGGACACTGCGCCCACACGCCCTCGAGGTCGCGGCTCTGGTCGGCGGCGTGCGCTATCCCATGGCGCACATCGACTCCGGGCTCTTCGCGGTGGAACTGCCGTTCATCGACCTGGTCGACTACCGCCTCGAGGTCGAGTACCCGACCAACACCCTGACGACCGCCGACGGCTACCGATTCCTGCCGACCCTGGGCGAGGTGGACCTGCACCTGTTCGCCGAGGGCCGCCACGAGCGGCTGTGGGAGATCCTCGGGGCCCAGCCCCGCTCGTTCACCACCGCCGACGGCCCGGTCGAGGGGGTGTCGTTCGCGGTGTGGGCGCCGAACGCCAAGGGCGTCAGCCTGATCGGCGAATTCAACGGCTGGGACGGCAACGACGCCCCCATGCGGGTACTCGGCTCGTCAGGGGTCTGGGAGTTGTTCTGGCCGGGCTTCTCGACCGACGGCTTGTACAAGTTCCGGGTGCACGGCGTCGACGGCGCCGTCACCGACCGCGCCGACCCGATGGCGTTCGCCACCGAGGTTCCCCCGCGCACCGGGTCCCGGGTGTTCGTGTCGCGCTACCGGTGGAACGACGACGAGTGGATGGCCCGACGCGCCTCGGGCAACCCGGTATTCGAGCCGATGAGCACCTACGAAGTCCACCTCGGGTCGTGGCGGCCGGGGTTGAGCTACCTCGAACTCGCCGATCAGCTGACCGATTACGTCTTGGACCAGGGCTTCACCCATGTGGAACTGCTGCCGGTGGCCGAGCATCCGTTCGGCGGCTCCTGGGGGTATCAGGTCACCTCCTACTACGCGCCCACATCACGCTTCGGCACACCGGATGACTTCCGCCACCTGGTGGACCGGCTGCACCGGGCGGGCATCGGCGTGATCGTCGACTGGGTGCCGGCCCACTTCCCCAAGGACAGCTGGGCGCTCGGCCGCTTCGACGGCACCGCACTCTACGAGCACTCCGATCCGCGCCGCGGCGAGCAACTGGACTGGGGCACCTACGTTTTCGACTTCGGACGTCCCGAGGTCCGCAATTTCCTGGTGGCCAACGCGTTGTACTGGCTTCAGGATTTCCACATCGACGGCCTGCGGGTCGACGCGGTCGCGTCGATGCTCTATCTGGACTACTCGCGGCCGGCCGACGGCTGGACACCGAACGCCTACGGCGGCCGGGAGAACCTGGAGGCCGTCCAGTTCCTGCAGGAGATGAACGCCACCGTGCACAAGATGACGCCCGGCGTCGTCACCATCGCCGAGGAGTCCACCTCGTGGCCGGGCGTCACCCGCGCGACAAACCTTGGCGGCCTTGGGTTCTCGATGAAGTGGAACATGGGGTGGATGCACGACACCCTCGACTTCATCGGTCGCGATCCGATCTACCGCAGCTACCACCACCACGAGATGACCTTCTCCATGCTCTACGCCTACAGCGAGAACTACGTACTGCCGATCAGCCATGACGAAGTGGTGCACGGCAAGGGGACGCTCTGGGGGCGCATCCCCGGCAACGACCACGTCAAAGCCGCCGGGCTGCGCGCCCTGCTGGCATACCAGTGGGCCCATCCCGGTAAGAAGCTGTTGTTCATGGGTCAGGACTTCGGGCAGCGCGCCGAGTGGTCCGAGGAACGCGGCCTGGACTGGTTCCAACTCGGCGAGCACAGCTTCTCCTCGGGGATCCAGCGCTTCATGGCCGACGTCAACTCCCTCTACCGCAGCCGCCCGGCGCTGTGGAGCCAGGACACCCGGCCGGAGGGCTACTCCTGGATCGACGCGAACGACTCGGCGAACAACGTGCTGAGCTTCCTGCGCTACGGATCCGACGGTTCGGTGCTGGCGTGCGTGTTCAACTTCGCCGGCAACGAGCACAGCCGCTATCGGCTGGGACTGCCGATGGCCGGCACCTGGCGCGAGGTGCTCAACAGCGACGCGACGATCTACAACGGCTCCGGCATCGGCAACCTGGGCGTCGTGCAGGCCGACGACGAACCGTGGCACGGTCGCCCCGCATCGGCACAGCTGGTGCTGCCGCCCACCTCGGCGGTCTGGCTCGAACCCGCCGGCGACTAATACAGGGCGTTGGCGAGGTTGCGTCGGCCGGCGATGACGTCCGGATCGGCGGGGTCGAACAGTTCGAAAAGCTCGATGAGGCGGGTCCGCACCCGGGTGCGATCGTCACCGGCGGTCCGCTTCAGCAGGGCGGTCAGCCGCTCGAACGCACCGGTGGCGTCCTGGGTGAGGACCGCGACGTCGGCGGCGGCGAATGCAGCCTCGATGTCCTCGGGTGCCGCGTCGGCCGCAGCGGCCGCATTGGGCGGCAGGGCCGTGGCGCGCTCCAGGAAGGCGATCTGCTTGAGCGCACCTTTGGCCTCGGCGTGGTTGGGGTCGCCGTCCAGGATCGCCTGATAGGACGCCGCCGCGCCGACGAAGTCGCCGGCGTCCAACCGGTCCCGCGCCTCGGTCAGCGCCGGGTCGACGGCCTGTTCGGTCTGACCGTCCGCACCGGTCAGCTTTCCGGCGGTGGCGGCCAGCAGCGAGTCGAGCCAGCGGCGCAACTGCGCGGGGGGCTGGGGCCCTTCGAAACTGGCGATCGGCTGTCCGCCGGCCAGGGCCACCACGGTCGGAACCGCCTCGACGCCGAACATCGTGGCGACCCGGGGCACCGCGTCGACGTTGACGGTGGCCAGCGACCAGCTGCCCTTGTCGGCGGCGGCCAGGGCACCCAGGTCGTCGGCGAGTGTGATGCAGATGTCGCTGCGCGGCGACCACAGCAGCACGACGACCGGGACCTCGGTGGACCGGACCAGGACCTCCGCCTCGAGATTGACCTCGGTGATCTCGACTCCGGGAGCACCGCCGGCCGATCCCTGCTGCGAACGCTTCTTGAGGCCGGAGAGATCCACCGCGCCGGTCATCACCGGGGCGGTTCGCGGGCGGGGACGAGTCACGCCGTCAAGTCTGTCATGACCCCGATTCCGCTGACCCGCGTAGTCTCACCGCAGGGGGTCACCCGGATTCCGTTGAATGGAGACAACGTGCAGAAGTTGGCAGCAGCAGTAGCGGTAGCGGCCCTGTCGCTGGGATCGCTGATCGCCGGATCGGTCGCCCACGCTGATGAGCGGGGTCCTGTCGGCCCCGGTGGTGTCGGCGGGCCCGTCGGCCCTGTCGTCGGTCCGGCAGGTCCGGTCGGAGTCGGCGGACTGGGCCCGGTCGCCGGACCGGTCGGCCCGGTGGGCGTCGGCGGTGTCGTCGGCCCGGTCGGCGTCAATCCGATCGTGGGCCCCGCGGGACCCGTGGGGGTGGGCGGTGTCGTCGGGCCGGTCGGCGTCGATCCGATCGCCGCGGCCGCCATCGTCAGTCCCAACAGCCTGGTGCCGAATTACCCCGGCGAGATCCCGTGCTACACCGCCGCCGGCGTGGCCTACTACACCCCTCCGGGATGGCCCTGCTGATCGAGGTCGACCGGGTCCGGCCGGCGCGTATGAGCAACATCACACGACGCCGGCCGGGCCCGATCAGCAAACGCCGATAGCGGGCGCCGCGGCCTATCCGGCCCGCAGGATCAGGGCGTCGCCCTGGCCGCCCGCTCCGCACAGCGCCGCCACCGCATAGCCGCCACCGCGACGCGCCAACTCGAGCGCCGCGTGCAGGGTGATGCGTGCCCCGGACATCCCGATCGGGTGTCCCATGGCGATCGCGCCGCCGCTGCGGTTGACCGTGTCCGGGTCGACGCCGAGTTCGCGGGTCGAGGCCAGTGCCACTGCCGCGAAGGCCTCGTTGATCTCGATCACGTCGAGTTGGTCGACGGTGATGCCTTCCCGGGCGATCGCCTTCTTGATCGCGTTGGCCGGCTGGGACTGCAGGGTCGAATCCGGTCCGGCGACATTGCCGTGAGCCCCGATCTCACACAGCCAGGTCAGTCCCAACTCCTGGGCCTTGGCCTTGTTCATCACCACCACGGCGCAGGCGCCGTCGGAGATCTGCGAAGCCGAGCCGGCGGTGATGGTGCCGTCCTTGCGGAACGCCGGGCGCAGGCCGCCCAGGGACTCCGCGGTGGTGTTGGCCCGGATGCCCTCGTCTTCGGTGAACTCGATGGCATCGCCCTTGCGCTGCGGAATCTGCACCGGCACAACCTCATCGGCGAACACACCGTCCTTCCAGGCGGCTGCCGCCTTCTGGTGCGATACCGCGGCGAACTCGTCCTGCTCGGCCCGGGTGAACTTGTCGGCGTCGTTGCGCTGCTCGGTGAGCGCGCCCATCGCCTGGTCGGTGAAGACGTCGTGCAGACCGTCGTAGGCCATGTGGTCGCGCACCGTGACGTCGCCGTACTTGTAGCCCGCCCGGCTGTCCATCAGCAGATGCGGAGCCTTCGACATCGATTCCTGACCGCCGGCCACGACGACGTCGAACTCGCCGGCGCGGATCAACTGGTCGGCCAGGGCGATGGCGTCGATACCCGACAGGCACATCTTGTTGATCGTCAGCGCGGGGACGTCCCAGCCGATGCCGGCGCCCACCGCGGACTGCCGGGCCGGCATCTGCCCGGCCCCGGCGGTGAGGACCTGCCCCATGATCACGTATTCGACCAGCGACGCCGGCACTCCGGCCTTCTCCAGGGCGCCCCGGATCGCGACAGCGCCCAGATCGGTGCCGGAGAAATCCTTCAGCGAACCCATCAACCGCCCGATGGGCGTACGCGCCCCAGCAACGATCACCGACGTCGTCATTCCTGCCTCCTGCTGCCCTCGAATAAGCGTGTCGCACGCGTGTCGCGGATTGATCTTTCGACTGGCTGACCAACCGCCCGGTTGAAAGGTTACCGTTGCCGTATGACGACCGAGCACCTCGATGCCCGTCCGTTACTCGCCAGTGCGCTGGTGACCGCGATCGACCACGTCGGCATCGCAGTACCGGACCTCGACGCCGCCATCGCCTGGTATCACGACAACCTCGGCATGATCGTGGTGCACGAGGAGATCAACACCGATCAGGGTGTCCGCGAAGCGATGTTGTCGGTGCGGGGTGCTCCCCGGGGCAGCGCCCAGGTCCAGTTGATGGCGCCGATCGATGACACCTCCACCATCGCGAAGTTCATCGGCAAGCGCGGCCCGGGCATCCAGCAGCTGGCCTACCGGGTCAGCGATCTCGACGCCCTCTCCGAGCGGCTGCGCGCCCGCGGCGTCCGGCTGCTGTACGACGCGCCGCGGCGCGGCACCGCCAACTCGCGGATCAACTTCATCCACCCCAAGGACGCCGGCGGCGTCCTGGTGGAACTCGTCGAGCCCGCCGAGCACTGAGACACCCTCGGCTCGCGCCGCCAGACGGGCCAGATCAGCCGTCACCGCCGTCGATCAACGCGCTGTGGTGGCGGCCCCAGACGAAGTAGAACACCAGTACCACGAAGACCCAACCGGCGAACGCCAACCAGGTGTACCAGCGCAGGCTGAACAGGATGTACGCACACGCCAGGACCGACAGGACGGGTGTGACGGGATACAGGGGCACCCTGAATCCACGCGGCAGATCGGGTTCACGCACCCGCAGGATGACGACGCCGACGGACACGACGATGAACGCGACCAGGGTGCCGATGGACACCATGTCGGCCAGATAGCCCAGCGGGACGAAGCCGGCGAGAATGCTGACCACCACCGCGACGATGATGGTGTTGTTCACCGGCGTCTGGGTGCGTGGATTGACCTTGGCGAACAGCGGGGGCAGAAGACCGTCCCGGCCCATGGCGAACAGGATTCGGGTCTGGCCGTAGAGGACCACGAGGGTGACCGAGAAAATGGAGATCACCGCGCCGGCTGCCAAGACCGTGCCCCAGTAGTTGCCCGAGGTGACGCGATCGAGGATGGTGGCCAGGCCGGCTTCCTGGCCCTCGAAATCCTGCCAGGGCTGCGCGCCGAGTGCGGCCACCGTGACCACCACGTAGACCGTTGTCACGGTCACCAGCGCGGCGATGATCGCCCGGGGCATGGTCTTCTGCGGATTCTTGACTTCGTCACCGGCGGTGGACACCGCATCCAGGCCGATATAGGAGAAGAAGATCGTCCCGGCCGCCGCGCCGATTCCGGCGACACCGAAGGGCGCGAACTCAGCGAACCGATCGGCGTCGAAGGCCGTGAAGGCGATGACGGCGAACATCACCAGAACGCTCAGCTTGATCAGCACCATGATGGCATTGACCTTCGCCGACTCGCTGGCTCCGCGGATGAGAAGGACGGCACACAACCCGACCAATACGACAGCGGGCAGATTGATGATTCCCGGGGATGACTCACCCCACGGCGCAGCGGACAGGGCCTGGGGCAGATGCCCGCCGAAGAAATTATCGAGCAGCTTGTTGACGTACTGACTCCAGCCCACCGCAACGGCGGCGGCGGACACGCCGTATTCGAGCAGCAGGCAGGCCGCCACACCCATGGCGACCAGCTCGCCCAGCGTGATGTAGGCGTAGGAGTAGGTGGACCCGGAAACCGGTACGGCTGAGGCGAGTTCGGCGTAGCAGAGCGCGGCGAGTCCTGCGGCGATCCCGGCGATCACAAATGAGGCAACAACCCCGGGACCGGCTTTGGGAACCGCCTCGGACAGCACGAAGAAGATGCCGGTACCGACGGTGGCGCCGACACCGAACAGCGTGAGTTGAAACGCGCCGATACTGCGTTTCAGATGATCGGAGGCGCCGTGGGCCACGGGCGCGTCGATGACGGGCCTTCGGCGCAGCATCTGCTGGATCAGGCCGATTGATGGGGCCGTCATACGCTCCTCCTGGATCGGGTAGCTGATTATGTGCCCTGACGGCTCGGCTCGCCTGTTGAACGACGGTGCTCCACCCGTCACGCTCAAGTCCTGCGGATAAGCGCCCCGCGTGTTGAAATACCCTCCATCGCGTTGCGCGACTGAAGTCCGACCGCGTTCTCGAGTAGATCCCCGACGCTTGGTGAGGATGCCCCCCATGGATATCGACTCCGTTTCGGTCTACGTCGGCCCGAACGTTCATGCCCGGGAGGCGGTGATCCGGCTCAAGCTGGACGTCAAGCCGAGCTATGCCGAAACCCTCAGGGGCCTGGGGACCGGCGTGGTCGACCGATTGGCAGCGGTGCTGCCGGAGCTTGCGCTGAAACAGGCTGAGTGGGTGGCCCCCTTGCACGCCGGCGAGGGACTGTCGGTCGGCGATCTGGTCGCAAGGCTGGCGTTGGCGCTTCAGCATGCCGCCGGCATTGACGGCACACTGGCGTGGTCGGAATCAACAGGCGATCCGGATGTCGTCGAGGTGTTCTACAGCTACGGCAACGAGGACGTCGGTATCGAGGCCGGCGAGGTCGCCTGCGACATGCTCGCGGCCATCGCCCGCGCCGACATCGGGGATGGGGGCGAGGCTCCCGACCTCCACGACAGCGTCGAGGATTTCCTGTCCTATGCCGACAGGCATTCTCTCGGGCCCTCGGCCCTGGAATTGGTACGTGCAGCCCAAGCCCGCGACATTCCGGTCTATCGGCTCAACGATGCCAGCCTGATCCAGGTCGGCGAGGGCAAGTATCAGCAGCGGATCGAGG
>CAISDL010000155.1 GCA_903884065.1 uncultured Actinomycetes bacterium | reverse complement strand
TCTGAAAAGAAACTGAGCGGACCCTAGCACCGGCAGCTGGCCGATGGGATAGGCCCCGGAACGGACTGCGCCCAAGTTCATCCACCCTCCGCCGCGGGGCGCTAACCTGATGCCGTCCTGCCGCGCGCCAGAAGGAATCGCCATGGCTAGTCCCACTCCGGCCGCCCGTCGCAAGCGCGTGGTCATCATCGGCTCCGGGTTCGGCGGCCTGACCGCCGCGAAGGCCCTCAAACGGGCCGACGTCGACGTCACCTTGGTGGCCAAGACCACCAGTCACCTGTTCCAGCCGTTGCTCTACCAACTGGCCACCGGCATCCTCTCGGCCGGCGACATCGCGCCCACCACCCGGCTCATCCTCAAGCGCAACAAGAACTGCCAGGTACTGCTCGGCGAGGTCGCAGACATCGACCTGCAGGCCCGCACCGTCACCTCCAAGCTGATGACCATGGAGACGGTGCTGCCGTTCGACTATCTGATCGTGGCCGCCGGCGCCGAGCAGAACTATTTCGGCAACGACCAGTTCGCCACCTTCGCCCCCGGAATGAAGACCATCGACGACGCTCTGGAGGTGCGCGGGCGGATCCTTGGCGCGTTCGAGGCGGCCGAGGTCACCACCGATCCGGCCGAGCGTCACCGCCGCCTGACGTTCGTCGTGGTGGGCGGCGGACCGACCGGGGTCGAGTTGGCCGGCCAGATCGTGGAACTGGCGCAGCGGACCCTGCCCGGGGCGTTCCGCACCATCGACCCGGCCGAGTGCCGGGTGATGTTGTTCGACGGCTCGCCGTACGTGCTCTCGCCGATGGGGGAGAACCTCGGCATGAAGGCACAGCGCCGGCTGGAGAAGATGGGCGTGGAGGTCTACCCCAATTCGGTGGTCACCGACGTCGACTACTTGGGCATCGTGGTCAAGGACAAGGAGACCGGCGAGGAGCGCCGCGTCGACTGCGCGTGCAAGGTGTGGTCGGCCGGGGTGGCGGCCAGCCCGCTGGGCACGATGGTCGCCGACCAGTGCGAGGGCACCGAGGTCGACCGGTCCGGACGGGTGGTCGTCGAACCCGACCTCACCGTCAAGGGCCACCCGAACGTGTTCGTCATCGGCGACATGATGGCCGTGCCCGGCGTGCCGGGAGTGGCTCAGGGGGCCATTCAGGGCGCCAAGTACGCGACCAAGATCATCAAGAACGATGTCAAAGGCCGGGACAACCCGGCGTTCCGCGAGCCGTTCAAGTACTGGGACAAGGGCTCCATGGCGACGATCTCCCGGCACCACGCCGTCGCCCAGGTCGGCAAGCTGGAGTTCGGCGGGTACGTGGCCTGGCTGGCGTGGCTGTTCCTGCACCTGCTGTACCTGGTCGGCTTCAAGAACCGCATCGCCACGCTGTTCAGCTGGATCAACACCTTCACCTCGCACAGCCGCGGACAGCTCACCACGACCAGCCAGATGGTCTATGCGCGGCTGGCGTTGGAACTCATGGAGAAGCGGACCCATGACGACGGGCCCGAACTGGAGCGCGACGCCACCGAATTGGAGCTGGAAGCCCAAGCCGCGGCGGCCGACAGCTTCGGGGGGCATTGACCACTGAGCCTCCGGCGCCGGCGCCGCCGGATCACTACGACCCGGCCGACGTGGCGGCGATGCTGCGCGAGATCGGCATCGCCCTGGTCGAGGTGTCACAGCCGGTCCAGGTGGTCGAGGAGCGGCTGCTGCGGATAGCGGGGCGTTACACCACCGACCGGGTGCGGGCCGCGGTGCTGCCGACGGTGCTGTTCATTCAGGTCGGCTCAACGCACGAGATGGAGGGCTCGGCGCAGCCGTCGAGCCGGCTCGACATGGCGGCCAGCGTCGACGAGATCGCCCGGCTGGCCGGCGCCGGCGCGATCAGCCCGCGCGACGCCGTCGCCGCGGTGCACGCCGCCCGCATGCGCCCACCCCGATTCGGCTCCGTGGCAACCATATTGGGCTACGCGCTGACCACCGTCGGCTTCGGAATGATGACCGAGCCCTCGTGGCGGGCGTTGTCGGCGCATCTGTTCCTGGGTCTGGTGGTGGGCCTGATCGTCCAGATCGGCCGTCCATTGCCCACCCTCACTCCGATCCTGCCGACGTTGTCCGCGGTGGTGGTGACGCTGCTGGCCACCTGGTTCGTCGCCGACGTCGCCCACGACGGGCTGCTCAGGGTGATCAGCCCGGCCCTGATCGCGACGCTGCCGGGGATGGCGCTGGTGGTCGGCTCCATCGAATTGGCCAGCGGCCGAATCGTTTCCGGAGCCAGCCGCACGGTCTACGGGATCGCGCAGTTGGGTCTGTTGGTCTACGGCGTGGTCCTTGGGGTGCGGATCGCCGGAGAGGTGACCGAACAGCAGGCGTCGGCCACCATGGGCGCCTGGTCGTTGTACGCCTCGATCGTGGTGATCGCGGTCGGGCTCTATGTCTACCTGTCCGCGCCGCGGGGTTCGCTGCTGTGGCTGGTGCTCATCATCGCGGTCGCGACCCTGACCCAGACCGTGGCCGGCCTGGTGCTCAACGCGGCGCATTCCGGATTCATCGCCGCCGCCGTGGCGATCCCGTTCGCGCTGTTGGCCTCTCGGCTCAAGGGGGCGCCGCCGGCGAGCATGCTCGCCCTGGCGGCGTTCTGGTCGATGGTGCCCGGGCAGTTGACGTTCATGTCGGTCAGCCGGAAGGCCTCGGGGGACTACGCCAACACCGCGAGTCTGAGCGTGGCCGCCGGCGCCGTCGTGTCGATCGCGTTGGGGACGCTGGTCGGCTGGAGCCTGGTGCGCACGCTGGCCGCCCGGGGCCGGCGGCCGGAGTCACATCCGTCACTGCGGCCGACCGTATAACGCTGTTACCCGCTTCCGCGGGGTACTCCCGGGCGCTCCGGGCGCGTCGTGGTCACGTCCCGCTGATCGGGTCCCCGATGAGCGCCGAGTCGCCGACGACCTCGCGGAACCCGACCCGCAGGCTCTCCAGCAGTTGAGCGCGGTCGCCCACCGCCGCGTCGTCGGAGCTCATGCCCACGCTGGCCGTCCCGGTGTAGGTCAGCATCGTCACGTTGATCGCCGCGCCGATGGTCCCCACCAGCGGGTACATCCGCTCGACCTTGGCTCCGGCCAGCCAGACCGGCACCGGGATGCCGGGCACGTTGGAGGCGGTCAGGTCGGAGGTCTGCGCGGCCGCCGACACCAGCTCCGGGGGCAGGAAGCGGCTGAGCTCGGCGAGGTAGTCGGCTAGTTTCAGGGCCGGCTCGGCACGCCAGATGCGCACCGTGTTGGCCGCGGTCTCCAGCACGTCCTCGATGACGTTGCTCACCGGGATCTCGAACCGTGCGATGGTGACCGCGTTGCTCTCCTCCGCGGAGGTCCGCAGCGAGATCGGCATGTTCATCCGCAGTTCGTCGATCGGGTGGCCCATCTTCTCGTGATAGTCGTTCATGGCCACGCTGATGGCCGCCAGGAACAGGTCGTTGACCGTGCGGTCCCGCTTCTTGGCGGCCGCCTTGAACTGATCGAAGTCCACGTCGATGGTGTCGAAGTGGTAATTGATGCTGCGGCCCTTGAGGATCGGCGACAGCGGCTCGACCGAGACCTTGGTGAACCGGACCACCGACTCCGCGGTGTCGCGGATCTTGCCGAACAGCGTCTTCGGATGCATCAGCGCGGTCATCGCCAGCGGCCCGAAGCCGCGGATGGCGTCCTCGGCGGTGCGGGCCACCCAGCCGACGTTGTTGCGGATGACCGCCTGCATGAAGCCCTTGGTGTCCAGCAGCACCGGCTCGGGCGCCGGCGGCATGGGGCCCAGGTCGGCGCCCTCCTCGGTGAAGTCCAGCAGCGCCAGGCCGAGTTGCACCGCACCCTGGCCGTCGGCAATGGCGTGGTGCAGCTTCTGGACCAGAACCGCCTTGCCGCCGGGCAGGCCCTCGAGCAGGGTCACCCGCCAGAGCGGGCGGTCCTTGTCGAAGTCGGCCATGCTCTGGCGGCGGGCCTCCTCGAGCACGTCGGTCCAGCTGGAATCCTCCGGCATGCGGAAGCGCCGCATGTGGAAGGACAGGTCGAAGTTGGGGTCCACGACGATGCGGGGGGTCTCCAGGCCGGTCGGACCCTCCACGACCGTGGACCGCAGCACCGGAGCCAGCCGGGTGGCCCGCTCGTAGCGGGCGGCGAGCTTGTCCCAGTCGGGGCTCTTGTCGAGGACGAGCACGCCCAGGATGGTGGAGCGCATCACCGGATCGTCGGTGGCCATCCGCCAGGTGGCGAAGTCCCACCCGCCGAGACGCCGCGCCTCGGTGACCGTCTCCTCGCCGCGCAGTGTCTTCGGAGCATTCCGGGGCGGGGCCTTCTTGGCCGCCGCCTTCTTCGCGGGTGCCTTCTTGGCCGGTGCCTTCTTTGCGGGCGCCTTCTTGGCCGGGGCCTTCTTCGCCGCCGCCGCCGCGGGCTGGTTCTGCGGGCTGTCCGCCACGTGTCCTCCGTCGTCGCGCCAGGGTTTACCTAGGTGTAACAGAGGCATCCTGTCATCAAGACATCCCGGGGATTGCGGAATTGGGATTCACCGCCGCGCCGCGTCGGCCATGATCAGAGCCGATGACCTGTTGCATTGTCGGCCTGCTGATCCTCTCGATGGTCAGTCGGGTGCGCCGTGCCGTCGGCCGCCCGGTCGACGAGCCCGTGCTGTTCGCGCCCGTGGCCCGGCGAGCGGCGCCGGGGCAGACGTTGCCGGAGGCGCTCGCCGTCAGCGTCGAACCCGGGCCGGCCGTCCGCCCGAGGAACTCCCCGGTGCTGCTGTACTGCGCCCTGGGGATCGCGGTCTGCCTGGCGGGCTACCCGCTGCTGGCCCACACCGGCGTTCTGACCGATACCGGCTCGACCCTCGCATGGCTGATGCGCAGCGGGCTGTATCTGGTGGCGTTGACGGCGGCGGTCGTGCTGAGCCGGTCGGGGGCGATCTGGCGGGCGCCGCGCGGAGCAGGCACGCTGCTCATCGTCGCCGGGGCGGTGATCTTCGAGCTCGGCATGCTGGACATGCACATCTTCGGGCTCTTCACGGTGGACAGCTCGAGCATGCTGGAACTCATGGTGTTCCACAACGCCGGTCCCGCGCTGGCGATGGTCGGCGGTCTCGTGCTGCTCTACGGCGCGGCGGGACGCAGCAGCACTTCGAGCCGGTCGTCGAGGTCGACGGTCACCAGCGCGCGGCCGTCGTCGTCGGCGGTGACGGTCTCCTCGAGACCGCCGGTCACCACGTAGTCGCGCCGGGGATCCAGGCGCTCGATCCCGAGTGTCGTTCTGCCGCCGTGGTTTCCCGGCCGCAGCACCAGATCGAGCACCCGTCCGTCGGTCACCGCGCGGGTCACCAGCACGTCGGGGTAGGCGGCCTGGGCGAGCACCGGCCCGGTCTTCCACTGCTCGGGGACCTCGCCGCCCAACAGGTCGTGCATGGCGCGTTCGTTGGTGAACCGCGCCATGACGTGGCCGGCGTTGCCCCAACTGGAGATACCGGTGTAGGCCCTGGCGCCGTCCTTGCGCACGGTCTTGTAGCGCTTGTCCAACGAGCGCTCCAGGGCGTCGGCCAACTCGTTGTCGCCGTGCTCCTTGGCGGCGGCCATCACCGACACCCGGCTCATGCCGGTGCCGCGGCTGTAGTTGCCGGGATCGATGACCTCCCAACTGGTGGCGTCGATCTTGACGTCGTCGCCCTCGATACGAACCAGGTTGTCACGCAGGTTCTTCCAGGTCTTGGCGGACTGCTCGGGCATGGGGTAGCTCAGCCAGAACGACATCACCCCGTCGTTGCCCACCGAGGGCCCCATGAAGAACTTCAGCGGCCCGCGGGCGGCGAGGAACCGGTTGTCGCGGCGCAGATAGCCGTGCGTGTGGTAGGCCTGCGCCATCTGGTCGATGCGGTCTGCGCCGTAGTCGGTGCCGTGCATCCGGTCGTGCATCAGCAGTGTCGACAGGGAGAAGGCGTTGCACATCGGGTAGATCAGTCGCGGCTCGCACGGATAGAGCGGGCCCTGGCTGCTGATGTCCATGTTGTGCACGATCGCCTCACACAGCGAGGAGAACTCGTAGACGTACTCGGTGTCGTCGTTCCAGCGCAGGCTCAGAGCGCCGGGTTCGGAGAAGCGGCGATCGTTGAGGGTTTCGAACAGGCCGACCATCACCCCGAAGAATCCGGTGTACATGACGTTGGCGAACTTGATCGGGTCGGGGTCCCAGCGCTGGTAACCGACCAGACACTCGTGCGCCCAGTAGCCCCACACCCTCTTGTCGCGCATCTTCTCGATGGTGTTGGCCTGCGCCTCGGTCAGGTAACCGGTGAACGCGGGGGTGTAGTTGTACTGCGCCATCGCCAGCGCGTAGCAGGTGTAGTTGAGCTGGTAGCGCAGTGCCGAGAGCAGGTACTGCTCAATGTGGGAGAACCCGTCGAAGCGGTCCAGCGGCTGCAGTGACAGGTCCAGCAGATACCGCTCGAGTTCCAGATCGTCGGGCGTCAGTTCACCGACCCGGCGGCCGGCGGACTCCACGAAGTGATGGGCTGTCGACATGGACGCATCCTGTCAGAACCGGGGGTCGTTGGCGGCGCGTATCGGCAGGTCGATGGCGATATCGGTGATGTCGATGAGGCCGAAGGAGGTGAAGTTCTCCAGGTTGGCCGCCGACGCGGCGATCTGCAGTGTCAGGGTGTCGCCGGGCGCCACGGTGTAGGCGACGTCCTCCATCGGGATGCTCACGGTGTGGGTGCGCCCGTCGAGCGTGACGGGGATCGGGGTGACGAGGTTGCCGAGCACGCGGCCGGTCGTGTCGTCGACCAGTTGCGCGTAGACGGTCCGGCTGATGCCCAGCCCGCTGTACTGGAAACTCAGCTGCGGTGCGCCGACGACCTGGCTGCCGGTCGGCGGAGAAACCTTGACGTTCAGCGCATTCCAGGCCGAACCGGCATTGCCGATCGAGTACGGCATGCGGTTCAGCGGCGAGGGCCCGGAACCGCCGAGAAGCGGGAAGATCGCCAGGGGGCCGCCGGAACCTGCTGCGCTGTAGCCGATTCGGCTGTTGAAGCCCGGCTGGAACGGAAGCAGGTCGTCGGACCAGTGCACCCCGCGCTGGTCGTACCACTGGAACGTCGGAATCGGATCAACCGGCGCCCGGCCGGCGACGTACTCGTCGAGCCACTTCAGGTTGTCGATGAAGCCGAGGCTGTCCTGGTTCGGATTGAGCGGGTTCAGGCAGGTGCCGTGCCCGCCGCAGAACCACACCATCTTCACCGGTACGCCAAAGGGATTGGCGAGGATCGCCTGCGCGTTGGCGATCGCTTCGGACGGCCCGAACAGCACGTCCTCCATGCCCTGGAACAGCAGGGTCGGGGCGGTCAGCTTGGTCAGCAGCGCGGTGGGGCCCGAACTCGCCAGCGCGGCCTGGGCGGTCTGGGTCAGCAGTCCGATCGTGCTGCCGGTCAGCACACCCGAATAGATCTGGGGGTTGATCCGCGCGCCGGTGAACGTCAGAGCGAGTGCCAGGCCCGCGCCCATCGCCGTCTTGAACTGATTGCCGTTGGGGTAGAGCGAGGACAGCAGCGAGTTCCACGCCAGCTGGGGCACGATCGCGTCGATGCGGGGATCGATGCCGGCCGCGGTCAACTGAATGGTGCCGCCGTAGGAGCCGCCGACCATACCGATCAGGGGATCGCCGGCGTCACGGCGCACCTGCGACTGCGCCGGATTGGAACTGCTGGTGGCCCAACTGATGATGGCCGAGACGTCCCGGCCCTCGAAGAACGGGTTGTCCAGTTGCAGAACCCCGCCGGAGGCGTACTCCCCGCGCGGGTCCCAGGTGATGACGTTGTAGCCACCATCGCCGTCGTAGGACGGCCCGCCGTCCGGTGAGATCACGGCGTCGCTGCGGAGCAGTGGAATTCCGGGCGTGAGGCTGCCGAACTGATTGGTCGCCGACAACAGCTGTCCGAACGGGTTGTCCGGATCGGTGTCACCGGGACCGGGAAGTCCTGGTCCCATGAGAACCGTTGGCGCCGAGCCGACTTCACCCCGCGAGACGTCGAGAGACGGAAAATAGTTGACGCTGATCGGAGTCCCGTCGAACGACGGCATCAGATAGGTGAACGCGGTGGGGCGGCCGGCGGCCTCCGCCGCGGGGTTCACCGTGAACGCGACCACCTCGGACGCGCCGATGACCGGAGCCAGCAGATCGCCCAGAACCGGTGTGCGGTGCAGGAACTGCAAACCCTGCGCCGCAAGCAGGCCGAGCAGCGGAATGCTGGTCACGGCCTGGTCGAACGGAGTGTTCTCGGTGACCCGGATGGAGAACGCCTCGGTCGTGGTCGCGTCGGGCAGCGCGACGGCACTGGGCAGGTAGGTGAACTGTCCCTGCGGGCCGAAGAGCACCCGATTGGAGTTGACGTCGCTGCCCAGCTTCCCGCCCAGGGAGGGCGCGGACACCTCGGAGAACAGCAGGGGCTGGGTGGAGGTTGCGCCCAGGGTTCCCCGCAGGATCCCGTCCTGCCAGTCGATCTGCGGGTCGACCGCCAGTGAGCCGGCACCGGGGGTCTCGGCCTGGGCCTGGGCATGAGCCTCGGGAATGGGGATGCGGGTCGCCGCGCTGGGTGGGCTGTGGCGAGGGGACTTCTGCCGCTCGGTGGCCGCAGCGCGGGGCGGGGACGCCGGCGGTTGATGGGCTGATCGGGCCCCCCGCGCGGCCGTCCTGGCCGGGGCGGACGCGGAGTCCGAGGGTGCGTCGTCGGCCCATGCCGTCGCGCTCAGCGCCGTCGCGCCGATCCCGAGGACGAGTGCCACCCCGCCGACCCGGCCGATAAAGCGCTCAGCGGCCACAGTGCTCCCCCTCATGCATCGAACCGGAGCCTATCCCGCGGCGTCACCGGTCGTCGGCGGTGACGCTGTCGCGCACGACGGAGTGAACGAAACCGAGTTTGTCCGCGACCGGCCCGCTGATGGCGAACGGGTACAGCGGGTTCTTGCCCATCGCGGTGTTGACCCGGTTGAAGAACAACGAGATCCAGGACCAGTCGAAGAGGAGTCGCTCGATCGGGGCCTCGCAGTAGGACTGCAGCGGGGTGATGTCGCGTGGTCCGGCGAAGCGCACCCGGTCGGCGTGCAGAACCATGCCCGCCTCGCGGGTGGTGTCGAGGGTGTCGGTGATGTGCAGGTAGTGCGCGAAGCACTCGGCGAAGTCCTCCCAGGGATGCATCGTGGCGTACTCGGAGATGAACGACTCCTGCCAGTCCTCCGGTGCCCCGAGCTTGTAGTGCCGGGCGATCGCGTCGGGGTAGCTGGCCCGCTCGTCACCGAAGAGCGCGCGGCAGCGGTCCAGATACTCCCCGGCTCCCTCTCCGGTCTCCACCAGGATGTTCTGATAGTAGTGGCCGGCCTCGTGGCGGAAGTGGCCGAGCATGGTGCGGTACGGCTCGCCGAGGCGCACCCGCAGCGATTCCCGGTATGCGTCAAGGGATTCCACCAGGTCGATGGTGATCACGCCGTCGGCATGGCCGATGAGGATCTTCTCCCCGGTGCTGTAGCTGGAGAGCAGGTCGAACGCCAGGCCGCCGTCCCGGCGCCAGTACGGGTCGACGGGCAGGCCGATGTCGACGAGTTGGTAGACCAGCCGGCGCAACGCCGCCCCGGTGGGGACGAGCTTCTCCCGGGCGATGGTGTCGTCCGGGTCGGGTTCGCGGCGGATCAGCGAGTCGGCCAGGCAGCGCCCCCGCGCGGCGGCGTCGTACTCGCCCGGGGCCAGCCAGTTGCAGCCGAGCGGTTCGTGCTGGGTGCAGCGAACCCACTGCTGACCGTCCACCTCTGCCGTGCCGTCGGTGAGGGCCGCCATCGACCGGGAGGGCAGATGCAGGCCGACGGCGACGCGGCAGGACGGGCACTGCCCGGCCTCGAAGGGGACGAAGCTGTGGCAGACGGGACAGGCGAAGGCGCGCATGGGGGGATCGTTGCACGACGGACTGTTCCTACTGGTCGCCGCCGTTCATCCGCTCGAAGTATCTGCCGGAGCCGCGGTGGTTGTCCGACATGTGCGGGACGCCTTCGGAGCGGGCGTGGTCGGTGGCATCGTCGGCGGTGATCGCCGAGCCGTAGTCGGCGAGGTTCCGGGTCTGGGTCTCTGTGACGGCCGCCCCGCCGAGCAGGATGCCGACGGAGATCAGGACTCCCGCGATGGCGGCCCTGATGCCGGGGGAGGTCGTGTGAGTCATGCCTCTACTCTCGCCCGGGTGGTCCGGGCCGGCCGTCGACCGAACGGGGGACCGGCGGGATGAATGTCGTGTCGGCCGATCGGGTGACGAAGGCCCATGACGAAGGCCCTATGACTCTTGTGCCCACCTCCGAGCGACAACCAAGGTCGATGAATGGGCCGCAGCGGCTGACTAGGCCCGTTGTCGCTCTGAGGCGGGCATTGATCACATCACCTCGGGTGGGTGACGGAAGTGAAGAATGAGGCGGGCATGACCGATACCGTGCAGGGTGCAGTGTTGATGACGGGGTTCCCGGGCTTCCTCGGGTCGGCCCTGCTCCCCGGGATCCTCGCCAAGCGGGAGGGGGCAACCGTCACCTGCGTCGTGCAGGCGAGGCACATGGACACCGCAAAGGCCAGGTTGGCCGAGATTCAGGCGGCCCATCCCCACACCGTGGGCCGGGTCCACCTCGTCGAGGGTGACATCACGGCTCGGGGCCTCGGGCTCTCCGATTCCGCCGCGTTGGAGGACGTCGACGAGGTCTGGCACCTGGCGGCCGTGTACGACCTGTCCGTACCGGAGGACGTCGCCAAGCGGGTCAACATCGTCGGCACCGAGAACGTCCTGCGGTTCTGCCGGGAGCGCTCGAACTTCCGTCGACTGCAGTACGTGAGCACCTGCTACGTCTCCGGCGCCTACGACGGCGAGTTCACCGAGGAGATGCTCGAGGAGGGCCAGAAGTTCCAAAACCATTACGAGGAAACCAAATACGAGGCCGAGCGACTGGTGCGCGCGGCGATCGCCGACGGGCTGCCGGCGACCATCTATCGCCCCGGCATCGTTGTGGGGGACTCGCGCACCGGTGAGACCCAGAAGTACGACGGGCCCTACTTCGTTGCCGACTACATGAAGCGCCTGCCCGGCGTGACGTTCCTGCCGAACGTCGACAGAGGCGTCATGGCATCGTTGGTTCCGCGGGACTACGTCATCGCCGCGATGGACGCCCTGAGCGTCCTGGACCGTTCCGAGGGCAAGACGTACCAGTTGACCGACCCCGATCCGCCGTCGGCGCGCGAGGTAGCCGAGATCTTCGGCAAGCACCTCGGTAGAAGGCTGGTCTGGCTGCCGATCCCGGTGTCGCTGGTGCGCGGACTGCTCGACACGGTCCCCGGGATGGAACTGCTCACCGGTCTCCCTGCCGAGACCCTGGACTACTTCGCGTTCCCCACCACCTACGGCACGGCGCAAGCCGTGGCCGACCTCAAGGGCACCGGGGTCTCCTGCCCGCGATTCGGCGATTACGCCGGCACGTTGCTCGACTTCATGGCGGCCCACCCGGAATTCGACTCGCGAGCAATGGTCTAACGAGTGATCCCATGACTGAACACAGGCAATCGCTGGTCGTCAACATCAGCCTGAGCGGCCCCGAGCGGGACTACGACCAGTCCGTGGAGTTTCTGGGACGGGCCTTCCGCATCGTCCGGGTGGGCACCGGCGGCAGCGTCAAGCGGGCGAAAGAAGAACTGCGCACATGGTCCGGTGAGGCCGCGGCCATCGGGGTCAGCGGAGTCCACGACGCTGAGGTGGCCGGAACGCTGAGGGGCAATCCCGGCAAAATCCGGAACGCATCCACCGGGGCGGTTGTCACCGACGGCCACCGGTTGCGCACTGTGTTGCAGGAGTGGACCATTCGGCACCTGGCCGGCGAGATGCCCGGTTACTTCGCCAATGCCCGGGTGGTCGTGCTCGGCGGACGAAACCACTACCGCTCCACCCGGGTGCTCTCGGAGAGCACGCAGAACCTGCGCTTCGCCGACCCGGCCGTGGAGTACGGCCTTGACGACATTCACACTCCCTTCGAGGTTTTCGAGCGTGCGGTGTCCGCCTCGGGCTGGCTTCTCCAGAGATTCCCCTCCTCGGTGGTGTCGACGGCGACCGCTCCGGGCCGGAAGTTCATCGAGTCCAGGGTCCGCAAGGCCCTGCAGGACTGCGACGTCGTGGTGGCCACCTTCCGGGAACTCGCCCAGTTCGAGGTGGACGACTTGAAGGGCAAGACCCTCATCACGACCTCCATCGGCGAGGAGCGGCTGAACAGCCTGCGGGAGCGTGGAATTGACCTCATCCTCGACGATGTGCCGCAGCCCTTCGACGATGTGGTGGTGAACGAGGCGACGCTCGAGGCGCTGATGCTGGTGGCGGGCGAGGCCGAGGAGTCACGCCTGTCCGACGACGACCTGCTCGAGATGATCCAGTCGGCCGGGCTGCAGCCAAGGATCCTCTACCCGAGCGGATTCAAGCGGAAGTCCCGCTTCGCCTTCGTGATCCACCCGCTGTCCCAGGAGTACTTCCGCAATGTGAAGGCCCTCGATGCCGTCGCCGGCGTCACACCGGGGATCTTCATGGATGGTGTGGAGAAGCTGATGGCGCACGCGCCGCCGTTCGTCTACAGCCATGTCACCGGTATCACGTCGCCGACGGGCGCTGAGGTCGAAGGCTGGCTCATCACCGTCGGCGGCACCCCCAAGGAACTGATGGCCCACGATCCGGAGTTCACCTACTCGCGGCTCCTCGCGGCGGCCGACATGGCACAGAAGATGGGCGCCCAGATCATGGGCCTCGGCGCGTTCACCAAGGTCGTCGGCGACGCCGGTGTGACGGTGGCCAAGCGCGCACCGCTGCCCATCACCACGGGCAACTCCTATAGCGCCTCGGGCGCGCTGTGGGCCGCCCATGAGGCGGTCGCCCGACTCGGCATCGCAGACGTGGACTCCAAGGGACACATCAAGGGCAAGGCGATGGTGGTCGGCGCGACCGGCGCCATCGGCTCGGTGTGTGCGCGACTGTTGGCGATGGCCGCCGACGAGGTGTGGCTGATCTCCATCGAACCCGCCAAGCTGTTGGCGCTGAAGGAAGATATCGAGCGGGAGAACCCACGGGCGACGATCCACGTGAGTGCCGACGCCGACGAGCACATCGCCGACATGGACGTCATCGTCACCGCCACCTCAGGGGCCGGCAAGAAGGTGCTCGACATCATGAAGGTGAAGCCGGGTGCGGTCATCACCGACGTCGCGCGGCCGTTGGACCTTTCGGCCTCCGATGTTGCCAAGCGGCCCGATGTGCTGGTCATCGAGTCCGGGGAGATCGAACTGCCCGGCGATCCGCAGATGAAGGGAATCGGCCTGCCGAAGGGCGTTGCCTACGCCTGCCTGGCCGAGACCATCGTCCTGGCGCTCGAGGGCCGCTACGAGACCTTCACCGTCGGGCGCAACATCGAATGGGAGAAGGTCAAGGAGATCTATCGGCTCGGGCTCAAGCACGGCATGAAACTCGCCGCGATCTCCGGTGTCAACGGGGTCTACACCGATGAGGACCTCGCCACGATCCGGGAGTTGGCGCTGGCCAAGCGGGAGGAAATGGCCGCGGCGCAGTCCTGATCGCAGGTCCCCCTGTCACATCCCCGTTGGCATAGAACACACCCCCTCAGCACCCCGGGAGCAGCGTTGACGTCCGCCGACCTGAGCACCGTCATCGGAGCCATCGACTCCGCTCCGATGTTCGACGGGCTCGGCCGCGCGCACGCGGAATTCCTTGCCGCACAGAGCCGTCCGATCGTGCTGCCGTCGGGGCAGGTGCTGTTCCGGCGTGGAACTCCCTCTACCGGCTTCTACGTGGTGAGTGACGGCCGTATGCAACTGTCGGTGTCCAACTCCGAGGGTATGGTCAAGGTGCTGGAGATCATCAGCCCGGGTGGCGCTTTCGGCCATGCGGTGATGTTCCTGCGCGAGCCCTACCCGGTGGACGCCACCGCCCTGGTGGACACCCGACTGGTGTTCGTCCCGGTCGCGGCCGTCGACCGCGTTCTGGAGAGCGACCCCGCCATGGCGCGGCTGATGCTGGCCTCGATGGCCAAACGGCTGCAGGCCAAGGTCCAGGACATCGCCATGTTGTCGTTACAGTCGGCCACCCAGCGCATCATCGCCTACATGCTGGGCGCCCTCCGTGACGATGCCGCTCTCACCGGCCCGTCCAGCACAGTGGAACTGCCCGCCCTGAAGCAGGTGCTGGCCTCCCGGCTCGGCATGACCCCGGAGACGTTCTCACGGGCCATCCGCACGCTGTCGGCCGCTGGTCTGCTCACGGTGGAGGGTTCGGTGGTCCAGATTCCGGACGTGGCCGCCCTCGACGCGTACGCACGCGGCCAGTCGACGCTGTGACCGGGGCCACACTCGGTACTTGATCTAGATCAATGGCTTCTCGCGGTCTGGTTTCTAGCGTGGGCGCTGTCCACCCGATTGAGGAGAACAATGTTTTGCTACCAGTGCGAGCAGACCGACCGCACCCCGCAGTCCGATCGCCCCAACCTGCTGTCCTTCGGCTGCTCATCGGCCAAGGGCAACTGTGGCAAGGACGCCACCACCGCGGCGCTGCAGGACGTGCTCGTCCACGTCGATCTCGGGATCGGGCAGTACGCGCAGAAACTCCGCGAACTCGGCGCCCCCGACCCGCAGTACGCCGCGCATGCCTCCTTCGACCTGTTCACCACGCTGACCAACGTCAACTTCAACGCCACCCGGTTCATGTCGTTGATCGCCGAGGCCGTCGCGGTCCGCGACCGTGCCAAGGGTGCCTATGAGGCCGCCGCCCAGGCGGCCGGCCAGGCGCCCGAAACGCTCTCCGGCGCAGCCCAGTTCGTGCCCGCCACCAAGATCTCCGAGGTCGTCGCCCAAGGCGCTGCCGTCGGTGTGGACGCCGACCTGGACGCCCTGGGCGCTGACATCATCGGCCTGCGCAACCTGAACCTCTACGGGCTCAAAGGCGTATGCGCCTACGCCCACCACGCCCACGCCCTCGGCTACCGCACCGATGACACCGACGCCGGCATCGAGAACGGCCTGGCGTTCCTGGCATCCGGGCCGTCGGACCTCGACGCACTCCTCGGCCACGCACTCGAACTCGGCACCGTCAACCTCAAGGTGATGGCGATGCTCGACGGCGCCAATACCGGCAGCTTCGGCAACCCGGTGCCCACGCAGGTCCGCGTCACTCCGGTGGCCGGCAAGGCGATCCTGGTCTCCGGCCACGACCTGCATGATCTGGACAAGATCCTGCAGGCCACCGCCGGCACCGGCATCAACGTCTATACCCACGGCGAACTGCTGCCCGCGCACGGCTACCCCGAACTGCACAAGCACACCCACCTGGCCGGCAATTACGGTGGCGCCTGGCAGGACCAGCAGCGCGACTTCACCGCGTTCCCGGGCCCGATCGTCATGACGTCGAACTGTCTGATCGAGCCACAACCGGCCTACCGCAACCGCATCTTCACCCTCGGCCCGGTCGGCTGGCCCGGCGTCCGCCACCTGGACAACGGCGACCTGTCGCTGGTGACCAGAGCCGCCCAGTCGCTGCCCGGCTTCACCGAGGACGCACCGGCGGAGACGGTCACGACCGGCTTCGCGCACAATGCGGTGCTGTCGGTGGCCGACACGGTGATCGAGGCGGTCAAAGCCGGCGACATCACCCGATTCCTGCTCATCGGCGGCTGCGACGGCGCCGCCCCCGGCCGCAACTACTACACCGACGTCGCCGACCACGCGCCCGACAGCACCATCCTGATGACGTTGGGCTGCAACAAGTATCGGTTCAACAGCCACGACTTCGGCGACATCGGCGGCATCCCGCGACTGCTCGACGTGGGCCAGTGCAACGACAGCTACTCCGCGATCCAGATCGCGCTGGCACTGGCCGAGGCGTTCGAGTGCGGAGTCAACGATTTGCCGCTGAGCATGTTCGTCTCGTGGTTCGAGCAGAAGGCCGCCGCGGTGCTGCTGACGCTGCTGTCGCTCGGCATCCGCAACATCCGCCTGGGGCCGACTCTGCCGGCCTTCCTCACCCCGGCGGCCATCGACATCCTGGTCGAGAAGTTCGCGCTCAAGCCCATCGGTGATCCGGCCGAGGATCTGGCCGCCGCCCTGGCCGGTGCGTAGGCGTGGCAGCCGACACCGGATACGACGTCACCCTGGTCACCGCCGACGGGCAGGAGTCGACGCTGCAGTGCGACGGGTCGACGACCGTGCTCGAGGCCGCCGAGGCCGCCCGGCTGATGCTCAAGGCGTCATGTGAGTCCGGCGGCTGCGGAGCCTGCTCGGCCGTGCTGCGCGGCGGCCGGGTGGAGATGGGCGATCACGACCCGAACGTCCTCGAGGTTCCCGAGGGGCAGGGCGGAATCCTTCTGTGCCGCAGCTTCCCCCGCGAGGACTGCCGCATCGAGCTGCCCTACGCGCAGAGCACGATCGTCACCGGGCCGCCGGTGCGCCACGACGCCGAGATCACCGGGTTGGACCGGGTGGCCGACGGGGTGATTCGACTGACGGTGACCCTGCGGCCCGGCGCGGACGGGTCGGCATCGGCGGACTTCGAGTCCGGCCAGTTCGTCCGGATCGTCGTGCCGGGTCTTGCGCCCGGTCGGGCGGGGGAGGTGCCGGGTCTTGCGCCCGGTCGGGCGGGGGAGGTGCCGGGTCTTGCGCCCGGTCGGGCGGGGGAGGTTCCGGGCATCTCTGAGGGCCGGGAGGTGCGCCGCGCCTACTCACCGGCCAACGTGGCCAACTGGGACGGGCAGTTGGAGTTCTACATCCGGTTGCTGCCCGGCGGGGCCATGTCGGAGTACCTGAGCCAGACCGCGACGGTCGGCGACGTGCTCACCGTGTCGAGTGCGGACGGCGAATTCGGGTTGGCGGAGAATGGACTTCGGCCGCGGTGGTTCCTGGCCGGTGGAACCGGACTCTCACCCCTGTTGTCGATGCTGCGCAAGATGGCCGAATGGGGCGACGCGCAACCGGCCCGGTTGTTCTTCGGGGTCACCCGCCACGGCGAGGTCTTCGCGCAGGACGAGATCGCCGCACTCGCGGCGGCCCTGCCGGACTTCCACGCCGAAACCGTGGTCTGGAACCCGGATCCGGCCTGGACCGGAACGGTGGGCAACCCTGTCGACCTGGCGGCCGCCGAGATCGCCATGTCAGATGAGATGCCCGACGTGTATCTCTGCGGGCCGCCGCCGATGATGGATGCGGCCGTCGCCGCGCTGACCGCCGCCGGTGTGCCGGCCGATCAGATTCATCTCGAGAGGTTCTCGGCGGCGATCTGAGTCGCCCGCAGCGCGCGCACCCGAATCCGTGCGCCGCGATGCGGTTGATGGATGATCCCGTTGAGCCGCGGACGCTCATCGGGTGCGGTGGTGGTCTCAATGTCGGCGTGGCGCAGCACTTCCCGGAGCACGATCCGCATCTCGGCCAGCGCCAGGTTGGCTCCCAGGCAGCGGCGGTTGCCGCCGCCGAACGGCAGCCAGGTGGTGGGGGACAGGGTGGCTTTGGCCGCTTGATCCGCTGGGAGCATGCGCTCCGGGCGGAACCGCGCCGCATCCCCGTACACCGCGTCGCTGGCGTGCACCAGCCCGATCGCCGGGATCACCGTCACGCCCGCGGGCAGCTGGTAGCCGGCGATCTCCACCGGTTCCTTCAGCACTCGGCCGACGTCGAAGACCACCGGGCGGATGCGCAGCGTCTCCTTGGCGATCGCATCGAGATACTCGTCGCCGGCGGGGTCGCCGGCGGCGCTGGCGTGAGCGGCCTGCACTGCCCGGGCCAGGACCTCCGGATGCCGGGTGAGTCGCTCCAGCGCCCAGGACAGCGAGTTGGCGGTGGTCTCGTGCCCGGCCAGCAGCAGGGTCATCAGTTGGTCGCGTAACTCGGCGTCGGTCATCTGCCGGCCGGCGTCGTCGGCAGCACGCACCAGCATGGCCAGCGCGTCCGTGCGCTCGGCGAGGTTCGGGGCGGCGCGGCGCTCGGCGATCTCGGCGTAGAGCAGGGCGTCGGCCTCGGCGATGTTGCGCCGCAATGACTGCCACGGCCAGCGCTGCTGAAGCTTCGGGCGGGCCATGGCCAGCGTGTCGAAGGCGCCCAGGGTGAGCAGCCTCGGCATCACGTCGCGCAGGGCGGCCAGTCGGTCGGGGTCGCTGGCGCCGATGGCGGTCCGCAGGATCACCTCCAGGGTGATCTGCGACATCTTCGGGGCGACGGCGAACTCGGTGCCCACCGGCCAGCCCGCGACGTTGGCGGCGGCGATCTGCGCGATCAGCCCGTTCTGGCGGGCGACCGCTTCGCGGGCGAAGGGCGCCAGCATCAACCGGCGCCGGTCGCGGTGCAGATCCCCGTCGAGCACCAGTACCGAACTGCGCCCGAGGATGCCTCCGAGAACTGAATTCGCTTCTCCCGCATGAAAAATCTTCGGATCGCCGGCGAACACCGTCTTGATGTCGTCGGGGTTGGCCAGATAGACCCCGTCCCCGTACCCGGCCAGGCGCACCGTGAACACGTCGCCGTAGCGGCGCTGGCAGGCGAACGCATAGGCAGACCACCAGCGCAGCATCAGCGCGGTCTGCACGCTTGCCGGCAGCGGTGGTCCGGGGGGCAACGTGGTCATGGCTCAACCATACGGAGGCAGGCTCGTCGAGGGCCGCCAGAAGTGGCAAGACCCTGATCGCCGCCCCGCTCGATCGGTCCGGCTCGATGAGCACGTCCGTGGCTGCCACCGAGGTAGCGCCACGGGGTTCAGTGACCCCGACCGCAAGCGGGCGATGGGGCGGTAGCCGCCTCAGGCCACGGCCTTCTAGGCCGTCTGCGCCTTCAGAACCGTGTCCGTCGGGGCGGTGCGTTCCCACAGCACCGCCCCGACGCACGCGGTGATGACCCACCCGGTGCCCAGCACGCCGCACCAGGTCATGATCGCCATCGCGACGCCGATCGGGCCGAAGCTCGTCCAGGCGTCGATCACACCCGGGAAGATGATGCGGCCGGCGACCGGGATGATGATTCCGTCGATCACCACACCCGCAAGTCCCGCCAGCGCAAGGTATTTCACGCCGTGCCCGCCGTCGCGCACCAGCACCAGCGGTGTCAGTGACCAGAACAACCACACCGGCACCAGGGCGACGACGAACATCAGCCACTGGGTGGCCCCGGAGTAGTCCGCGCCGAAGGCGGTGCGTTCCCGCAGCACCAGCATCGTCAGGTACAGCAGGAACCACAGCGCGCCGCGTGCCAGCTTCTGGCCCGTCCCGAACTGTTCCCGCTGCCAGGCCTTGGCGAACATGCTCGAGACCATGATCGACATCGGGATGCCCCACACCAGGAACGCCGCCACACCGACGACGGTCCATATCGAGCGCAGCGCCGCGGTGTCGCCGAACGCCCCGCGAACGGTATCGCTGGTCGACCCCGACAGACCCAGTTCGCGAATCCAGACGATGCCCGGGCTGGTGTTCTCCGCGAAACCCTTGAAGTAGCTGAACCCGAGGATCATCAACGGGATGACGACGGTGAACAGTTGCACCGAGATCAGCACGCCCTGGTTCCCGCCGTCAATCTCCTTGAAGCGGGCCATGACCGCCGCGATCGGACTCAGCCGGCGGGACGCCAGCAGCCGGCTGCGGCGCTCGGCTAGGTGCTGGCGTACCTCCATGGGGACTGAACGTACAGTCCGTCAGTCCTCGATGCTCAGCGCTTGGGTCGGGCAGTTCTCGCAGGCCTGTTCCAGGTCGGTCCGGCGGTCTTCGCTGATGTCGTCGATCAGGATCGTCAGGGAGCCGTCGGCGCCGATCTCGAAGATGTCCGGGGCGGTCGCCTCGCACAGCCCGATCGAGGAGCACTTGGTCCGGTCGACGACGACCTTCATCGCGCTGATCCTTCAGGAGTGAACTCTGCATTCATCGACATCACGGTATGGAAGAAGTTCCCGTTACCCAACTCCGGCTCGCCGACCACGTGGATGTCGGGCAGTCGGGTGAGCAGTTCGCGGAAGGTGGCGGTGATCTGACGACGGGCCAACTGGGCGCCGAGGCAGTGGTGGATGCCGCCGCCGCCGAACGCGACGTGCTTGTTGGGCGAGCGGGACAGGTCGAGGCGCTCGGGATGGTCGAACACCTCGGTGTCCATGTTGGCCGAGGAGTAGAACATGATGACCTTGTCGCCCTCGGTGATGTGGTGGCCGCCCAGTTCGGTGTCATGGGCCGCGGTGCGGCGGAACGTCATGATCGGGGTGGCCCAGCGGATGATCTCCTCGACGGCCAGCGGAAGGCGGGCGTCCAGGTCTTCCAGGAGCCAGGCCCGCTGCTCGGGGAAATCGGTGAGCGCCTTCATGCCATGGCTGATGGACTGCCGGGTGGTGTCGTTGCCGGCGATGATCAGCAGGGCGAAGATCGATGAGATGTCGTCGTCGGTCAACCGTTCGCCGTCGACCTCGGCCTGGACCATGGCGGTCATCAGGTCGTTCTCGGGCTTGCTGCGGCGGGCGGCGATGAGTTCGTGGGCGATTGCGTGCACGGTGGCGATGGTCTGGAACACCCGGGCCAACGGGTCGGCGCCCTGCAGCAGTCGGGGGTCGCGCCATCCGTCGGCGAACTGGGACTCGTGGGCGATGGTCCGGCGATGCTCCTCGGGGATGCCGACCATGTCGCAGATGTTGTTCATCGGGACCAGGGAGGCCACCTCGGTGACGAAGTCGACCCGGCCCTTGGCGGCGATGTCGTCGACGATGTGTCTGGAGTTGGCGACGATGTGGTCGTCGATGCGGGCCAACTGCTTGGGGGTGAAGGCCGCCGCCATCAGACGGCGAATCTTGGTGTGCCGCGGCGGATCCATCGCGATGAAGCCCTGTGCGGCGTCGAGCACCTCCAGGGGCAGCGACTCGAAGGTGATGCCCCTGCCGGACAGGAAGTCACCGGGACGGCGGGTGACCTCCACCAGGTCGGCGTGCCGGACCACGGCCCAGAAGCCCTGGTCGTTGGGATCTTCGAACATGCCGTTCTTCACCGGGCGGTGCCAGGAGATCGGCCGCTCGGCCCGTAGTTCGGCGAAGACCTTCTCACGGTCCTTCGCGGTGCCCGACCAGAATTCCAGCGACGAGAGGTCGGCCGGGTCGTAGGGGCGCTCGGCGCGGGTCAGGGCTGTGGTCATGAGAAAAGCTTCTGACAAAAATGAAAAGATGTCAAGCAGTTGCGACATACAAGTTGACAATGTCGGAAAGCGGCTAGACTTCGCTGCATGTCTGTCGTCGACCTTCGCGCCGAGACCCGCGCGTACGGGCGGGCCCGACTGAGGGATGCCGCCCTCGACGCCGCTCGCGGGGTCGTCCTCGACCGGGGTTGGGCGGCGGTCCGGATGGGCGCCATCGCGACCGCGATCGGCATCAGCCGCCAGAGCCTGCACGCCGAGTTCGGCACCAAGGACGACCTCGGCAACGCACTGGTCATGCGGGAGACGGCGGAGTTCTTCGAGGGCATGAAGGCCCTGCTGGCCGAGCATCCCGGTGATCTTGCCGGCGGTGTCCGTGCCGCGGCGCAGTACATGCTGTCGGTCGCCCACGACAATCCGCTGCTGCAGACGATCCTGACGATGACACCAGCCAACGGTGGCGACGTCTCCCTGTTGTCGCTGCTGACCATTCGCGGTGAACCACTGATCGGGCGCGGCGTGGAGGTGCTCGGTGAGTGGGTCGGCGAGCAGTGGCCCTCGGCCGACCCCGACGACGTCCGAGTGATGGTGGAAAGCGTTGTGCGCCTTGGGCTGAGCCATATCCTCACCCCGACGAGGGCCACCTCGGAAGTGGCGGCCGACCTCGCGATGCTGGCCTGCCGCTGTTTGCGGCTGCCGGATTAGTCGCGGCGGCCACCGACTCCTTTGTGCAGGCTCACTAGTCGCGCCAACGGATCGGATCAGTCGATCAGGCCCAACTCCGCGAGCAGTTCCCAGTTGGCCACCAACGCGGCGTAGCGCGGCCAGCGGTGCTCGAGGTTGGGGACGGCCAACCGCATCGCCAGCGGGAAGGGGGCGTAGGCGATGTCCCAGTGGTGGGCGTGCGCCATCGCGATATGGGCGTTCATCCCGATCGGCACGATGGACTGCTTCTGGGTCAACTGCATGTCGTTGTTGGCGTCGAAGGAACTCAGCCGCACGGCGTCCATGAACTGGATGCTGGGCACCTCCAGCGGAGTGGTGGCGCCGGTGAGCGCGAAGAACGGGATGCCGAGGCTGTCCAGGTACTCGGCGTTCTCCGCGGTGAAGTTCTCCCGCACCTCGGTCCGCAGATCGTTCATCGCGCCCTTGACGTCGTATTCGTCGAAACGGCGCAGACCGGCCTTGCTCAGGACGGTCCCGGTGATCACCGCGAGCAACGTGCTGACGTATTCGAAGGACCCCTCGGTGGGCAGGCTCTTGATCTGGTCGTACACCCCGTCGGCGGTGTAGGAACCGCCGGCCGCGCCGCCCCAGGTGAAGACACCTTTGATCTGGTCGTGGAACTCCGGGTGGTGCACCAGGAACGACAGGATGTCCGGGGTGCCCTTGCTGTAGCCCAGCATGAAGACCTTGTCCGGAGCGACCGGCTCCTCGACGGGCTTCATCAGGGCGTCGAGGCCCTCGCCGCGAAAGGCCGCCTCGATGTCTGCCTCGTTGGCCTCACACGAGCGCATCGGGTGCACGTCGGCGCGCAGGGTGCGCCAGCCGCGCTCCTGGTAGAGCCGTTCGGCCTCCACCGGAAACGAGTGCGCGTCGGGGTGTAGCAGGCCGGTGAGCAGGCCACCGCACAGGATCAGGGTCGTATTTTCGATCGAATCGTATTGCGCCTCAGGCATGTCGGCCTGCCACTCGCTGGCCGGTGCGTCCTTCAGGAAGCGTTCGGCGATGGCCCGCCGCGGATTGGAGCTCTTGAGGAAGCTCGGGAGCGGCACCGGGGCGAGCAGTGACGGCTTGGAGGCGTAGTCGACGGCGGCCTTGTCCTTGACCGCCTCCTGCATGAACAGATCGCGCCAGCGGCGCCCGACCCAACCCTTGATCCACGGGTCCTTGAACGCGGCCGGGTCGGCGGCCAGCACTGTGCGCAACCCCTCGATGACGGCCAGATAGTCGCCGGCCTCCTGGTGCTTGGCGAGGTCTCGGGTCAGTTCGGTGATATGCATGGTCCGGATCATGGTGCAAACCGGCCCTGGTGCGGGCGGGAATGTCAGTGGAGAGTGGAATACTCGAACGCATGTTCGATGAATTGCTTCGACATTCCAGCGACGCAGCGGTGGTCGCCGCAATCGAAGACTGGGCCGCCGCGGAGGCCCGGGCGGCAGCCCGGCGGCTCGCTGCCATCGCGGAACTGGTGCGGCGTCGATGTGGCGTTGACGACCGGGCGCGCTGGGCGTGTGACTCCTGGGATGCCACTGCCGCGGAGGTCTCCGCAGCGCTGAGCATCATGCACGGGCGGGCCTCGGGACAGATGCATCTCAGCCAGGCCTTGTGTCACCGCCTGCCCAAGGTGGCCGCACTGTTCACCGCGGGGCGGCTCAGTTATCGGATGTTCGCGGCGATCGCCTGGCGTACCGATCTCGTTCAGGACGACGAGGCGATCGCGTCGATCGATTCCGCCATCGCCGGCAACTTCGGCACCTGGGGCCCGCTGTCGGACTACAAGCTTGAGCAAGCCATCGACGCGTGGGTCGTCCGGTACGACCCGGGCGCCCTGCGGCAGGCTCGGGCCAGCGCGAGAAGCCGTGACGTCCAGATCGGTACTCGAAATGACGAGACCGGCACCACGGCGCTTTTCGGCCGGCTGTACTCCACCGATGCGGCACTGCTCGACCGACGCCTCATTCAGATGGCCCACGGCGTCTGTGACGACGATCCGCGCACCATCGCCCAGCGGCGCGCGGACGCGCTCGGCGCCCTGGCTGCCGGATCCGACCGGCTCGCCTGTGCCTGCGGTTCACCTGACTGCGGCGCGGCCGCTGATGACGGCCGCGCCTCCAGTGTGGTGATCCACGTCCTGGCGGACACCGATGCATTTGCGGCGCAACCGGATCCGGGACTATCCGGTGAGGCTGCCGACTGTCGGCCCATCGGCCGCGACACGACGCTGGATGAAGCGCTGTCCCCTGATCCCGTTGCCGAGCGTCCGATTGAGGATTTCGGTGTCGGGATCATCGGTGGGCGAGGAGTCGTGCCTACGCCACTGCTCGCCGAACTGATCCGCTCGGGTGCGAAGGTCCGCCGGCTGCGCCGACCGGGCGAGGCGGCCGAGACCGGTTATCGGCCATCCACTGCACTGCAGGAGTTCGTCCGCCTGCGCGACATGGCGTGCCGATTCCCCAACTGCGACCAGCGGGCCGCGTTCTGCGACGTCGACCACACCGTTCCCTGGCCGCTGGGGCCGACCCACCCATCGAATCTGAAATGTCTTTGCCGCAAACATTGCCGCATGGCCGAAGTACACTCTAGGGTATGCCGAGCAATTCCGCAGCAGAGACCCCTATCCGTGCTGGCTGTTACTGCCGGATCAGCAGCGACCCCAACGACAAACGCGAAGGTGTGAACCGTCAGCGCGACG
>CAISDL010000154.1 GCA_903884065.1 uncultured Actinomycetes bacterium | reverse complement strand
GCTTAGGCAGCGAGGGCGTAGTCGCGCTGATTGGAATCGGCGCTTAATTGGTTGCAATGACGCTTACGGTGGTCTCTTGCCTGCACCGGCACGCTTCCCTTGATTCGATGCGCGAAGTCGAAACCCTTCAGCCCCTCGCATCCCAACCGATGGCTTCGGCTGGACTTTCCATGCTACGTCAGTGCAACGACAAGCCGACAGCGGATATTTCCCCGTCCTGACCGCGGGCGTGATTCAGCCGGTATTGCCAGCCGAGCCCCGCGTGCCGAGGGGGGATCAGGAGAAATACTGCAATTCCGCTGCAATCCCGCACAATGACGTCGTGGACGCGGGGAACGGTCTGGTCGGTCGGCAGGCCGAAGTAGCGCGGCTGAGTCGCGTCCTGACCGGTGCGACCGCGCGTGCGGTCGCGGTGAGCGGCGAGGCCGGCGTCGGAAAGACGGCACTGCTCGACCAGATATCCGCGAATGCGGTCGCCGACGGTTGGCAAGTGGTGCCGGTACTCGGGTCGGAGGCCGAACAGCCCTTCGCCCTGGGCGGGCTCAATCAGATGGTGTTCGGCCTGCAGGATTTCCTGGCCGCGGTGGACGAGCGGGACCGCGCGGTGTTGGCGCCGGTGCTCGGCGGGGACCCGGACTCCGCGCTGTCGGTGCTGCCGCTGGTCGTCGCGCTACTGAACCTGTTGGCCGCCGCTGCGCGGAGCCAACCGGTGTTGCTGATGGTTGATGACGTGCACTGGCTCGACAGCGTCAGTGCCGAGGTTCTCGGCGCCCTCGGACGCCGGCTGGCCCAGCCTCGGGTAGGGATCGTGGTAGGCCGGCGGACACCGAATGAGTCGGAGTTCTCCACGACGGGGTGGACCGAACTAGAACTGGGTCCGCTGGACGCGGAGAGTTCGGCGCAGCTGCTGTCCCATGCCGGGGTGCCGTTGTCGGCGGCAACGCGGACGAAGATCCTGACGGCGGCGGCCGGTAACCCGTTGGCCCTGGCCGAACTTCCGCGTGGCGCCGATCAGCTCGACGATGCCGCCGGAACGCTGCCGTTGACCGAAAGACTGGTGGCGGTGTTCGGCCGGCGCCTGGGACAGCTCGACGCCGGTGTACGCGCCGATTTGCTGCGGGCGGCACTGGACGGCATGGCCGTCGGTGCACCGGCAACGAACCGGGCCCGCTACCTGGTGCAGAACGTTGAGCCCGCCCTCGAGGCGGGCCTGCTAGTGATGGATCCCCTGGGGGACATCGCGTTTCGCCATCCACTGGTTCGCGCGGCGGTCATTCATCAGGCCGGCCCCCAGGAGCGCCGGGACGCCCACCGTGACCTCGCCGCGCTTTACGACGATGTCCTGGTGCGGCGCGCGACCCATCTGGCAGCGGCGGCCACCGGACCTGACCAGGAGGTGGCCGATCTGCTCGCCCGGGCCGCGCAGCTGTCCATCCGGCGGGGTGGACTTGCCGTCGCCGCCGAGTGGCTGCGCAGGGCGGGCGAGCTCGGCACCGATCCGGAGGGCAGGGCGGCCTTGTTCGCCGACGCGGTGTACTTCGCCTCCCGGGCCGGACAGCCGACGGAGACTCCTCCTCGCCGGTCTCGGTGCTTCCGAGGAGATCCTGCGCTTCGTCGAGTCGGCCTGGCCGATGCCTACCTGGCATTTCACGGCGACGGCGAGGTGACCTCGACCCACCGCCGGCTGCTGGATGTGCTGGCCCGCGCCGACACCCTCGACGACGAGACGGTGAACCGTCTGGTCAACCTGCTGCTGTCGATCACCAACTATGCCGACGACGCGGGGCGGCGGCGGCAGACCAACGACGCCCTGGAGAAACTCGAAGCACGCGTGGATCCGGTGATCATGATGTACCGGACTGGCGTCTCCCCTGTCGCCGACACCGCCGGCACCGTCCGCTCACTTCTGAACCAGTATGTGGAGCGACTGCCGTTACTGGAGCCGCGCCGGGTCATGCAACTGGCCTTCCCCGCCTACTGCATCGACGCCATGACCGAATTTCGGGCTCCGCTGAACCAGGCCTTCACACAGGTCTGCGAGCACGGCCCCTCGATCGATGCCATGGCGATGGGGTGCGTGGTGATGTTGGATCTGATGGCTGCCGGGCACTGGGAGCAGGCCGCGAAGGTCGGGGCGAGCGGCCTGGAGATGGCGCAGCAGGCACAGGGCGGCGAGTTGCTTCGACACCATTTCCTCAGTTACCTCGGGGTGCTGGCCGCCTCGCGGGGTGACCTTGCGACCGCGCGCCGGCACGCCGCCGAGGTGACAGAGTGGTCCAGACCGCGTGGTCTGGAGATGTACCTCTTTGTGGCACAGCGGATCACGGTGCGAGTCGCACTTGCTGAGGCCGACTACGAGGCGGCTTATCAAGCGGCGATCACGATCAGCCCGGCGGGCCAATTCTCGTCGAACCCCATTCAGGTGGGGGACGACATGCTCGACCTCGTCGATGCCGCTGTGCACACCGGAAGGCTCGAAGAGGCGCGTGCGCACGCAGCCGCGGCGGTGGAACTGCGACTGCCCGAGGTCTCTCCGCGGGTGGCGGCCCTGACCCTCGCGATCTCGGCGATGACGGCATCAGATGCCGAAGCCGGCGAGCTCTACGAGTCCGCGCTCACCCACCCCGGCATCGACGACTTCCCCTTCGAGAAAGCCAGAATCGCTCTGGCGCACGGGATGTGGTTGCGCCGGGAGCGCCGCCACACCAAGGCAAGGGAGGTGTTGGAGCGGGCGGCCGAAAGCTTCGACCGCCTGGGTGCCCGACCGTGGGCCGATCGTGCCCGAGCCGAACTCCGCGCGGCCGGCGCAACGGCAAAGCGATCCCTGGGCGAACCGCTCGTGCTCAGCGCCCAGGAGCGGCGGATCGCCGACCTGGCCGCCGCGGGAGCGACCACCAGAGACATCGCCGCACAACTCAGCCTCTCACCGCGCACCGTCGACGCCCACCTGTACCGCATCTACCCCAAGCTGGGCATCACCAGGCGCGCCGGACTCAGCGAAGCTCTGCGCCAACATGATTCGGCACTCGGCGTGGTCAACGGCGTCGGAGAGACGGCTGCCGACACATAGGCGCCGTTGAGTGGACTGCCCCGGGGATCGGTAAAACTACTGCATTTTCGCGGTGACGACGCGCTCAGATCACGTACGCGAGGTTCTCGACGATCCTGGTCCCGACAGCCTCATCGCCGCCGTACTCGATGGCCTGCGGAGCATGGCCGGTCATCGGACGCCCACCCGCGAGTCGGACGAACTGCCGGCCGTCGACGGTGATCGCGGCGGTGGGTTGCTGGTCGCCGAAGTCGGCCACCACCGCGGCCCGGCCGTCGATCGCCACCCGGATGGTGCGCGCCAGCGGCCCGGTGAGGTTCAGCTCCACCCGCGATCCGTCCGGGGCGCCGCCCTTCTTGGCGACCACGAAGCCCATGCTGGAGCTCATTTCGTCCAGCGCCAGCCGGGCATCCGGTCCGGGCAGGTCGTCGTCGGCTGTTCCGCGACCGACCGCGTCGCGGATGTCGTTTTCATGCATCCAGCAGTCGAACACCCGGACCCGCATGAACCGCCCATAGCTGTCCGGGCCGGCCGGGGTGAAGGTGACGGTGTTCCATTCCTCCATCGGCATCGCCGACAGCGCGGCCTTGCGGCGGGTGGTGACTTCGCGGAATTTGGCCAGCATGGCCGCCGGCGACTCACCGCGCAGGTGCTCGACCCACGCCTCGTTGAGGGCCCCGATGTCGTTGTGCACGTAGTCAGGTCTGGCGGCCTCGGACTCCGGCGTCGGTGTTCCCGACAACATCAATTCGGTCCCGATCATGTGCGCAACGACGTCGTGCACGGTCCAGCCGGGCAGCGCGGTCGGCGTCTGCCAGTCGTCATCGGGCAGGCCGGCCAGCACGGCCTCGATGGAGTCCCAGGAGGCGAACAGCCCGCCCAGAACGTCGTTTTTGTCGAGGACGGTGCGTGGGCGTGAGGTGTCGGACACACCGGCGATGCTAGTGCAGCCGAAACCGGGTCTGCGACCCGATCAGGCCGCAGAGACGGCGTCGACCTGCTCGATGTGCAGGAATTGTCCGACAAAGCAGGTGAACTCATCGGCGAGTTTGGCCATGTCGACCCTGTGCTGATCGAGCACGAGGTGCACGAACTCGACCTCGGACGTCGTCAGCTGGCTGGAGCACTCGCTGCAGCATTCATGGCGGCCTCCGATCGAGCCGGCCGTCGAAGCCACGATTGGGGTCCAGGCCGATCCGCATGCCTGACTCACATCATGAGTGTTCATACGACCAATGGTCTGTTATCCGGCGGGATTAGCCCATGGGCAATCGGAGCGAACCGGGGTCTGGACCCCCTAAGAACCTAATGCAGCGAAATCATCGCCACTGAGGCTGTCGCGGCAACCACGCCGAGCACCTGCCAGCGGGGTGACCCGTTCGCGCAGCACGATGACGGCAAGCAGCACCGTGGCCGCCGGATACAGCGACATCAGCATGCCGGCCAGCGACAGCATCGAGGACTGCAGTGCCAGCAGCATGCTGACGTTGGCACGCCCGTCAGATCTTGCCCTTGGTCCGACGACCCAACTCGCGGATCACGTCACGCTCGGCGTCGCGGCGGGCGATGTCCTGACGTTTGTCGTGAGCCTGCTTGCCTCGGGCCAGCGCCAACTCGACCTTGACCTTGCCGTCGAGGAAGTACAGCGACAGCGGAACCAGGGTCAGGTTGCCGTCCCGGATCTTGCCGAGGAGCGTATCGATCTCGCGGCGGTGCAGCAGCAGCTTGCGGTTGCGGCGCGCGGCGTGGTTGGTCCAGGTGCCGTGGTGATACTCCGGGATGTGCAGGTTGCGAAGCCAGATCTCGCCGTCGTCGACGGTGGCGAACGCGTCGGCCAATGAGGCCTGGCCATCGCGCAGGCTCTTGACCTCGGTGCCGACCAGCACGACGCCGGCCTCGAAGACATCCAGGATCGAATAGTTGTGCCGGGCCTTGCGATTGGAGGCGATGAGGCGCTTGCCGCCCTTGGCGTCTCCGGCCTTCTTCGCTGCTGCGGCTTTGCGTTCGACCGATGCCTTGACCACTGCTAGTTCCGGACGTACAGCCGCAGTGTGACGTAAGAGGTTGCAGCAGCCATCACCACACCGACGGCGAACATGATCGGCGCGATGTAGAGGATGTCGGCGTAGTCGATCCGGGCGATCAGATTGGCTTGGTAGAACTGGTTGAGCGCGTTGTTCAGGAATGCCGCGCGCACCACGATCAGGCCCAGGATCGCCAGCACCACACCGATGGTCGCGGCCAGCACCGCCTCCACCAGGAACGGCAATTGGGTATACCACCGGGTTGCGCCCACCATCCGCATGATGCCGATCTCGGTACGACGGGTGTAGGCGGCGACCTGAACCATGTTGGCGATCAACAGAATCGCGCTGATGGCCTGCACCACCGCGATCGCGAAGGCGGCCTTGGACAACCCGTCGAGCACCGCGAACAACCGGTCGATCAGGTCCTTCTGGTTGAGAACGTTGAGCACCCCGGGCTGGCCCTGCAGAGCGGCGTCGAAATCCTTGTGCTGTTCGGGGTTGTTGAGCTTGACGATGAACGACGCGGGGAACGAATCCACGCTCGCGACGTCCTTGTACTCCGGGAATTTGGTGACGGCGTCGTTGTAGGCCTCGTCCTTGTTGAGGAAACGCACCGACTTGACGTCCTCGCGCGCTTCGATCTGCGCGCGCAGGGCTTTACACGGATCAGCGTCACAGGTCGGGTCGGCGGCCGAGACGTCGTTGTTGAGGAACACCTGGCTTTCGACCCGGTCGAGATAGATGTTGCGGGACTGATCGGCCAGTCGCACTACGAGCAGGCCGCCGCCGAACAGTCCGATGGAGATGGCGGTCGTCAGGATCATCGCAATCGTCATGGTGATGTTGCGACGAAGACCGGTGACGACCTCGCTGACGAGGAATCCGGCGCGCATCTAGCGGTCCATCCCGTAGACGCCGCGCTGTTCGTCGCGGACCATCCGGCCCATCGAAAGTTCCACCACCCGTTGACGCATGGAGTCGACGATGTGGTGGTCGTGGGTGGCCATCAGAATCGTGGTGCCGGTCCGGTTGATCCGGTCGAGCAGGTCCATGATCTCCCGGCTGGTCTCCGGGTCAAGGTTGCCGGTGGGCTCGTCGGCCAGCAGCAGGAGCGGCCGATTGACGAATGCGCGGGCGATGGCGACGCGCTGCTGCTCACCGCCGGAGAGCTCACCCGGCATGCGGGCGGCCTTACCGGACAGACCGACCATGTCGAGCACTTCGGGCACCACCTTCTTGATCGCGTCGGGCTGCTTGCCGATCACCTCGAGCGCGAACGCGACGTTCTCGGCCACCGTCTTCTGCTGCAGCAGCCGGAAATCCTGGAACACGCAGCCGATCACCTGGCGCAGCTTCGGGATGTGGCGGCCGGAAAGCTTGTTGACGTGGAATTTCGACACCTGGATCTCGCCGGAGGTCGGAGCCTCCTCGGCCAGCAGCAGGCGCATGAATGTCGACTTGCCCGAACCGGAGGGGCCGATCAGGAAGACGAACTCGCCCTTATCGACCTTGAGGCTGACGTTGTCCAGCGCAGGGCGAGCCGACGCCTTGTACTGCTTGGTGACATGGTCGAGGGAGATCATCACGGCTCGTCAGTGTAGCCCGGCGGCTCGCCGCTACCGCGTTGGTGGCTCTGGAGTCGGCGCGGCCCCGCCTGCGGGAACCGCGGCGGTGGTGCTCGGCGGGGTCGGCCGCGCGGAGGCTGTCGGGGCTGAGGACTCGGGCTCCGACGGCGCGGGAGTGGGGGTCGGCGAGCCGCCCGGGGCGGGTGTCGGCGACAGTGGCGGCGTCGGCTCCCCCGGCGTCAGCGGTGCGCTGCTCTCGGTCGGACTGGTCGGCGTCGTCGGGGTGGTCGGCGTCGTCGAGGTGGTCGTCGGCGTGGTCGTCGGCGTGGTCGTGGTGGTGGTGGCCGGGCTCTGCCGCTGCACGTCGGTGCGCGGGGCCCAGGTGTAATTCGGGTCCGGAATGAAGCCGGGCGGCACGACCTCGCTTGCCGGCACCTGCTGCGGTGTCGGCACCGGTTCGTAGGTCTCGTACAACCACCACATCGCGACGAACGCGATGATCAGCGCCGCGGTGGTGGTGCGCATCCGGCCGCCGAAGATATAGCCTGGCCAGCCGCGACCCTCGCGGGGATTGCTCGTTGTCATCAGCGCACCGGTCCCTGGGTTTCCTTCTCGGCCCCGCCGGCGGTCGCCGGGTGCGCCGCGGCGCCCACCAACGGACTGTTCTCGCTGGCGGTCGCGATCCCGGCGCGGGCCAGTGAGCCGACCACCAGCAGCCGGAGCCGCCGGCCCACCTCGAATTGTTTGCCCGGCAGAGTCCGGGCCACCATCCGGAGGTTCACCGTTTCCACCTCGATGCTCTCCACGCCCATCACCTGCGGCTTGTCGAGGAGCAAGTCGCGCAGTTGCGGATCAAGAGGCGCGGCTTCACACACGTGGTGCAGCACGTCGTTGACCACACTCAGGTCGGCGGTGCTGGGCACCGGGATGTCGATGACAGCCCGTGCCCACTCCTTTGAAAGGTTGAGCGTCTTGAAGATCTGACCGTTGGAGATGGTGTACAACTCGCCGTCGGCGGTCCGCAGCTTGGTCACCCGGAGCGTGACGTCCTCGACGGTGCCCATCGCTTCGCCGCTGGTACCTAGGGTGAGCTCCACCAGGTCGCCGAACCCGTACTGCTTCTCGGTGATGATGAAGAAGCCGCTGAGCAGGTCCTGGACCACACGCTGCGCGCCAAAGCCCAGCGCGGCACCGATGACGGCTGCCGGCGCGACCAGCGAGCTGACCGGGATCTGGAGAATGTCGGTGACCTCGACCACGACCATGACGCTCAGCAGCGCGATCGCGACGTAAGAGATCACCGAGGCGACGGCCTGACGGTGCTTGGCGCTCTCGGAGCGCACCAAGGCGTCACTCTCCTGGAAGCCGGCGTCGATGCGCCGGCTGATCCGCGACGCCAGCCAGGTGATGAACCGGGCGACCAGCATGCCGCCGATCAGCAGCAGCGCGATGTGCAGCCCGCGGGTCAGGATCCATCCGCCGATGTCGCCGTGCCAGAAATCGTGCCAACGGCCGGCAAAGGGGTTGGCCACGGGGAAGCCCCGGGGGAAGTTCGTCGTGGCATAGGCCACCAGCTCAGTCGTCGTCATCTCGTCGATTACGCCACCGGATCCCTGCCTCGAGGAACCCGTCGATGTCCCCATCCAGTACCGCCGAAGGATTGCCGACCTCGTACTCGGTGCGTAGATCCTTGACCATTTGGTAGGGGTGCAGAACGTAGGACCGCATCTGGTTACCCCAGGAGGCACCGCCGTCGCCCTTGAGGGCGTCCATCTCGGCGCGCTCCTCGTGGCGCTTGCGTTCCAGCAGTTTCGCCTGCAGCACCCGCATCGCAGACACCTTGTTCTGCAGTTGCGACTTCTCGTTCTGGCAGGTCACCACGATACCGGTGGGGATGTGGGTGAGTCGAACCGCCGAGTCGGTGGTGTTGACCGATTGACCGCCCGGTCCGCTGGAGCGATAGACGTCGACGCGCACCTCGGTGTCCGGGATGTCGATGTGGTCGGTGGTCTCCACGACGGGTAGCACCTCGACTTCGGCGAACGACGTCTGCCTGCGGTTCTGGTTGTCGAACGGGCTGATTCGCACCAGTCGGTGGGTGCCCTGTTCGACCGAGAGCGTTCCGTAGGCGAACGGGGTGTGCACCGCGAAGGTGGCGCTCTTGATACCCGCTTCCTCGGCGTAGGACGTGTCGAACACCTCAACGGAGTAGTCGTGTTGCTCAGCCCACCTGATGTACATCCGCATCAGCATCTCGGCCCAGTCGGCGGCGTCCACTCCGCCGGCACCGGATCGGATGGTGACCAGCGCATCGCGCTCGTCGTACTCGCCGGACAACAGGGTCCGGACCTCCAACGCCTCGACTTCGGCCTGCAACGACGTCAGTTCGGCGTCCGCTTCGGCCAGGGCGTCCTCGGCGCCCGCGCCCTGCTCCTCCGCAGCCATTTCGTAGAGCACCGGCAGGTCGTCGAGCCGGCTGCGCAGGCCCTCGACGCGCCGCAACTCGCTCTGCGCGTGGGACAACTCGCTGGTGACCTTCTGGGCGTTGGCCTGGTCGTCCCACAGTTTGGGGTCGGAAGCCTCGTGTTCGAGTTTCTCGATCCGGCCGCGAAGCCCGTCGATGTCGAGCACCCGCTCCACCGTCGTCAGGGTGGTGTCGAGCGCGGCGATGTCCGACTGCCGATCCAGGTCCACAAGGTCTCAGGTTACCGGCGGCCCGGGTGCTCTGATTACCATCCCAGCATGCGTCCCTATTACGTCGCCGTCGTCGGCGCGGGCCCTTCCGGCTACTTCGCGGCAGCCTCCCTGCTGCGTTTCGCCGATGAGTCGGTGGCCGGAGGCGGGGCCGACATCCACATCGACCTACTCGAAATGCTGCCCACCCCTTGGGGTTTGGTGCGTTCCGGTGTCGCCCCGGACCATCCGAAGATCAAGTCGGTCAGCCGCACTTTCGAGAAGACGGCGGCGGACCCCCGGCTCCGCTTCTTCGGCAATGTCGCGGTGGGACGTGACGTGTCGGCCGACGAACTCGCCGAGCACTACGACGCGGTCGTCTACGCCGTGGGCACCCAGTCCGACCGGGCGCTGGGCATCCCCGGAGAGGAACTGCCGGGCAGCGTGGCCGCGGTCGACTTCGTCGGCTGGTACAACGCCCATCCCCAGTTCACCGAGATGGCCCCGGACATCTCCAGCGGCCGGGCGGTGGTGATCGGCAACGGCAACGTCGCCATCGACGTCGCACGCATCCTGGTGACCGACCCCGACGTGCTGGCCGCCACCGACATCGCCGATCACGCCCTGGACGCCCTGCATCAGCGTGGTGTCGCCGAGGTGGTGGTGGTCGGGCGGCGCGGTCCACTGGAGGGCGCGTTCACCACCCTGGAGTTGCGCGAGTTGGGCGAACTCGAGGGTGTGGACGTCGTCGTCGACCCCGCCGACCTCGAGGGCGTCACCGACGAGGACGCCACCGCGGCGGGCAAGACCACTGCCGCCAACATCAAGGTGCTGCGCGGGTACGCGGAGAAGACCGCCGCCGGCGATCACCGGGAGGGCAACCGCCGCATCGTCTTTCGGTTCCGCACCTCCCCCGTCGAGATCACCGGCAACGAGCGGGTCGAGACGATCGTGCTGGGACGCAATCAGCTGTTCACCGACGAGCACGGCCGCGCGGCGGCGCAGGACACCGGCGAGCGCGAGACCCTGCCCGCCCAACTGGTGGTGCGGGCGGTCGGCTACCGCGGGGTGGCGATCCCGGGCCTGCCGTTCGACGACCGCACCGGCACCATCCCGCACGAGCAGGGCCGGATCACCGGCCGCGACAACGACTACGTCGTCGGCTGGATCAAGCGCGGGCCGTCCGGGGTCATCGGCACCAACAAGAAGGACTCCCAGGACACCGTCGACACCCTGATCGCCGACCTCGGCGGCATGCAGGTGCGCGAGGTCGGGCCCGGCTACGGCGACGAACTCGTCGACTGGCTGGTGTCCTGCCAGCCCGAACTGGTGACCGACGACCACTGGCAACTGATCGACGCCCACGAGCGCGGCGCCGGGGAGCCGCACGGCCGCCCGCGGGTCAAACTCGCCCACGTGGCCGACATGCTGCGCATCGCCCACGGGTAGCGGCTGGTTCACGCCCCAGGCTGTTGCACGCCATCCACGGCCATCGTCTGATCGCCGCAGGTGATCGTCGGGGCGGATGCGGTTCCGGCTACGGTGTCGGACCGGCCTCGGATCGCGGTGGTCCCGTTGATGGTGATTTCCGTGCGGCGCACGCCGTCCGGCAGAGACTGCAGCGCCACCAGGCGCCTGCCGCCGCCCAGGTCCTCGCACCCGACACCGGTGCCGGCGAGGTCGAAAACGAACGAAACGCCCTGGCCATCGAAGACCTGGTTGATCCGACAGCCCTCGACCACGTACAGATGCGCGACACGACCGTCGCTGACGATCAGTTGCTTCTGCCCGTCGCTCTGAGCGTCGACCACAAGCGCCTGCATCGGCATCGGGGAGTCGCTGACGACCCGGAGACTCCCGGTTCCCTCCGCGGTCGTCACTCCGACCAGGCCGTTGCCGCTGACCCAGACGATGCCGCCGGCGAACGGGCGGGTGGCCGCTCCGTCCGGCGGCCCACCCGGGTTGCACCACGGATCTGCCTGTGCCGGAGCACTACTCACCAACCAACTGGTCGCCATCAGGGCCACCGAAGCCGCGACGAGTGCAGCCCTCAT
>CAISDL010000153.1 GCA_903884065.1 uncultured Actinomycetes bacterium | reverse complement strand
ATGAAAGACGATCGCCTGCAGCTGCGCGTCGACGCAACCTCCAAGCGGCGGCTGGAGGAGGCTGCCGCCGAGGCGCACCTGAGCGTTTCGGCGTTCGTGCTGCAGGCCGCCAGCCAGGCCGCCGACAACGTGCTCGCCGAGCGGCAGGCCATTCACCTTTCCCCCGGCGCGGCGGCCGTGTTCACCGAAGCACTGAACCATCCGGCGCGGGTCAACGAGCGGCTGGCGGCCACGTTGAAGCGGTCAGCGAAGTTCACCTGGTTGGACTGAAGTGCAGTTCTACCGACCGACCCTGCTCGACCCGGATAGACACCGGCGCGACGAATTCACGTCGGGCGATTTATCCCTGGACGATTGGCTGCGCCGCTACGCCGGCCAGAGCCGACGTGGTAACACCGCAGCGGTATGGGTGATCGCCGACGCCACCTACCGGGTCGTCTGCTACGCGACGTTGTCGATGACGTCGGTGGATCGGTCAGCAAGTCCCACGCCCTTGGCGAAGGGCGCCCCACTGCAGGTTCCCGCCCTCTTAGTGGGCCGGCTCGCCACCGACACCCGCGTGACCGGGCATGGGCTGGGTACCCACATGGTCAAACACATCCTGGCGACAGCAGCCGAGCTGAACGTTAAAGCAGCATGTCGAGCTGTCGTGGTCACCGCACTCAATCCGGCGGCTTTCAGTTGGTGGCAGCGGTTCGGGTTCGACCCGTTCGATGCCGAGGAGTCGACCAACCTGGACCTCTACCTGCTGACCAAAGACATCGCCGCCACGCTCGCCAGGCTCTGAGTCAGCGAATTCCCCTCAGGCAGAATGCAAGTCGTGGAGGAGGGTTTCCCGGCGAACTGCAGACGTTGCGCGCCGATAATGTCCGACTGCTTCGGCTGCTTGCGCTGAGCGAAGAGACGTGACGGGCGATCGGGGTGGATTCCTGCCATCAATGGCTATCGGCGAAAGGGATTGAGCCGGGCCGACGCCCCGTACCTGACCGCACGTGTATCGGGAATTCCGGCCGCGTTGGAGGTATCACAGTCCGGTCGCTGCGCACATGTATGGATCTTCCTCGCCCAAGCCACGCCCACGTCGACGGCGCACCCTGCTGGGTGAGGCGATTCAGTTACGCGGGTCATGACGGCTGGCGGTGACCAGGTCGATCGGTGGGATGTAGCCGGTGATGCTGTTGATGGTGCGATGCAGGCGGTGGTGGAGCACATCGATGTCGCAGCGGGCCAGACCGCCAGCAGCGACGATGACGTGTTCGATGGTGAACGCTAGATCGTTGATGGTGCCCAGGACGCGGCGGTCGGCAGTCTTGGCCACAGCCACCTGCCGAGGATCGAGTCCGCCGAGCGTATCGACGGGCAGGTGTTCGGCGTGCAACGCCGCCTGGATCGCCGAGACCACGGGTGGGCCGATCGGGCGCAGGCCGGCGGCGGTGACGTTCGGCATGAACACCGAGAACAAGGTCCCGGCGTGGGTCACCAACAAGCACTTGCGCCCGTCGATCCAGATCAGATGGGCATACCAGTCCTGCTCGCAGGCTTCGCCGATGGCCGGCTCAGAGACCCGCAGCAGCGTCAGCACCTTGGCGGTGCATCGCAGCATCACGAGTCATGATCGTAGGCAACGCCACCGGCGATAGATACGCAAGAGCGCCGTGGCTTGGCGCCGGTACAGTATGGCGGCGTGTTGGTCGCTGATCTGCATCACTTCCTCGACATGCCTGACGACGCTTCGGGTTCCGCGCGGCGTCTTGCGCGGCAGTTGGGAACCTGATCGGGAGTCACCTCGAACGCGGGCTCCTATTCCTCATAGGTGATCGTCTCCACCGGGCTGGCCATCGGCTCCCACCGACCATCGGGATGGATCACAAGGATGGTCCATGACGGCGGCAACTCAGAGTCGATGTTGTTCTCGCAGATGATCTTCCCCGGCTTGCCGAGGTCAAGCAGCAGAGACAGGGCCCTCGCCTTCGTGATGCACTCAAACCGGTCGCCGTCATCGGTGACGGCGTAGAACATCTCCCCGATGGGGCGCGACGGGTCGTATGCCAAATCAGGCCGAACCCCGCAGCCAGACCCGTGTACCGGCCTGGTACTCGGACATGTTGTACCCCTTGGGCAGTGCTGGCCCGGTGGCCTTCTCGATGATGTCGTATCCATACTGCACCAGCGGAGCTGAGGGCATGTACAGCGGCTGGCCAGGCGGCCAGTGCGGCTTCATTCGCGGCCTCTGCCAGCTTGTCGGCCCTCTGAACCAGACTCCAGGGCACATGCTCCCCCTTCTGGTATTCGCTTGACTTGATCGACGATGCGGGGATGTCGGCCAGGACCGCCGCTGACGTGCTCGGACACGCGCGAACGTCAATGACGCAGGACGTCTACATGAGCCGGGGCACGATCCATACCGAGGTTGCTGACCTGCTAGAACGGGCGGTGATAAACGCCCGAATAAACGTCGAACCGATCCCAGAAACGAAAACAGGTCAGAGGGCAAAAGCCCTCTGACCTGGTCTTTTCGTAGCGGGGACAGGATTTGAACCTGCGACCTCTGGGTTATGAGCCCAGCGAGCTACCGAGCTGCTCCACCCCGCGATGCATTCGCAAGGTTACCCACGTCGCACCTGCGCAGCCAAATCGGCACGTCAACTGCCTGGCTTCCGGTCCTCTTCCAGCAGCCGGCAGCCGGTGTAGCCCGAGATCACCAGGTTCACCTGGTAGGCCAGCTTGATCGCGCTGCCGCCCGGGCCGGTGAACCACACGTCGTGATCGCCGGGGCTGTCCTTGAGAACCTGCATCGTGGTCACGTCGACCTTGGCCGCCGCCGCCTTGGTGACGTCGACGATCGTCGCCCACTGCGCCTCGGAGACCGTCGCACCCTCGCCGGCCCGGTCGGGCATGTAGCGGGCGCGCGCTTCGGTGCCCTGGTACGGGCCGTCGGTGCAACTGATTCCGGACTCGCCGTGGTAGTCGGTGAAGCGGATCCCGGGCACGAGTGCGGTTGTCGCCGTGGCGATCTCGTCGATGGCGCCCTGCAATTGGCGCTGGGTCTCCTCCAGCGACGGCCACGCCATCAGTTGCTCGGCCATCGCGGCCGACGACGGCGGCGTCGGGCTGCCGGGCTGGGTCATGGTGCATCCTGTCGCGATCAGGGCCACTGCGGGCAGCACGGCCCACAGCGCCGGCGAAATGCGTTGTTGCGCATCGGTGATACGCATTCAGTCTCCTTTGATGGCGCGGTCGCTGAGCCCGCCGACGACGGCGGCGATGTTGTAGCCGGGTGTGCGCGGCAGCGGCGCACCGCCCAGGCCGGTAGTCGAGCCCCGGCTTGCGTACTCGCTGTGGCCGCTGGCCCCGTCGAAATGCAGCGCCGGTCCGCTATCCGTGGCGAAGACGACCGGCCCGGTCTCCAGGCGGACGAAGTTAGGGTTGGCCGCAGGGTTGGGCCCGAAGTCGCCGGTGCCGCTGAGATCGGACACCCCCAGCAGCAGGTCGTCGAACGGGAACGGCGTGGCAGCGGCGAATGTCTTCACCAGTGGCGGTGCGTCATACACCCACTGGATCGGGTCGTCGGGGGTCTGCATCGCGAAGACGTGGCCGCTGCCCAGGTTCAGCTGCGCCGGCGCCGAGGCCTCCACCCCCGGGGATCCGTAGAAGATCGCGTCACTGACACCGTGGTCGCCGGGCGCCTGCAGGGCCAGCCCGGTGGTCAGCGAGCCGTAGGAGTGCCCGATCGCCGTCAGGTGCGCCGGCCCGGCCTCGCGGGCGCCCTGGACGGACTCGTAGAAGCGGGCCAGGTTCACCGCCCCGGCCTTAGCCACGGTGTCGTGGCTGACCTGGTAGGCGCCGCGTTCCGAGCGGGCGACGTCGAACGGGTTGAGGGTGACGGGCAGTCCGGGGATCAGCGGGACACCGCGGCCCAGCACCTCCAGGCCCGGGCCGGGGATCTGCGGGGCGTCGTAGCCGATCCAGGCGATGGCGGCCGTCGTCTCCCCCAGCCGCCCGGCCGCACCCAGCTGCCGCAGCGTCTCGCGCTGCAAGGCGACGGCCTCGTCGGTCATGGTCGTGATGCTGTTGGCCACCGTGGTGTTCAGGCCGGGCGCGGTGACGCTGACGTGGGTAGCGGTGTCGGGATCGCCGATCGCGATGGCCGCGTGCACCCGCTGCCCGCCGGTGAGGTCCAGCAGCATCAGCCGGGCGTCGTTGTGGTTCTTGGCGGCGGTGGCCAACGCCCGGTCGACGGCCTCCAGATCGGCCAGCTGCGCCGAGCCCGACGCCCGGGCTGCGGCCAGTTCTTCGGCGAGGTGGAGTCGGTTGTAGTGGTCGCTGCCGGGGTCGGTCCCATCCCCGGTGGGCATGCCGGGGTGGTT
>CAISDL010000152.1 GCA_903884065.1 uncultured Actinomycetes bacterium | reverse complement strand
TCCACGTGCGTCCGCCGACCTCCTGAAGGTCATAGACCAGGACGTCCACGTCCTTCAGCATCTCGGGAGTCGGGCTGTGCCCTTGCGCCGCATAGAGGGAGTAGACCGGCAGGCCGGTCTTCGCGTCGACACCATCAGCGACCGTGACACCCGCCTCGGCGGTGCCGCGGATACCGTGTTCCGGCGCCAGCAGTGCCACCAGTGTCAGGTCGCCGTGTTGGGCGATCAGATCGATGTCCGACGCGCCCGACCGGTCGATGCCGGTGTTGTTGGTGATGAGGCCGACCCGTTTGCCGCGCAGGGCAGCCGGCACGTCATCGAGGAAGACCTCGATGCCCGGACGCACGCCTGCCGCGGCCGGCGACGCCGACACCGGTGTCGGCGCGCCGCACAACAGCATCACGCACGCCAGGAGAGCGCTCAGCGTCAGCCGGTGGCCGGACCGCACGACGGGCATCCGCGGACTATATGCCCTACTGATTGTCATCCCGGGTGACTGCCGATGGGCGTCCCGGGCAGCTGCCAAACCCGCCCGCCAATCCTTGACGGCTTCGCGGCGCACTGACTGCAGTTCGGCGTGAGTCTGGCGCTTAAAGTCGGAGTTCGCCGCCACCCCCGGCAGCCATGAGTCGGCCATCGACTTCGCGATGCCCACGCCGCCCATCACCGCGGCGCCCAGGACCGTACCGGCGAGGCCCATCATCGCAGCGTCCATGGCGTCGATCTTTCCAGCCGAGGGGCACGATGATCGGGAAAGCGCTCTCTTCGGCGGTGCCGCTCCCCTTCGGCTTGTTCCCTCCGACGGACTGGTGGGGAACCACCAACACTATTGCCCACCTCGTAGCGACAACGCTGCGCAGCCCACGGCTTGGAACCGTCGCGGAACTAACGTTGTCGCTCGAAGGTGGGCACTTTCGTTACCGACGGCAGGGCCTGCGCCAAAGCCTGTCTGGCGTTCCGGTTGTCCGCCGCCGACGAGGAGTTCGCTCATCCCCCGGCCCTCGGCGGAGCGCAACTACCCCTTGGCCGGGCGCCTCTTCGGCTTCTGTGAACCCGAGGACGCCCGTGGCCGAGTTTTGTCGATGGGCGCTGCCTCTGATGTGAAGTCAAGGGCCGCAATGCCATTGTCGGCAACCGCCGCTTCCTCCTCGACGACGAATCGGTGGTTGAGTGCGGCGGCAACCGCCACGTAGGCACGTATCTCCCCGTTGATTCCCTGTTCTATCCGGCTTACCAGCTGCCGGGACACTCCGGCCCGCTTCCCCACATCGCTCTGGGTCAGATAAGCCTTGACGCGGGCGATCCGCAACTGCTCCCCGATCCGCTCTAGCTGCGCCTCCACGTCATCGGACATGGGAGTCAGGCTACCACTGGCCGAGCGGAATAATACGCTGACAATGTGCCACTTTACCGTAACGTTCTGTTCTTATATCATTCCAGCAAGTCAGTTATTTGTAACACCACCAGCAGCCTCGCGCAGGCCAGGGCTGACCCGCTGGCCCAATCACCTTGAAACGCACGACCCAAAAGTGAAGGGAGCGTACACATGACGCCAATGCAGAACCCTGAGACCGAGCTCGCGATCGACCGCCGGCACGCCGAGAGCGGCGGGATTTTTCCCCTGGGGATTCCCGCTCGTGCCCCGTGCCAGAGCTGCTCGGCCAACGTGCATCCGGGCAGCACGTCGAAGGCCTGTCGCCGCTGCAAAGGTCAGCTGCCCCTACCGCTAGGGACGTCATTGTCCGGCGGCTGCTCAATCTGCCGCGGGGACGGCTGGGTCATCGTGAAGGAGTGCGACGAGTGCCACGGCTCGGCATTCACCACGACGGTCCGCACGATCCGGGTGCGGGTTCCCGCCGGCACGAAGGATGGTCAACGCATCCGACTACGCGGCCAGGATCTCGCCGCGGGACCCGGCGCTCCTGCCGGTGATCTCTACGTCACGGTGAAGGTGGGCTGCTCATCTGGTGTTCCGGCCCCGCGGAACCGCACCGGAACCGCCACGTCGTCCTCGTCGCAGAAGCGGGAAACGAAAGCCGCCAAGATGGACACAGTGGCCAAGCTGCTGCGCAAAGCAGACTCCGTGGCCGGTACACCGGAAGAAGCGGTGTACCTGGACCGCGCTTTCGCGCTGATCGCGGAGTACGGCCTCGAAGAGGCGATGGTGCGCGCCGCACTCGATGGAAACACCGGCTCGGATGCCGCCGACAAGGGCACCCCGAAAGTCGTCGAGCGAGTCTTCATCGTCACGTCGAAGTACGGGAGCCACCGAATCCTGCACTTCCTGGCCAATGCGCTGCACTGCAAGGGAGTCCATTGGAAGTCCGGAAAGACGGGTTGCCCTCAAGAGACGGTGCGGATGGCGTTGTTCGGCATGCCCGATCACCTTGAGCGGGTCCACTTTCTGTGGGATCTGCTCCAACCGCAGGCTCTGCGGGCGTTGGATTCACTGCCGGAGGACGATTCCTGGTACTCCACGGCATCGGTGTATCGCCGCAGTTGGGTGGTCGGCTACGCCATCGGAATCGCCGACCGCCTGCGCGAGCACGAACAACACGTTGTCGACACAGCCGAAAGCGGCACGGCCGTAGTGCTGTACGACCTGTACAAGCGCGACGAGGAGCAAGCCGAGGCCGTCATTCGAGAGCGATGGCCAGACCTTGACGCCGAAGAACCCTCTGACAGTTTCGATCTCTGTGGCATCGAGGACGGCAAGCGCGCAGCATGGTCTGCCGCATTGAACCGTTCCGTTGGAACCGATACCGGGTCCGTTGTCTGCGCCTAGGTGTTGTCAGTCACCACGCCTAGACGTCGATCTCGTAGACCGACACGTGCCCGATGATGACGCCGTTGTCCTCAACGTAGCGGTCCCACAACTCGAGCAGGTCGGCCAGTTTGTCGGGCCGGGAGGCGGCCAGGTCGTGGACCTCGCCGGGATCGCATGAGAGGTCATAGAGCTGCCAGGTGCCTGGGCCGTAGGGCGCGGGCAGGTAAAGCGCCTTCCAATCACCCTGGCGAATAGCGCGGCGGCCGAACAACTCCCACCCGGTGCCGGTGTCGGCGTCGTGCACCGCGTCGGTCTGTCCGGACAGGTAGGGCAGCATCGATCGGCCGCGTATCGGCTCCACCTCCCGACCCCGGTAGGTGGTGCCGGGATGGGCGGCGCCGGCGAGTTCGAGCACCGTCGGCGCGATGTCCATGACGGTGCTGAACGCCGTGCCGATCTCCCCCTGCCGGGAAAAGCCCGGCCAGGTGACGAAGCCCGGCACCCGGATCCCGCCCTCGGTGGTGAAGGCCTTGTGCAGACGCGACGGTGCGGTGGCGGCCTGCGCCCAGCGCGGGCCGTACCAGGTGTAGGAGGTGGGACCGCCGATGTTGTCGAGGCTGTTGTCGCAATGCCGCGCGACGAACGCGGCGATTTCGCCGCCGCGCAACGGCATGGCCTCGACGATCGGTCCCTCCGCGCCGTTGTCCGACAGGAAGATCACGACGGTGTTGTCCAGCTCGCCGGTGCCCTCGAGGTAGTCGATCACCCGGCC
>CAISDL010000151.1 GCA_903884065.1 uncultured Actinomycetes bacterium | reverse complement strand
TACACCACCCCCAACATCCTGCTCGACGACGTGAGCATCTCCCCGCTGGGCTTTGACCCCTTCGGCTCGATCATCACCCCGAACCTGTTCCCCGGCGCCTCGATCAGCTCGGATCTGGGCAACGGCCCCGGCATCCAGGAGGTCGCCACCTTCTCCGTCGACGTCGCCGGACCCGAGGGCTCGGTGGCGGTCTCCAACGCCCACGGCACCGTCACCGGCGCCGCCGGTGGCGTGCTCCTGCGCCCCTTCGCCCGGCTGATCTCCAGCGCCGGCGACAGCGTCACCACCTACGGCGAACCCTGGAACATGAACTAACCAGTCCCGCCACGAAAAATGCCCCCGGCCGCTCACGCGGGTTCACACGGTCGTCGCAACACTCTCGATGTGAGAGGTTGCGGCGACCGTGTCGTTTTCGGAGGACTGTGTTCGTTTTGGGAATCAGTTGGCAACGCTTGTTGATGCCGGTGTGGCGGTCAAGGAGGCCGCAGTAGCGGTCGGTCTTTCGCGGAGTCGGTGTTATGCGATCTTGCGTGCGACGGGTCGGCCGGTGGGCAGATCACAGACGGTGTGGCGTGGTGTTGGTTCGGGGGCGGTGGTGGCGGTGTTCGAGGCCACCGGGTCGATCAACCAGGCCGCGAAGGTCAACGGCATTTCCCACTCGCGGGCAAGGCGAGTGCTCGTCGAGTGTGGTTTGGTCGGCAAGGACCGTCAACCGGCCGGCAAAAAGCAGGCTCGGGCACGGTTCTTGGAGCTGCTTGATGCCGGCTGGTCAGCATCTCGGGCTGCTCGCGAGGTGGGAGTCCATGTGCGCACGGCCCGGGACTGGCGCGACGGAGTCCGTAAGGTCGGCAACACGCGGGTCCGTGCTGATGGCAGGGTGATCCGCTACGGCGATCCCGCGCAGTACAAACAACCCGTGACCTCGACCGTTAACGCTGAGCCGCCGGTGATCAATCGCCGGTATCTGTCGTTGCAGGATCGGCTGGCCATCGCCGACGGGCTGGCCACCGCGCAGAGCATGACCGCGATCGCCGAGCGGATCGGTAAGTCCACCTCCACGGTGTCGCGCGAGATCGCTAACCGCAGCGTGGCGGGGTTGTATCTGCCCTATCAAGCCCATACGGCGGCGGCCGCGGCCCGCGCCCGGCCCAAGCCGACCAAACTGGTTACCAACCATGCGTTGCGCCGGGCTGTGGAAGACGGGCTGTCGCAGCGGTGGTCACCAGAGGAGATCTCCCATCGTCTGGTCAAGGACTATCCGGCCGACGAGAGCATGCGCGTGAGCCACGAAACGATCTACCAGGCGCTGTACTTTCAAGCGCGCGGTGGGCTCAAACGGGAACTGACACAAGCACTTCGGAGTGGACGCACGATACGCAAGCCTCATCGACGTCCTGATCAGCGCACCCAGCGGTTCGTCGACCCCATGATCATGATCAGCGAGCGGCCCGCCGACATCGAAGACCGCGCCGTGCCTGGCCACTGGGAGGGCGATCTGATCATGGGCGAAGCCAACAAGACCGCGATCGCGACCCTGGTCGAACGGGCGACCCGCTACACGCTGCTCGTACACCTGCCCGACGGCCATCACGCCGAGGCTGTCCGCGACGGACTCATCGCCACCGTCACCACCTTGCCGGCGCATCTGCGCGGGTCGCTGACCTGGGACCAAGGCTGCGAAATGGCCCGCCACAAACAGTTCTCCATGGCCACCGACATGGCCGTCTACTTCTGCGACCCGGCCAGCCCCTGGCAACGCGGCACCAACGAAAACACCAACGGCCTGCTGCGCCAGTACTTCCCCAAAGGAACCGACCTCAGCGCCTACGGCCCCGAAGACCTCGAACACGTCGCCCAGCAACTCAACGGCCGCCCACGCAAAACGCTCGACTGGGAAACCCCAGCCGAGCGCTTGCGTGATCTACTACAGACCAGTTAACCAGCAGTGTTGCGACGACCCCCTGAAACCGCCTCAGGCCGGGGGCATTTTTCGCTGCCGTCGGCTTAGAGCCGCAACCGCTCGGCCGCGGCCTGCACGCGTTCATCGGTCGCGGTCATCGCGATACGCACGTGCCGCGTGCCCGCGGAACCGTAGAAGTCGCCGGGCGCCACCAGGATGCCGCGCCGGGCCAGCCAGTCGACGGTGTCGCGGCACGGCTCGTCGCGGGTGGCCCACAGGTACAGCCCGGCATCGGAGTACTCGATCGCGAACCCGGCCGAGCCGAACGCCGCCATCAGCACGTCGCGGCGGCGCGCGTAACGCTCCCGCTGGGCACGCTCATGGTCGTCATCGTCGAGGGCGGCCACCATCGCGGCCTGGACCGGACCCGGGACCATCATCCCGGCGTGTTTTCGGACGGCGAGCAGTTCGGCGACCACCGCCGGGTCTCCGGCCACGAAGCCGGACCGGTAGCCCGCCAGCGACGAACTCTTCGACAGCGAGTGCACCGCCAGCAGCCCGGTGTGGTCGCCCTCGCTGACATCGGGATGCAGGACCGAGTAGGGCTGCTGATCCCACCCCAACCCCAGATAGCACTCGTCGGAGACCACCAGCGTGCCGCGTTCGCGGGCCCAACCGACGACTTTGCGCAGATGGTCGATCCCCAGCACCCGGCCGGTCGGGTTGCTCGGCGAGTTGAGGAAGATCACCGCCGGCGATTCCGGCCCCAACTGGGTCAGCGAGTCGGCGGGGAGCACCCGGGTACCGGCCAGTCGGGCACCCACCTCGTACGTCGGATACGCCAGTTCGGGCACCACCACGAGGTCGTCGGCTCCCAGCCCGAGCAGTGTCGGCAGCCAAGCGATGAGTTCCTTGCTGCCGATCACCGGCAGCACCGCCTGCTCTGCCAATCCGGTGATTCCGTAGCGACGTTGCAGGGCGGCCACCGCGGCGGCCCTCAGCTCTGGCGTGCCGGCTGTCCACGGATATCCCGGTACCGCGGCGGCGGCCGACAGCGCCTCCTGGATCACCGGAGCGACCGGATCGACCGGAGTCCCGACCGACAGGTCGACGATGCCGCCCGGGTGCGCCCGCGCGACGGCAGCAGCCTCGGTCAGGGTGTCCCAGGGGAACACCGGCAGCGTCGCCGACACCGGGTGTCGCGACGCGCGCAGCGGGATGTGGGCCGTCAGTCCTCGCCCTTGGGCGGGAGATCCTTGACCGACTGCGGATCGTTCTCCGTCAGACCCACCTTCGAGGCGCCGCCGGGCGAACCCAGTTCGGCGAAGAAATCGGCGTTGATCTGGGTGTACTGCGACCACTGATCGGGCACGTCGTCCTCGTAGTAGATCGCCTCGACGGGGCAGACCGGCTCACAGGCTCCGCAGTCCACGCACTCGTCGGGGTGGATGAACAACATCCGGCCGCCCTCGTAGATGCAGTCGACCGGGCACTCCTCGATGCATGCCTTGTCCTTGATATCGACGCAGGCTTCGGTGATCACGTAGGTCACGAAGGTTCTCCTCGATGTGCTCGTCGTTGTCTGTCGGCGTCAGGGCAACAGTGTGCCCCAATCGCGATCGCGCTGCTGATATTAGGCGGTACGTCTACGCGGGGGTGAACTGGTCAGGTGCTGCGACGGTCGACTCCCGGTCCGGCAGCGCCAGAGCCAGCCCGAGAGCGAAGAAGAAAACCCCGAACAGCGTGCCGCCGCCGAACACGGTCATCGGCCCGCCGGGGGCGATGAAACTGCCGACCGGGCCGATGATCGTCAGGAGTTCGACGAATTGCTCGACGACGAAAACGGCCGCGATCAGCGCCATCCAGCGCGGGAATCGGCCCCGGCGGCCGGCCCACACCACCGGGCCGGCCATCAGGATGGCCGCGACGGTCAGCAGCGGGCCCCACATCGAGCTGATGTCGGCCAGGACCCGGGCGGTGGCCGGCTCCAGCGTCGCCGGATGCAGCGCGAGTCCGGCACTGAACCAGACCTGAACACCGACTTGCGCGATCAGCACCGCTGAGCCGACGGTGAATATGTAGCCGGCCGGGCCGTCGAGGCGGTCACGGGCGTATCCGATGACCACGACGGCGGCCAGCATGGCCAGCGCGGTCAACAATGCCTGCAGGCGGATCATCCCGGCGTGGGCCCCGATGTGTTCGACGACCTCTGAGCCGGGCCGCTCGATTCCGGGACCGAGTGGCACCACCACCACCGCAAAGACCGACAGCATCGCGAACGCGATCGCCGCGACCAACGGGACACGCCTGACCATGGGTGGCAAGTATGCCGTCCCCCGGCGTCGTCCAAGCGGATGAGGGACGAATCCGCGCCGGAGCGGCGCCGAATCAGACCCCGGCGAGCGAACCTCAGGCCGCCCGCGTGGAATAGGTGGTGGTGCGCTGCCGGGCCGGCCGGCCGATGCCTTCGGCGATCGCGACCAGTTCGGCGGCCGTCTTGGCCGATCCGTACTCCGAGCCGGCCATCCGGGAGATCGTCTCCTCCATCAGGGTGCCGCCGAGGTCGTTGGCGCCGCCGTTGAGCATGACCTGGCTGCGCTGCACACCGAGCTTGACCCAGCTGGTCTGGATCTGGGAGATCCTGCCGTGCAGCATGATCCGGGCCAGGGCGTGCACCGCACGGTTGTCGCGGTGGGTGGGACCCGGCCGGGCCGCACCGGCCAGATACAGCGGCGAGGACTGGTGGACGAACGGCAGGGGGACGAATTCGGTGAATCCCCCTGTGCGGTCCTGGATGTCGCGCAACACGTTGAGGTGGCCGACCCAGTGCGAGGGGTTGTCGACGTGGCCGTACATCATCGTCGAACTCGACCGCAGCCCGACTTCGTGTGCGGTACTGACGATCTCGACCCACAGAGAGGTGGGCAGCTTGCCCTTGGTGAGCACCCAGCGGATGTCGTCGTCGAGGATCTCGGCGGCCGTCCCGGGGATGGTGCCCAGGCCGGCCTCTCGCAGACTGATCAGCCAGTCGCGAATACTCTCCCCGCTCCTGGTGACCCCGTTGGCGATCTCCATGGGCGAGAAGGCGTGCACATGCATCGAGGGCACCGCCTCCTTGACCGCGCGGACCAGGTCGGCGTAGGCCGTCACCGGCAGGTCGGGATCGATCCCGCCCTGCATGCAGACCTCCGTCGCACCGGCGACGTGAGCCTCCCAGGCCCGATCGGCCACATCCCGGGTGGACAGCGAGAAGGCGTCCGCGTCGCCCTTTCTCTGCGCGAACGCGCAGAACCGGCAGCCCGTGTAACAGATATTGGTGAAGTTGATGTTCCGGTTGACCACGAAGGTCACATCCTCGCCCACAACATCGCGCCGGAGCGAATCAGCCAGCGCCGCAACGGCATCCAGCGCTTCACCGTCGGCGGTCGCCAGGGCGAGGTAGTCGGCGTCACTGCATCCGCCCGGGTTGCGCTCGGCGGCGCGTAGGGCGGCGACGACGTCGGTGTCGATGCGTTCGGGGGCGCGGGCCGACAATTCGCCGACGCGTTCACGGATGGACTCCCAGTCACCGAAAGCGCTGCCGAGGTCGCTGCGGGTGGCGGTACGCCGCCCTTCCGAGTCGATCGCGGCGCCGAGGTCGGCGCGCCCCAGTGACTCCGCAGCCTCATCAGGCTCCTGCCAGGGGCGGCCGACGGGTGTGACGTCGCGCGCGAAGCCGGTGTCGGGGTCGGCGAGGGCGGCCACGTGCCCGGCCACCCGCGGGTCGATCCAGCCGGCCGGGGACTGCACGTACTTCGGCTGGGCGGTCAAACGCGCCACCAGGTCGAAGCCTGCCTCGGAGGTGACGGCGGCAAGCTCGTCCAGAGCCGGCCACGGGCGCTCGGGGTTGACGTGGTCGGGCGTCAGCGGCGAGACACCGCCCCAGTCGTCGACGCCGGCACCGAGCAGCGCCCGGCATTCGGCTGCGGACACCAGGTTCGGCGGGGCCTGGACGCGCATGTCCGGGCCGAGCACCAGTCGGGCCACCGCGACGGTCGCCAGGAACTCGTCGAAGGCGGCGTCGGGTACCGCCGCCATCGCGGTGTGGTCCTTGGCCCGGAAGTTCTGCACGATGACTTCCTGCACGTGGCCGAACTCCTTGTGCAGGCGTCGGATCGCGTGCAGGGTGTCGGCCCGTTCCTCGCGGGTCTCACCGATGCCGACCAGCAGTCCGGTGGTGAAGGGAATGGCTAACCGGCCGGCGTCGGTCAGGGTGCGCAACCGCACCTCCGGATCCTTGTCCGGGCTGCCGAAGTGGGCCAGGCCCCGCGTCTCGAACAGCCGGCGCGACGTGGTTTCGAGCATCATGCCCATCGACGGCGCCACCGGCTTCAGGCGCGACATCTCCGCCCAGGACATGACGCCGGGATTGAGGTGTGGCAGCAGACCCGTTTCCTCCAGCACCCGGATCGCCGCGGCGCGCACGTAATCCAGGGTGGAGTCGTAACCCCGTTCGTCGAGCCATTGGCGAGCTTCGGGCCAGCGCGCCTCCGGGCGGTCGCCCAGGGTGAACAGCGCCTCCTTGCAACCCAATTCGGCGCCTCGCCGGGCGAGGTCGACGATTTCGTCGGCCTCCAGGTACATGCCCCGACCTTCTGCGCGAAGCTTGCCGGGAACCGTCACGAACGTGCAGTAATGGCAGGTGTCGCGGCACAGGTGGGTCACCGGGACGAAGACTTTGGGCGAATACGACACCGGCAGCCGACCGCTGGGGCCCCGCCGGCCTGCCGACGTCAGGCCCGCGTCGCGGACCCGGGCTGCGCTGGCACAGAGGTCGGCCAGGTCCTCACCGCGGGCTGCGAGGGCGATGGCGGCCTCGTCGGTGTTGAGTGCCACCCCGTCGCGGGCCCGCCGCAGCACTCGGCGAAGAGCCGCCTCCGAGGGAGCGGCGACCTTCGGGGAGGAGGTCGGCAGCGGACTGCCGGATGTCATTCGCGCACCTGATCTGCTCTGACGGCGATCGACATGGCCCCAACAGTAGTACCTGCAGCAGAAGTCGCGCTGATGGTGCTGACGGGACTGGTGTGAGTTTCTCAGCTTGAAGGGTAGGGTCCCCTCAGCGAATTGTCAGCAACGTCGGCAGCAAGTGAGGTACCAGATGAGCCACTCCGTCGGAGTCTCCCCCCGCTCGTTCGTGATTGCGGGCCTCAGCGCCGCCGTTGTCGGTACGGCCGCGATTACGCCGGTCAGCCCGCCCGCGCCAGCCCCGGCGACGATCGCTGCCGCGGTCGAACTGACGTCGCTGGCCTCCGGACTGGCGGCCGTGATCGACAACCTCACATCGGTCGGCGCCGGGATCGAAGGCGTCTTCACCAACCTGGGTAACGGGATCGAAGGCGCCTACACCGCCCTGACCGGTGGGATCGAGAACGTCATCACCAGCCTGACGGCCACGATCAACAACGTCACGTCGCTCCCCGACGGAGTCCAGGCCGCCCTGAAGAACTCCTATGACGGTGTCGAACGCTGGCCCGCCTACGTCTCCGACTGGACCCAGTTCTCTCTCGGCCTCATCCCCGGGCTCTGGTGGGCCGCGCCCGGCGTTGCATTCGCGTATCGCACCACCCAACCGCTGGCGCGGGCCGGCGCCTACGCCTTCGCTGACCTGGTAGGTCTCGATTTCGCCCAGCTCACGCGCGATATCAGCGACGGCATCAAGACCTCCGCCAGCAACGCCGCCATCTACGGCAAGGCCTGGGCCGACAGTTTCGTCGCGGTGCCGCCCCTGCCGCCCTACCCCGGCCCGTGGCCGGACTTCCGCGACGCTGCCATTCTGCCCGCTGCCTCGACCGCGACGCTGGCCGCGCCCCAGGCCGCAGCGGTGACCAGCGGAGTCGAGAACGCCATCAAGAACACCTACAACGCCGTCGAGCCGTGGGTGGCATGGGGCTTCGAACTGGCCCAGTGGGGCATGGGCTTCGTGCCGGGTCTGTGGTGGGTGGCCCCGGGCGTCAGCCTGGCGTACTTCAGCATCGAGCCGCTGGTCCAGGCCGGGGTCTACACCTTCGCCGACGTGCTCGGCCTCGACTTCGCCCAGATCGGGCCCGACGTCCAGCAGGGCATCCAGCAATCGGCGCAGAACTTCGTCAACTACGGCCTCGCCTGGATCCAGAGCCTGATTCCGTTCCCGCCGCTGCCCCCGTTCCCGCCGCGCCCGGGCGCCGCCGTCACGGCCGGACCCGCGGCGACCGCGGTCCTGGCTGCCGCGGCACTGCCGAGCACCCAAGCCGACGCACCGACCGATGTGACCCCGGGCACGGCCCCGGTCGGTGACGACGCCCCCGCGAGCACAGCAGTCGCTCCGGTTGCCGAGTCCCTCAACCCGCCGGCCGAGGCCACCTCCCCGATTGCCGAGAGTGTCAGCCCCGATGACACCGCCGCACCGGCGGTGGAGACCGTCGTACCGGTCGCAGAGACCCTCACGCCGGCAGACGACGCCGTCGCCCCGGTGACAGAGGCCATCGCGGCGGCGGAGACTCCGGTCGCCGCCGCCGAAGCGCCACAGCCCGCCCGCGGGGCACTGCGCGGCCACCGGGCCCCGGCCGCAGACCAGACTGCCGCTGCCACCGACGGCGGCAACTCCGCTCGGGGTGACGGCAATTCGGCGAAGGCGGGCCGGGGATCCCGCTAGCCGGCCCCCGCAGTCAGCGCATCCGGCGCAGCACCAGGGCGGCCGGCAGGGCGCCGAGTGCCATGAGCAGCAGTACCGAGTAAGCCATGATTCCCGGTCCCCCGAACACGATGTCGCCCCCCGGACCGCCGAGTGACAGCACCGCAACCGTGGCGAGCCACGTCCACAACGGCAGACCGGCCAGCCTGGGGTTCTCGGTCCAATGACCGGCAGCCCACACCAGCGCCGCGTTGATCGCCCCGCTCAGCACGGCGCTGATCGGGAAGGGCACCGGTCCGATGTAGAGCGGCAACAGCAGTGCCCCGGCGAGCGCGCAGAGAACGCCGTCGAGGGCGAGCAACCCGAGCACCATCCTGGCCGAGGGCGACCCGCTACGGTCGGGGGCGCTGGAACTATTCGTCAAGGTCGATGCCCGCGAGCAGATCGTGTTCCCAGCCCTTTGCGTCGGTGCTGCCCGGTTGTCCCGAGACCAGCACGTAGTGCTCCTGGCCCAGGATCGGCAGAGCGAACTTGTTGGAGAGCGCGAACGCGCGTCCGGTCGGCCCCACCTCCACCTGGGTGGCATGCGCAGCGATCGCAGCGGCCTTGTCGGCGAGGTGTTCCGGCGCGTCGATCACCGCGGTGATCTGGTCCTCGGCGAAGCCGAACGGAACCTCTCCTGTCGGCCACACCCAGTCCGCACCAACGTCTTCGGGCTCCAGCGACTCCAGACCGGCATGAAAAGCCTCGGCCGACACCACCGTCCAATAGAACTTCGGAACCCGCCAGCGATCGGCCACCGCGGCGATGGCAGCCGTGGTGACGCGGTGAGCCTGGATGTGGTCGGGGTGCCCGTATCCGCCGTCGGGGTCGTAGGTCACCACCACATGCGGGCGCAGTTCCGCGATGACGTCGGCCAGTTGGTCGCCCACCCAGCCGAGGTCGGCGTCGGCGAACCGGGTCTGCCGTCGGCGCGGCGCGCCCACCATCCCGGAGTCCCGCCAGCATCCGGCGCCGCCGAGAAACCGGGGACCGGGCACTCCCAGATGCCGCAACGCCTCGGTCAGCTCACCGATCCGATAACCACCGAGTTGATCGGCGTGATGGACGTCAAGCTGCGCCCACCGGTCCCCGATGACCTCTCCCTCCTCGCCCAGGGTGCAGGTCAGCACGGTCACCTCGGCGCCACGGGCGGCGTACCGCGCGATCGTCACTCCGTTGCCGATCGTCTCGTCGTCGGGGTGGGCATGGACGAACAGCAACCGCGGCACCGTGGACATGGGATCTCCTCATCGTGAGTCGGCGGTCACCCTACCGGCGGCGTCCCGCCCCCATCCTCGCGCGAGGACCTGACCATGATTGTCCGCTATGCAGCAGTGGACCGAACTGGAGTTCGTCGGCCGCGACTTCACCGACGAAGACTTCGCCGGGCTGACGACCGAGCGGGTTCTTTTCACCGAGTGTGACTTCACCAGCGCGGACCTGAGCCGCTCGACGCACGCCGGATCGGCGTTCCGGAACTGCCGTTTCCGCCGAACCGCACTGTGGCACAGCACTTTCCAATACTGCAGCTTCCTGGGGTCGACGTTCGAGGAATGCCGGATACGGCCCATCGTGTGCGAGGAGGTCGACTTCAGCCTTGCCGCGCTCGGCGGGGCCGACCTGCGCGGGCTCGACCTCTCCGGCTGCCGGTTCCGGGAAACCTCGCTGGTCGGAGCCGATCTTCGCAAAGCGGTGCTGCGGGGGGCCGACCTGACCGCCGCGCGGACCGACCGCCTGCGGCTCGAGGAAGCCGACCTCCGTGGTGCCCGCATCGACCCCACGGTCTGGACCACCGCCGCCTGCCGCGGCGCGCGAATCGACGTTGAACAAGCACTGGCGTTCGCCGTCGCGCACGGTCTCGACGTCGCCGGCGGCTGACGCTACGACGGTGTCTTGACCCAGCGCGCCGCGTCGCCGACGATGCCCACCGGCACCGCGCCGGTGAGGCTGACGTTCTGCACGCTGGGCCCCGCGGCGACGATCGTGGTGTCCTGCATGATCGGCAGAACCGCCGACATGGCCCACAGGGCTGGCTCCACCGCGGCGATGACGTCGTTGACGTTCTGCGCGCCGACCAGCGCCGCGTCGATCGAGCGTTGGATCGCCCGGTCGCAGATTCCGGTGAGGTTCGACGGTGCGCGCACCAGCGGAGCGCCGGCCTTCTGCGGGGCCGACGGACTGGTGGCGGTCGGCGTTTCGCCCGGGGCCGGGGTGGGCGAGCCCGGGGTGGTGGCGACCGGGGTGGTGGCGACCGGGGCGGCCACCAGCGCGGGGCAACTGTAACGGGACGCCAGCACAGTGGCGAGGTCACCGCCGGCGGCATGCCAGCCGACGATCGCGTCGACCCGATTGGTCGCCAGCGCGGTCCCATAGAGCAACTGGGGTTCCAGCGGTAGCACGGTCGCGGAGATGCCCACGCTGCGCAACTGATCCGCGGCGGTGTTGGCCACCGCCACGGCGGTGGGGTCGTTGGCGGCCGCGCCGATCGCCAGACTCAATGTCTCTCCATTGCGGCTGATCCGCCCGCGAGTGGGCTCGGCGGGAGTCGGCTTGGGGCTCGGACCGCCGGGGCGGGCCGGCGAGTCGGCGACGCTGCGGTCCACCTGGTAGCCCGCCTCGGCGAACAGCTGCAGTGCCCGGTCCCTGCTCAGCGGCGGCGGCGCGGTGGCCACGTATCCGGGATCGCTCGGGGCTCGCACCAGCGCCTGGGCCAGGGTGAGGGAGTTGTCGCTGCCGGCCCCCACTGCAGCGAGCAGTTCCACGTCGAGCAGACCCAGAATCGCCTTGCGCACAACGGGATCCGCAAGTTTCGGCTCTTGGGCGCGCAGCGTCAGCTGCATCACCCGCGGCGTGATCAGCCGCGCCGTGCGCACGTCCGGGATGGCCGAGAGTTGGGCGAAGGCCGCGACGCCGCCGTGCACCTGGGCTACCTGGGTGTCGCCGTTGCGGATCGAGTCGGCCAGCGCGGCCGGCGCCCCGCCGCGACGGAACAGAATCTGATCCGGCTTGGCCGGGGTCCCCCAGAACCGGTCGTTGCGCGCCAACAGGATCTCGTCGCGCTGCGGGTCGATGTTGTCCACCCGGAATTGACCGGCCGTCACCGGCATCGACCGGGTCAGCCCGGCCGGGAACCCGCCCGGAACGTCCTTGACGATGTGTGCGGGCAGCAGGTCGTTGAACAACTCGCGCCACGCCGGATAGGGCTGGGAGAAGGTGACCACCGCGGTCTTCCCGCCGTCGACGGACTGCACCCCGGTGATCAAGTCGTAGCCGGCCGGGTCCACAACCCCGGGTTGGCTGACCATCTGACGCCACAGGTACCAGAAGTCGTCGGCGGCGATGGGCGCGTTATCGGTCCAGGCCGCCTCGGGCCGGATCTTGTAGGTGACGGTGAACGGGCCCTTGGCCGTGACGTCGGCGGAGACCAGCAGGGTGGGGTCCATCTCCCAGCGCGAGCCGGTCGGGGTGGCCGGGTCCGGGACCGGCCGGAACGAACTCGGCAGCACCAAGGCGCTGATGGCGGCGGTGACCGGCGACTGGTCCGAGAGCAGATGCGGATTGAAGCCGGCGCCGATCGAGTCGATCGCCATGATGATCTGCGACGCCTTGGGTGCGGGCGCAGCAGTCTGGATTGTCTGGGTGCTCTGCGGCGCGGGCGGCGGGTCGACGGCGCAGCCGCCGGCCAGGGTCGTCACCGCCAGCACGGCGGCCACGGCTCGCAGCCTTGGCAGTCGGGTCAGCACGCCTTTCAGCGTATCGACCGGTTCGCGCCGCACCCTTGAATGACAGCCCGGGTCACGCCTTCTGTGCCTTGGCCCGCGACCGGCTGCGCGCCCGGGTCGTGGCGTCGAGATCGACCTTGCGGACCCGGACGATCTCCGGGGTGACCTCGACGCACTCGTCCTCGGCGCAGAACTCCATGGCCTGTTCGAGGCCGAGTTCGAGCGGCCGGGCCAGCGTCTCCATCACATCCGAGGTCGACTGCCGCATGTTGGTCAGCTTCTTCTCCCGGGTGACGTTGACGTCGAGATCCTCCGCGCGCGGATTGATGCCGACCACCTGGCCTTCGTAGGTGTCGTCGCCCGGTTCGACGAAGAACTGGCCGCGGTCGGAGAGCTGGATCATCGCGAACGGCGTCACCGAGCCCGTCCGGTCACTGACCAGCGAGCCGGTGTGCCGGGCCCGGATCTCGCCGGCCCACGGCCGATAGCCGTCGAAGACCGCGTTGGCGATGCCGGTGCCGCGGGTCAGGGTGAGGAAGTCGGTGCGGAACCCGATGAGCCCGCGGCTGGGGACGATGAAGTCCATCCGAACCCAGCCGGCGGCGTGGTTCGCCATCTCCTCCATCCGGCCCTTACGGCCGGCCATCAGCTGGGTGACCGCGCCGACGAACTCCTCGGGACAGTCGATGGTCATGGCCTCGAACGGCTCGTGCAGCTTGCCGTCGATGGTCCGGGTGACCACCTGCGGCTTGCCGACCGTCAGCTCGAAACCTTCGCGGCGCATCTGCTCGACCAGGACGGCCAGGGCCAGCTCACCGCGGCCCTGCACCTCCCAGGCGTCCGGGCGGCCGATGTCGACGACCCGGATCGAGACGTTGCCGACAAGTTCCTGGTCCAGCCGGGAACGCACCATCCGGGCGGTCAGCTTGTGGCCGGACACCTTGCCCGCCAGCGGTGAGGTGTTGGTGCCGATCGTCACCGAGATGGCCGGCTCGTCAACGGTGATGCGCGGCAACGCGTGCGCGTGGTCGGGGTCGGCCAGGGTGTCGCCGATCATGATCTCGGGCATGCCGGCGACGGCGACGATGTCCCCGGCGACCGCCTCCTCGGTCGGCGAGCGCTCGACGCCGACGGTGGTCAGCAGTTCGGTGATCTTCGCGTTGGCGATGACGGGAAGCCCGTCGACCTCACGCATCCAGGCCACCTGCTGGCCCTTGCGCAACTTGCCGTTGTAGATGCGGATCAGCGCCAGTCGGCCGAGGAAGGCCGATGCGTCGAGGTTGGTCACCAGGGCCTGCAGTGGCGCCTCCGGGTTTCCCTGCGGCGGCGGGATGTGCTCGAGCAGGACGTCGAAGAGTGGGTTGAGGTTCTCACCGTCGGGGTTGTCGCCGTTGGCGGGTTCGGTGGTGCTCGCGATGCCGGCCCGACCGGACGCGTACAGCGTGGGCAGCCCGAGGGCGTCCTCGGCGGCCTTCTGCGCCTCGTCGTCGAGGTCGGAGGCGACGTCGAGCAGCAGGTCGTGGCTTTCCGAGACGACCTCGGCGATCCGGGCGTCCGGCCGGTCGGTCTTGTTGACCACCAGGATCACCGGCAGGTGCGCGCTCAGCGCCTTGCGCAGCACGAACCGGGTCTGCGGCAACGGGCCCTCGGAGGCATCGACCAGCAGCAGCACCCCGTCGACCATCGACAGGCCGCGCTCCACCTCACCGCCGAAGTCGGCGTGGCCGGGGGTGTCGATGACGTTGATCACCGTCATGCCACCGTCGGGGTGGTGGCGGTGTACGGCGGTGTTCTTCGCCAGGATCGTGATGCCCTTTTCCTTCTCCAGGTCTCCGGAGTCCATCAGGCGTTCGACGGTGTCGTCACCGCGGTGGGTCAGCGCTCCGGACTGACGCAGCATGGCGTCGACGAGCGTGGTCTTGCCGTGGTCGACGTGCGCGACGATCGCGACGTTACGGAAGTCGTGCCTGGGGTCGGGGGTAGTCACGCAGGAGATTGTCGCAGCGTGGGACCCGGTTTGCGAAAACGAGGAAGCGCGGCGAGCGCACCCACCAGGAAACACAGCGCCCCGACAAAGGTGCCGACGTTGGCCAACCACTGGTCTTCGGTGGCGCCGGTGCGCCGGACGAACGCCGCGCCGGCCGACAACGCGAATGCCACGCAACCGGCCATATTGATCCAGGTGACCCACCGGTCGAGTCCGGAGGATGCGGCACCGAGGGCCGCCACGGCGAGCGCTCCGCTGGCCAAGAATGCCAGCGAACCCGCCACGTCGGGGGTCCACACCAGGTGCCGGCGCGCCGGCACCGAGTGCATCAGCAGAGCGGCTCCGGTGCTGATGTTGAACAGCACCGTGCCGGCGAACTGCGAACTGGCCGAATGCCATTCCGGGAAGTCGTTTTCATCGGTGAGGCGGTGCTGCATCCACGCCGCCGTCGTGAAGAACCAGCTACCGACGAAGCAGAGCAGATTCGTCGCGCCGGCGCCGGCGATCACCGAGAAGCCGGGAGCGGTGGCGGACGCGAACAATGCCGACCCGGCGGCGAAAAACCAGCACTGCCGGGTCAGGGTGGGTTGCCGCAGCGCTTGTCGCTGAACGAAAGACATCAGCTGCATGCTGCTCACTGGGCAGCGAGCCGCTCCCGCAGCGCCGGCAGCCATGCTCGGTCGGCCGGCACCCACGCCACCTCCGAGAGCTGCGTGGCATCCACCCAGCGCAGCGCGCCGTGGTCGTGAGGATGCAGCGTGCCACCGGTCTGGGTGACCCGGTAGGCGCGCAGGATCAGCGATTCGCCGATCGCGACGTCCTCCCCCAGTCGCTCGTGCACGACGACCTCGACGCCGAGTTCCTCGGCCAGCTCGCGGGCCAATGCCTCGGGTTCGGTCTCCCCCGCGGCGACCTTGCCGCCCGGCAACTCCCACAGCCCGGCCAACTCCGGCGGACGGCGTCGCTGGGCCAGCAATAGCGCGCCGCCGGAGATCAGCGCGCCGGCGACGACAATCTGCATGATGTGTGACGGTAACCGTTCACCCGGCAGGGTGCGAAGGAGCACAAAGCCATGACCGACAATTCCGGCCGCCAGTCCATCTGCCTGACGATGATCGTGCGCGACGAGGCCCACATCGTCGGCGACGTGCTCGACGCCACCGCGCCCTACATCGACTACTGGGTGGTGGTGGACACCGGGTCGGCCGACGGCACCCAGGCCGTCATCGCCGACCACATGGAACGGCTCGCCATCCCCGGCGAGTTGCACGAACGCCCATGGCGCGACTTCGGACACAACCGCTCCGAGGCGCTCACGCTCGCGCAGGGCAAGGCCGACTACATCTGGATGATGGACGCCGACGACACCGTGATCGGCGTGCCGCCGTTCGGCGGGCTGACCGCCGACTGCTACGCCGTCTTGATCCGCGAGGATCCCGGCAACATCTTCTGGCGCCGCCAACTGTTCCGCGACGGGGTGCCCTGGTACTACCAGGGTGTGCTGCACGAGCATGCGCTGTGCGACGAGCCGTTCACCGAGGCGAACCTGTGCGAGGACTTCCAGATCCACTCCCGGCGGCTGGGCGCGCGCGGCAAGGACCCGGAGAAGTGGGCCAAGGACGCCGCAGTGCTGCTGGCCTATGTCAGCGATCACCCCGACGATGAGAGGTCGGTGTTTTTCCTGGCGCAGAGCTACTACCACGCCCGGGACTTCGAGAATGCGCGCGCCTGGTACGGCAGGCGCGCGGAGATGGGTGGCTGGGATGAGGAGGTGTTCTACTCGCTGCTGCAGTCGGGCCGCTGCCTCGCCGAGCTCACAGCGCCAGAGGCGCAGGTGGAGGACGCCTATGCGCGGGCGTGGGCGTATCTGCCCACGCGAGCGGAGCCCCTCTACGAACTCGCCTACCGGAAGCGGATGTCCGGGCGCTACGACATGGGCTACCTGTTCGCCCGGCACGCCGCGGCGGTGCCGGCGCCCGTCGCGAACCGGATGTTCGTCGACACCGTCGTCTATACCTGGCGTGCGCTCGACGAGCAGGCGGTGTGCGCGTCCTGGATCGGCCGGCAGCAGGAGAGTTTCGCGCTGTTCCGTCGACTGCTGGCCATCGACGGCATCGAGGAACACGACCGCGCGCGGTTCGCCGCCAACCGCGACCTCGCCGTGCCCCAACTCCTCGAGCAGACCGCCACCTACCCGGCGGACCTCTGCAACCGGCTACCCGGGCCACCCGGGGCCGAGGTGACCTTCAGCCTGATCGCCGGCCCCGACCCCCAGCAGTGCGAACGCACCCTGAACTCATTCCTGCACTGCTGCACCGACATCGACACCGTAGGCCGGTTCCTGGCACTCGATGTCGGCCTGTCCCAACCCGACCGGGCACACCTGGCGGACCGCTATCCGTTCCTGGAGTTCCTCACCGGCAGCGCCGACATGACACCCGCCGAACAGACCGCCCGGCTCGCCGAGGCCATCGCCGGACGCTACTGGCTGCACTCAGACCAAGGCTGGCAGTACTTCGCCGTCGATCCGCTGATCGCCCGGCTCACCTCGATCCTGCACACCGAACCCGACGTAGCCCGGGTCGGCATCAACTACGGCGACGCCACCACCCTCACCGGTACCGCCGCCCCCGCCGAGACCACCCGGACCAATCCCGGCACCGGCCGCTACGTCCTCACCGCCACGATGCCCCACGGCCCGACCATGGTCGACGTCAACCGCTTCCGGACAAGGTCCAACGACACCCAATTCGCCGGCGCCACCCTTGACGAGGTGCTCTGCATCAAAATCAGTTGACCGGCGCTACGGTGGGGCATGGCTGTTTTGAGTGATGAGCAGGTGGACGCCGCGGCGGCAACCCTGGACGGCTGGGCGCGGGCAGACGGGGCGCTGCGCCGATCAGTGACGTTCAGCTCGTTCCTCGACGGCATCGAGGCGGTGCGCCGGGTTGCCGATGCCGCCGAACGGGCCGACCATCATCCTGACATCGACATCCGTTGGCGCACGGTGACTTTCACGCTCGCGACACACTCCGAAGGTGGCATCACCGAGAAGGACGTGCAGCTTGCGAAGGAGATAGACGGCCTTCTCGACGACCGCTAGCCGCGCGACGATCACGCGGCGTCAGCCGCGGTGGGCAACGCGGCGACCAGGACCGGCCGCGATCCAGCCCAGCGTCACCAGCGTGGCGACGATGTAGACCAGCCCCGGCCAGGCCAGGTACCAGGGCCGGCCGATCTCCCAGATCGTGGGCTGCGCGAAGCTCAGCAGCCACGGCACACCGATGAGGGTCAGCGCCAGCCACCCCCAGCCGAGCAGTTGCGCACCCGGACGCTCCCGCCAGGGGCCGTTGATCAACCAGATCATCAGGGGCAGTAACCACACCCAGTGATGGGTCCAGGAGATCGGCGAGATCAGCAGCCCGAACAGTTCCACCACCAGCAGTGAGCCCAAGCGGTCGCGATCGTCGGGACCGTTGCCGGCACCGGCGAGTGCCCGCCAGGCCAGCACCGCCAACACCGCACTCACGGCGATCCCGCACAGCACCAGCGGCCCGTAGCCGGCGTCGTGGCCGAGGATTCGCGAGATGCCCCCACGCCAGGATTGGTTGAACGACGTCCCGATCGGTCCCACCCGGCTGGCATCGCCGAGCAGATCGGTGAAGTAGTACCGGGCTTGCTGACCGATCACCGCGATGGGCAGCCCAACCGTGGCGGCGAACACCAGCGCGGCGAAGGCCGCAGCGGCCCAACGCCGCATCCCGACGAGGTACACACCGGTGATCGCGGGAGTCAGCTTGATTCCGGCAGCCACGCCCACCAGCAGGCCCGAGACCCACCAGCGGGTGCTGTAGGCCGCCCACAGCGCCGCCAGCACCAGGACGACGTTGACCTGTCCGTAGTCGAAGGTGCTGCGCAGCGGCTCGGTCCAGATCCCGACCGCCGTCCACAGCATCGCCGCGGGCACGCTGGCCGCTCCGATCAACCGCTGGCTGACCCGAACCACGCCGTAGAGGGCGGCGATGATGCCGAGTTGCCAGCACAGCGCCACCACCGCGAACGGGAGCGTGGTCAACGGATAGAACACCAGCGCCGCGAAGGGCGGGTAGGTGAAGGGCAACGGGAAGTCAGGAGTCTGGTCGGAGTAGACGTAGGAATACAGCGTTCCCGGTTGGTCCAGGGCCGCCGCGCCGCCGAGGTAGACGTGGAGGTCGACGAAGTTGGCCCCGTTGGGCACCAGGTACGTCCACGCCAACCGGGCCGCGACGCTGACGAGCAGCACCGCCGGCGCCAGTCGGGCAAGCCGTCCGGCGACGCCCTGCCCTGCCGGCACGGTCTCCATCCCGACGACTCTAACGACGAATCGTGTCGGCGCACCGAGATGCGCTCAGCCCACGAATCCGCGCCGATATCGGCGATGACGCCTCGGTCGCGCATCGCTCCCGTAACGGTTCAATAACCGCCACACGTGTCACTTGAGTAACTCCGGCAACGGGCTACCTTCGGGTTTCAGGACCTGCAATCGAGGGAGTGTCTTCACATGTCACGTTTCGCAAAACTGTTCGCCGCCAACGCGATTGCCGCCGCCGGATGTGGGGCGGTCGCCGTTGCAATGAGCTCGCCGGCGACTGCCGATCCGATCGTCGCGCCGGCCGTTCCGGGCGTTCCCGCGATGGCCATGATTCAGGAATTCGCCACCAACCCGGCGGCCATGGGTGCCGTGCTGCAGACCGCCGCGACCGCCCTCAACGGCGCGTCGGCCATGGTCGGCGCGCCCGCGCCGAGCACCCTGCCGGTGTCGCCGATCGTGGGCGCTCCCGCCACCCCGCCGGTGCCCGCTCCGGTCGCCGCACCGACGGGAATCGGTTCGACGGTGGTGCCACTGCTCACCCAGATCGGCGTCCCGGCCCAATTGGTCAACCTGGCACCGCAGATGCCCCTCCTCGGCAACAGCGTCACTCCGGCCGTCGCACCGATCGCCCCGGCCGCGGCGCCGCTCGCACCGATCGCACCCGTCGCGCCGCTCGCACCCGTCGCGCCGCTCGCACCGATCGCACCCGTGGCACCCGTCGCACCGGCGGTGGCACCGGCGGTTCCGGCCGACCCCGGCAGTGCGGTGCTGAATCCGCTTCCGCTGCTGACCGCCCTGCCTTGACCTATTCGTCCGACAAGGGAGCATTGCCGTGCTGAACATCGCCAAACTGGCCACCGGCCTGACCACCGTCGCACTGACCGTGGCGCTGAGCCCTGTCGCGGCGTCTGACCCCGCCATCCCGCTGGACCCGGGCCAGTTGCCCGGCCTGCAGGCGATGCAGAGCCTCAGCCCGGTGGTTCAGCAGGCGGCGGCCAATCCCAAGTCGGCGCAGGAACTGCTGCTGGCGGCGGCCTCCCAACTGGCAGGCAGCGCCGCCACGCCGGAGGGCTCGCTGGCGCTGGCCCAGGCGGTCAGCAAGTTCGTCCAGGACGGGGGCGCCGCCGGCTTCGCCCCGTCGGCGGCGGCGGTATCCCAGCAGGCCGGCGGCCCGGTCCACGGCGCCACGCCGCTGATGACCCCCGGCACCGGAAACGGCCCCATACCGCTGCAGCAGCACGTGCCTGCCCCGGGCGCGGTGCCCGGAACCGAGGCTCACCTGCCGACCGGCATCAATCCCGAGAGGGCCGTCGGTCCGGCCGACGCCATGCCCGAGATCCCCACGCCGGTGGCCGCTCCCGCTCCCGCGTCGGATGCCGCCGCACCGGTGGCGCTCGCGGCCACCGGCCCCGCGCCGGCGCCGGCTGCGGCCGCACCGTACGACCCGGCCAAGCCGCCGACACAGGACTTCATGTACCCCTCGATCAGCAACGGGTGCCAGAAGGACGGCGGCAATGTCATCGCGACGGCCATCTCGGTCGCCGGTCCGGCCAAGATCCCCGCTCCCGGCCCCGGCGCCGGGCAGACGGCCTACGTGTTCACCGCGGTGGGCACCCCGGCGCCGGCCGCCGAACAGAAGCTGCCGCTCAACGTCACCTGGGTCAACCTGACCACCGGCAGGTCCGGCAGCGCGACGCTTAAGCCCAACCCGGCGATCAACCCCCAGGGCCCGACGACGCTGACCGCCATCGTCGACACCGGTTCCGGCAGCATCATGTCGACGATCTTCGGCCAGGTGACCACGCTGGACAATCAGTGCACCTTCATGCCGACGATCGGCTCGTCCGTCGTGGCCTGAACCGCTGCGGACTAGGCTGGACCAAACGGCGGCGAGAGAGAGCGGATCAGCGACAGTGGACTCACTGGAGACGATGGATTCGTTGATGCTCGCCGGCGAAAGATTCGGCAGTGCAATGCATGTCGGTGTGCTACTGATCCTCACCCCGCCGCGCGACGCGGACCTCAACGGCTACGTCGACCGGCTCTACCGGGACAGCCTGATCGCGGATCAGAAGGTCGATCCGCGGCTGCGTCGGCATCCGCATCGGGGCCCGGCCACCGGAGGCGTCTGGGTATGGCGTGAGGTCGAGGAGATCGATCTTCGCGTTCATGTGCACCGGGTGACGCTGACGCCCGGGTCCGGCCCCAGCGACCTGTGGGAATTGGTGTCCGAACTGCACGGCGGCCGACTCGACATGTCGGTGCCGCTGTGGACCAGTTACCTGATCGACGGTCTGCCCGACGGTCGATTCGCGCTGTACATCAAGATCCACCACACCGTCATCGACGGCGTGGGCGGACTGCGGATGCTCAGCGAGTCGCTGAGCACCGACCGCAACCTGCGTTCGTTGCCGCCGTTCTACGCCGACAAGGCGACCGGGTCGGAGGTGCCCGAACCGGCCGGCGGCAAGCGACTCCGCTTGCCGAGCCCGTTCGCCGCGGTGCGCGCGGTCGCCGACGCCGCCGCGGCCGGCCTCGACCTCACCCGCCGGGTGGCGTCGGCCGAACTCGCCAACATCATCGGGGCCATGGTGACCGACTCCGTCGTGCCGCCGTTCGACGCCCCGCAAACGCGGTTCAACGCCAAGCTGGGACCGCGGCGAGCGGCCGCAGGCACCAGCCTGGACCGCGAGCGCATCCGCGCCGTCCAGGAGGCGGCGGACGTGACGGGCAACGATGTGGTGACCGCCCTGATCGCCGGCGCGCTGCGGACCTGGCTGCTCGAACGCGATCAACTGCCCGAGCGCACCATGGTGGCCATGTGCCCGGTGTCGGTGCGCGACCGCGACGCCCAGGCGGAGGGAGAGAGCGACAGCGGCAACAAGTTCGGCCTCGGACTGTGCCCGCTGGGGACCGATATCGCCGATCCCGCCGAGCGACTGGCGTTCATCCACCTGGCGATGAAGAACATCAAGAAGCAGGTGTCGACCAAGGGATCCGACGCCATGCTGGCGGTGATGGGTCCCGCGATCGGCTCGACGGTGGTGCTGCCGTTGCTGCCGTTCAACAGCCTGCTGCCACCGAGCTGCAACATGGCGATCTCCAACGTGCCGGGGCCGCGGGAGGAGATGTACTACAACGGCGCCCACCTCGACGAGATCTACCCGGTCTCATCGGTGTACGACGGGATGGGCCTCAACGTCACGGTGTGCAACTACGCCGGCCAGGTCGGGATCGGCTACGTCACCGACGCGGACGTGATGCCCCGCATCGCCGAACTCATCCCACTCACCGAGGCGGCCTTGGCCGAACTCGAGGCAGCGGTCGGGATCGGGCGGGGCTCGGCCGCTCAGTAGGCCATGAACAGGATGTGCTCGCGCTCGTAGTGCATGTCGGGGTGCGCCTCAGCGAGATGGGCCAGGGCCAGCTCGACGAGCTCGTCCTCGTCCTTGCCCCGGATCGCTTCCCCGCAGGGACAGTTCAGATGGGTCTTCACGTCTTCTCCTTCGGAGCAGCCTTCGCTGCATCTCACTGCTCAGGCCTTCGCCTTCGCTCGTCTCACTGCTCAGGCCTTCGCCTTCGCTCGTCTCACTGCTCAGGCCTTCGCCTTCGCTGCCGCCTTCATCTTCTTCTTATACGCCCGCACCTGCTCGAGTGACCCCTTATCCACCACGTCGGCGATCGACATGTGAGTGCCGGCCTTGCCGTAGTCGCCGGCCGCCGAACGCCAGCCTGGCGGATTCACCCCGTACTGCTTTCCCAGCAAGGCCAGAAAGATCCTGGCCTTCTGGTCCCCGAAACCGGGCAGCGCCTTGAGGCGGCGCAGTACCTCCGCCCCATCGGGATCACCCTGGGTCCACAGCCCGGCGGTGTCGGCGTCATAGCGGTCGACGACCTCGCGGGCCAGGTCCTGGATCCGCTTGGACATCGAGCCCGGAAAGCGATGCACCGCAGGGCTTTCCGAACAGATCGCGGTGAACTTCTCCGGGTCGTAGTCGGCGATCTCACGCGCATCGAAGCCGCCCAGCCGGTCGGCGATCTTGCGCGGACCCGCGAATGCCACCTCCATCGGAATCTGCTGATCCAGCATCATGCCGATCAGCAGCGCAAACGGGTCGTCTGCGAGTAGCTCGTCGGCCTCTGGATTCTGGGTGAGACAGAGCTTCCTCATGCGTCCATTTAACCGCCTTCGGCGGTGCGCGCCGACATAGGATTCGGGTTTGCGGAAGGGGAAGACCGATGAAGCCCTCGGTTGCCGTCGTCGTGGTTTCGGTTCTGCTGGGCACCGCTCCGGTGGCCCACGCCGACGAGAACGCCTATTACAGCGAGTTGGCGCAGAAGATCGATACCCCGCTGACCAATACGCATGCGATGTATCTGGCAATGATCGCCTGCAACGCGATACGTGCCGGCGTCAGCGCCGGGTTGCCGACGGATCAGGCCCGCGCGAAGGCCGATTCTGCTGTCGAGTGGGCGCAGAACGATCTGGGGATCGGTTTGAGCCAATCCGACGACACCACCCTCGTCAATGCCGCCGAAGATCAGATCTGCTAGCCGAAAGGCGTTGAGGCTGAATCACATCCAGCCTCCGCCGCGCATACCCGGTGCGCACCATGAATGCCCTGACGTGCTGGAGGTCTGATGTCCGACGGGGTGGCGCTGGCGCTGACGCTCGCCCTGGCCGGGGTCGCGCTGGCGCTGGGCTTGTTCGCGGTGCTGACCCGCCGGGTGGTGACCACCCCGGAGGAACGGACCGTGCACGCCGCCCTGCACACCGCCTCGCTGGCCGCCCGGCCGCTGCGCCGGGGCCTGGGCGCCGATTCCGCCCGCGACGCCGCCCCCCACCTGCGAGCGCTCACCGGATCCGACGGGTTGGCGCTCTACGACGCCGACGGCGACCTGCTGGCCGGTGATCCGCCGGGGGCCGCGGTGTGGACCCAGGCTGCGAGCGCGGCCTGCCTGCGGGCCGCGGGGGAATCCATCGACGGCCGGCGCCGCGTGCTGCGCCGGGATCAGACCCCGACGGTGGTGGCCCAACCGCTGCTGCACGACGACGGCACCGTCCTGGGCGCCATGGTGGCGGTCAACGTCGCCGAGCCGGCCCCCGGCATGCTGGGCGCGATCGGCGAGGTGGCACGATACGCCGCCGGGCAGTTGCAACTGGCCGAACTCGACGCGTCGCGCGCCCGACTGGATCGCGCCGAGGTGCTGGCGCTGCGCGCACAGATCAGCCCGCACTTCATCTACAACGCGCTCAACACCATCGCGTCATTCGTGCGCACCGACCCCGACCGCGCTCGTGAGTTGATCCTCGAGTTCGCCGACTTCACCCGCTATTCGTTCCGGTCCGCCGGGCCCTATACGGTGCTGGCCGACGAGTTGCGCAATATCGACCGCTACCTGACCCTCGAGCGCGCCCGGTTCGGTCCGCATCTCTCGGTGACACTGCGGGTGGCCCCGGAGGTCCTCAACGTCGTCGTCCCGTTCCTGGCGCTGCAGCCCCTGGTGGAGAACGCCGTCCGGCACGGGCTGGCGGGCCGGTCCCGGGGTTCGGTGGAGATCACCGCCCGCGACGAGGGATCGGACTGCCTCATCACCGTCGAGGATGACGGCATCGGCATGGACCCCGAAGCCCTCCGCGCGGGAACCGGCGACGTTCTCAGCGACGGTGAACAGGCCGCACATGTGGGGCTGACCAATGTCGATCATCGCCTGCGCGCAGCGTTCGGCAACGACTACGGTCTGGTGGTCGAGACGGCCCCGGGTGCGGGTACCAAGGTGATCATGCGGGTGCCCAAGTTCCGCTCCGGCGTGCGGGCCTGAAGGACATGGCGGGCCAGAAAACGGCGGAGGTGCGATGACGACGCTGCTGCGGGTACTGGCGGTCGACGACGAGGCACCCGCTCTCGACGAACTGGCCTACCTGCTGGGGCGGCACCCCGAGGTCGGGCAGGTGGTCGCGGTCGGCGACGCCACCGCGGCGCTGCGCACACTCAACGAGCAGACCCTGGACGCGGTCTTCCTCGACATCAACATGCCCGGCTTGTCGGGGCTCGAACTGGCCGGGGTGCTGAAGAAGTTCTCCCGTCCACCGGCGCTGGTCTTCGTGACCGCCCATGAGGACAAGGCGGTGGCCGCCTTCGAAGTCGGCGCGCTGGACTATCTGCTCAAACCGATTCGCGAAGAGCGACTCGATGCGGCGATCCGGCGGGTGCGCGCGAGCCGGACGGCCCAGCCCACCCGGTCCGCCGACGCGGGCGACGACGTCATCCCGGTGGAGTTGGCCGGGGTGACGCAACTGGTCCGGTGCGACAGTGTCGGCTGGATCGAGGCCGAGGGCGACTACGCCCGCCTGCACACCTCGACGGGATCCCACCTCGTGCGGATTCCGTTGAGCGTCCTGGAGGAACGGTGGCGCTCCCGCGGCTTCGCCCGGGTGCACCGCTCCTACCTTGTGGCCCTGGCGATGGTGACCGGCCTGCGGACGTCGAGTGCGGCCACGATGGTGCGACTGCGCGCCAACGGATCCTCCCCCGCGGTGGAACTGCCGGTCAGCCGGCGGCAGGCCCGCGAGCTTCGTGACCGGCTGATCCGCGACCCGATGCGCCAGTTCCGGCCGGGCAGCGGGGAATGAACGGCGATCGCCCGCAACGTCAGCGGGTGGTGCTCGCCCACCGGCGCGGAACGCGGATGGTGCGAACCCGGGTGGAACTCCACGAGCAGACCGAGGTCGGTGACGCGCTGGTCCGCGGCCTGGTGCGCGCCCAGTTGGGACTGGCGCTGCGACTCGGCGCCCTGGTGCTCGGCGCGCTGGGCGTCCTGGCGTTGCTCGACAGCGCCTTTCCGTCGTTGAGCGCCGTGACCGTGTTCGGCATCCGGCCCAACTGGCTGATCCTTGGCGTTCTGGTCTACCCGATGATGTACGGCGTCGGGCGCCTCTACATCCGGCTGGCAGAACAGGGGGAGCGCGACTTCACCCGGATCGTCGACGCCGGGGAGGATCAGTGAACTCCGGCAATTCCACCCTGCTGACCGCCGTCGCGCTGATCGCCGCATCGGTGGCGACGGTGGCCGTCGGGGCCTGGGGATGGCGGATCTCCCGAACCACCTCCGACTTCCTGGTGGCTTCCCGGACGGTTCCGCCGCACCTCAACGCCGCCGCCATCTCCGGTGAATACCTCTCGGCGGCATCGTTTCTCGGTGTCGCCGGACTCATCGCCAAGTACGGCGCCGACGCGTTGTGGTATCCGGTGGGCTTCACTGTCGGCTATCTGGGCTTGCTGTTGTTCGTCGCCGCTCCGTTGCGCCGCTCCGGCGCCTACACCGTCCCGGACTTCGCCGAGTTCCGGCTCAAGTCACCGCTTGTGCGCCGTAGTTCGATGGTGGTCGTGGTGACCATCTGCGTGCTGTATCTGGTACCGCAGTACCAGGGAGCGGGCTTGACCCTGCGAACTCTGCTGGGGGTGCCGACCTGGATCGGCCCACTGGCGGTCAGTGCGATCGTGATCGCCAACGTGGTCGGTGGCGGCATGCGCTCAATCACATTCGTTCAGGCCTTCCAGTACTGGCTGAAACTCACCGCGATCGCCGTGCCCGCCCTGGCGATCCTCGTCGTGGCCGCACCCCCGAACCCCGATCTGGGCGGACCCCTGGCCCCGGTCGTCGCCCGGCAGACCACCGTCGCGGTGGAAACCGGCGTCGACATCACCGTCACCGACCCGGCCGGGGTCACCGTCAGCGGATCACTGGACGGCAACCCCGCCAACAACGCCGTCCCCGGCGCGGGCCGGCACACCATCGCCGCGGGCAGCACGGTGACACTGGCCGCCGGCGCCCACACCCCGGTCGTCGAAGGAGCCCCCGCCACCGGCGCGGCGTGGGTGGGCAGCGGAGCAGGCGTGGGCGGCAAACACCCTCTCTACCAAGTGCTTTCGATCATCGTGGCGACGTTCCTGGGGGCGATGGGCCTGCCGCACGTGCTGGTGCGGTTCTACACCAACCCCGACGGCCGGGCGGCACGCCGCTCGGCCCTGGCGGTGATCGCGCTGCTGGGGGGCTTCTATCTGTTCCCCACCCTGCTGGCCGGACTCGCCCGGATCTTCGTTCCGCAGATGCTGGTGACGGGCAAAACCGACGCCGCGGTACTGCTGCTGCCCTCGGCCGCGATCGCCGGGACCGGGGGCCAACTGCTGGGCGCCCTGGTTGCCGCGGGCGCCATCGCCGCGTTTCTGGCCACCTCGTCGGGACTGCTGGTCGGCGTTGCCGGGGCGGTGTCGACGGATCTGCTGCGCGGCCGGGTGCGCGACTTCCGGATCGCCGCCGTGGTCGGCGGCGTGCTGCCCATCCCGTTGGCGTTGGCGGCCTCGTCCTTCGAACTGTCCCGCGGAGTGGGACTGGTGTTCGCGGTGGCCGCCTCGACGCTGTGCCCGCTGCTGGTGCTCGGCATCTGGTGGCGGGGACTGACCGCAGCCGGCGCGGTGGCCGGACTGGCCGCCGGCGCGACATCCTCGGCGATCGCCACCCTGCTGGCCGTTACGGGATGGGTCGGCGACGACGTCCTCGGCGGCTGGCCGGCCACCGTGGTCGGCTACCCGGCCGCGGTCACGGTGCCACTGGCGTTCGCGACCATGGTGATGGTCAGCCGGGCCACCCGCAGTTCCGTGCCGCCGGACATCTCGCGGGTCTTCGCGCGCATGCACCTTCCCGAGCGGATGGGCATGGGAGTGGAGCGGGTGCCGACCGAGCGACCATCGACCATGAAGACAGATCGGACGGGCTGACCGTTCATCGCCGCGCGCCCACCGCTGGGCGCAGGCTCGCGCCCTTCGGCTCCGAGTCCTTCGGAGTGTGACGCGGCTCTCTCTACGCTCAGGGCACTAGTTCACCCGATTGGCAGGAGCGGCAGTGGCCACACCAGATGTCGAACCGCGGGAAGTCCATCCCAGTGGCTCGCAATACCTGGCCGTTCAGGCCAGTCCGGAGTTCCAGGACCTGCGGCGTACGCTGCGCCGGTTCGTCTTCCCGATGACGGCGTTCTTCTTGATCTGGTACGCCAGCTACGTGTTGCTGGGCGCATTCGCCCACGACTTCATGGCCACCAGGGTCTGGGGCAATATCAATGTCGGCCTGCTGCTCGGCCTGGGCCAGTTCCTGACGACGTTCCTCATCACCGGTCTGTACATCCGGTTCGCCAACCGTGAACTGGACCCACGGGCCGCAGCCCTGCGCGCCGAGATGCATTGGGTCGAGCAGTGAACCGCGTCACGATCCTGGCCGCCGGCCAACTCGGGAACCCGACCGTCAACATCGGCATCTTCGTCGCCTTCGTCATCATCACGCTCTACATCGTGATCCGGGTCGGCCGCCGCAACACCAACGCCGCCGAGTACTTCACCGGCGGCCACGCGTTCACCGGCCGGCAGAACGGCATCGCGATCGCCGGCGATTACCTCTCCGCGGCGAGCTTCCTCGGCATCGCCGGGGCGATCGCCGTGTACGGCTACGACGGCTTCCTGTACTCGATCGGCTTCCTGGTGGCCTGGCTGGTCGCCCTGCTGCTGGTGGCCGAATTGCTCCGCAACACCGGCAAATTCACCATGGCCGATGTGCTGAGCTTCCGGCTCCACCAGAAGCCGGTCCGGCTGGCCGCGGCCATCTCGACGATGACCGTGTCGTTGTTCTATCTGCTCGCCCAGATGGCCGGAGCCGGCGGCCTGGTCGCGCTGTTGCTGGACATCAACGGCCGG
>CAISDL010000150.1 GCA_903884065.1 uncultured Actinomycetes bacterium | reverse complement strand
AGGGCGGACACCCCGCCGCCGGTGCCTTGCGACAGCGGAGCATCGAACCACGCCTGCTCGGAAATCCACCGCCCGTCCTTGTCGGTCGACAGGGTGGTGCCCCCGACGTTGGTCATCTCGGGTAACGACGCCACCGCGTCGAGTCCGATGTCGTCGGGACTCGGTGGCGCTGACCAGTTCTGCCCGCCCTTGCACTCCAGGCCGGCCAGATCGCCGCTGGCGTTGAACGCCGTGGTGCCGTGGCTCAGCGCGGTGGCCAGCGCGGCTCGCACCGGGGCCAGGTCTGCGGCGGTGATCAGCTTGTCGCAACCCCATCCGATGGAGAAACTCCACACCGCCCCGGGGAAGTCGCGGTCGGCCGACTCCATCATCCGCGCGACCTTCTCGTAGGAGCCGTCCGACTCGACGGTGGGTCGAGCGTTGATCAAAACTTTCTTCGCGTCGGGAGCGAGGGCATGGATGAGTTCCAGGTCCATCGTGGCCTCGCCGCTTCGCTGGGACGCCATCCCCCCGACAACCTGGGGGGTTAGCGGCGTTAGGCCGAACTCGGCGGAATAGGCGTCGAGATCGGGTTGGTCGAACCCGTCGAAGGCGAAGACGACGACTGTTTGGCCCTTGCCGGTGTAACCCGCCTCCCGCAGCGCCCCGGAGTTGTAGATGTTGGACAGCAACGTGTCCCGCCGGTCGGGTAAGGGAACGTCCGAGCCGATTGTCGGCCGTGCCTCCCGGTGCGGGGTGTATCCGAGGACGCGGCCGAGTTCGGCGACCTCGCCGCGCAGTGCCGCAGGGACTTGGGGCTGATGCGGGGAGGCGTAGAAAACCTGGCCGAGGCGTCCCCGGTAATCCCGGACCGCGACACCGAACGCGCCCGCCACCGCCGCGGGCGTGCCCTCGATGATCGCCCAGTCGTCGCCGGGGCGCCAGCGCGCCGTGAGTCCGAGGCGGCTGGTCCAGCGGAGCAACTCCTCCGGCGAGGACGGCTGGGTCAGCGCTGCGGTCAGCTGTATCCGAGCCGAACGCGCCGGACCGAGATCGGTTGATGCCGCCAGCAGGGATGCATAGGGTCCGGTGATCACGCGGGGAACGGGCGGTCTGACTGACGCCGGCGCCACGACGGCGGCCGCGGCGACGGCCACCGCAATCAGCGCTCGGCCGGCCGCGTGCCGCATGGAACTCCCATCACCGTGAATCGGTGAAGCATAGAACTGCGATCGAGCCGATGCCCGTTGAATGCACTCCGCCGGTCTGCATTTTTACTAACATCGATGCACCACGGACAGGCCGCCGGGAATCGACGGGAGCGGACAATTGGGCGCCCATCATTGGAGGGACCAGATCGGACTCGTTGCGGGCGGAATGGCGATTGTCGCCATGGGTGTCCTGACCGCCTGCGGACCCGCTGCCACCGAATCACCATCAGCAACCACCACGCCGGCGTCGAACTCGGTCACGCTGACGCCGGCCGAGAAGGGCACTCCGGTCCCGTTTTCCCCGACGGCTCTGAATCCACTCCCTTCGCTGATTCCGACGACCTGTGTTGGCGCTCCCGGTAACGGCTGTGCGGGGTAGGGCGGTTGAAAGGGATTTGACGTGGACCTCAACACCGTCGAGGACATCGTCCGCCGGCCACCGGAGTGGCCCGGCGCACTGTGGCGCGATGGCGACGCGTGGCTGGCCGGGGGGACCTGGTTGTTCTCCGAACCGCAACCTGGCCTGCGCCGTCTGATCGACCTTCCCGCGCTCGGTTGGCGGGCCCTCGAGATCAACGATGCCGGTCTGCGGATCGCGGCGACCTGTTCGATGGCGGAGTTGTACGCATTCGAGGCGCCCGCCGACTGGGCGGCGGGCTCCCTGTTCACGACGAGTTGCGAGGCGTTCCTCGCGTCGTTCAAAGTGCTCAGCTCGGCAACGGTCGGGGGCAACATCTGCCTGTCGTTGCCCGCCGGCCCGATGATCACCCTGACAGTTGCACTCGAGGCCGACTACATGCTGTGGGCCCCCGACGGCTCCGAGCGGACGGTGGCCGCGGTCGACTTCGTGACCGGAGACCACCAGAACGTGCTGCAGCCTGGTGAGGTGTTGCGCAGCATCGACATTCCGATCAGCGCTTTGCGGAAGCGCCACGCACATCGCCGCTTCACGCTGACCAAACTCGGACGGTCGACGATCTTCATGGTCGCCACCCGCTCACCCGATACCAGCGACTTTCTGCTGAGCATCACCGCGGCGACCACTCGTCCGATCCGGTTGGCGTTCAACGCGATTCCGGATACCGGCGCTTTGCAACAGGCCATCGACGCACTGCCCGACGCGGTGTGGTTCGACGACGCGAACGGGACCCCCGACCATCGGTGTCACCTGGCCAAGCATTACGCCGAGGAGATCCGACTGGAACTGCTGGCCACCGGGGACCGGTGATGACCTACACCGTCAACGGCGAAACCGTCGAGCACGAACCACGTCCGGGCCAGTGCCTGCGCACCTTCCTGCGCACCCTGGGCTGCCACGGTGTCAAGAAGGGCTGCGATACCGGCGACTGCGGGGCATGCACCGTCTGGTTGGACGGCCAGCCGGTGAACAGTTGCATCACACCGGCATTCCGTGCCGAGGAACGGGAGGTCACCACCATCGAGGGTCTCGGCACGCCCGACGACCTGCACCCGATGCAGCGGCAGTTCCGCGACGCACCGGGATTCCAGTGCGGGTTCTGCACGGCCGGGATGATCATGACCGCGGCCGCTCTGACTGACGAACAGAAGCAGGACCTGCCGCACGCGCTAAAGGGAAACCTCTGTCGCTGCACCGGCTATCGGGCCATTGAGGACGCGATCAACGGTGTCACCGGTCTTGAAGAGGCGGCTCCCGGGCAGGCCGTCGGCGTCAGCGTCGGAGCACCGGCGGGCACCGCCGTGGTCACCGGGCGTGCGGAGTTCACCATGGACACCGAGATCGACGGGATGCTGCACCTGAAGGT
>CAISDL010000149.1 GCA_903884065.1 uncultured Actinomycetes bacterium | reverse complement strand
CTTGGCCGCGCGAACCACGTGGGAACCCGGCCGATCGTCAGCCCACGGGGCGCCGTGCAGACCGTGGGTGATCGCGATGCGCATCAACTCGTGATAGGCGGGGTCGTATTCGATCTCGTCGACGCGGTGCCCGAAGCGGTCGTGGGTGTGCAGCACCGGGCGGTTGCGATCGGCGAGATCGCCCCAACGGTGCGCCGTGGCGCTGCCCGAGATGGCGCCGAGTTCGGTGACCTCGTCGATGCCCCACTGGCCGCCCTCCCGCACGAGCGCCTCCATGAGCACCGGCGACGTGGCGGGGTTGTAGTCGACGAGCGGGGGCACCTGGTTGGTGACGACATGGGTGTCGGGCATGGGCCTACTGTTACATCTTCACTGACAGATGCACAAGATATGTAACACGGCTGCACAACTGTGAACGGTTCAGTCCCGCAACTTGCATAACGAAAACTGCCCGGCCACATCAGTGGCCGGGCAGTTCACCGCCGCAGCGCCGCGCCGGCGCCCGGCGGGGATCGGACACCGGAGCAGTCCCGGACTACACGCTCACCGGGGCGTCGGACGAACCGCCGCCTAGCAGATTCGGCGAGGTGTAGGAGTAGACCTGCAGGCTGCCCTGGTAGTCGAGGAACGGGAACACCGTGTCGAGTATCCCCGCACCGTAGGTGATGTCCCCGATGGAGTTCACCGTGGCCGAGGGATCCTGACCTTTCTGCACGTCGATGTCCAGGGCGATCGGATTCTCGTAGCCGAGGTTGAGGTCGAAGAGGCTTTGCTCCCCGATGATCGGGGTGTTCGGGCTGGTGAACAGACCCCACGACAGCGTGAGCGACGGGGTGATGATGGGCTTGATCTCGACGCCGTTGACTTTTTTGAAGTCGCTGTAATCGCTGTCGATGTATTTGCCGGCGCCGAACTGGAACGACTTACCGCCGGTGTTGTAGGCGATGAGCATACCCGGAACGATGTAGGTGTGGCCGTTGAGCTCACCGGTCAGCGCCTGCCCGTCCGAGTCGAGCAGGCTGCCCTCCACCTTGACGTTGACGTTGACGTTGACGTTGTAGCTGCCCGTCCCGCCACTGCAGGCGAGGTTGCAGGTGTAGTCGACGTTGATCAGATCGACCGGCGCGGTGGAGAACACACCGGCGTCACCCAGGTTCAGGGTGATCGACGGCCCGGTGTACACCGACGCCAAAACCGCGAACGCATACTTCTCCGGGTTCAGCTTCTTCCAGATGCCGTTGGGCACCATGACATATCCGTAGTCGGTACTGCCCACGTCGTAGGACAGATCGAGCGACTGGCCGTTATCTCCGAGCCCTATCGACTTGCCGGCCAGCGAATACGGATTCTCGCCCTTCAAAGTGAAGGCGTAGAAGCTGGCGTCGCAGCCCTTGCTGGTCGTTGCGCACGAGGGCTGTAATTGGTCGGCCTGGGTGAAGAAGATGTTGCCCGGGTCGTCGACGAAGACGCCGTCGGCCACGGCTTTGCCTCCGGATCTGGCGAATTCGACGGCGCTGCGCAGCGCCCCGTCCGCCAGGGAGAGCTTGTTGCTCTTCAGTACCGTCCATTCGGTCCCATCCCAAATCTGGGTGCTCCCGTCGGAGAGGCCGACGACGAGTTGGTTGCCGACCTGGGTCATCGTGGTCGGCGTACCGGCCCAACCTGACCCGGTGTCACCGGGCAGTTTCTGGATGGGCTCCCATCTCTTGCCGTCCCAGACAATCACCCCGTTACTGCTCTGCCCATCGTTATTGGCGTCGTAGCAGGTGCTATAACAATTTCCGGTACCGACGGCAAGGCCGATGCTGCCGTACTGCGTCATCGTCTGCGTTTTGTAACCGTCGCTTTGGAACTCTTTCCAACTCGACCCCGTCCAGTGCTCGACTGCGCCGTTCGCCAGTCCGACGGCGAAGCCCGCTCCGTAGGGCACCAGAGTTTTCACTGCGGAGTCCCAGCCGAGGCCCTGGAGTTGCTTCCACGTGTTGTCGTCGTTGTTGCGCTGGAACACCGCACCGTTGTCCAGTCCGACGACGAAGCCGTCGGCGTAGGGCATCATCGCAGTGAGTTTGGCGTTCCAGCCGCTCTTACCCGGCTTCTGAATCTCGGTCCACCCGTAGGTCGGGCCGTTGTTCCACTGCTCGACGGCCCCGTTGTCCAAGCCGACGGCGAAGGTGGGAAGCCCGGCCGAATCGGTCTTGGACAGCACCATGCCCCGCACCGCGGAGCCCCAGCCAGAACCCTGAAGTTCGTACCACCCCGGCTGGCCCGCGCCGTTCCTGGCCTCGTTGTACTGCTGCACCGATCCGTTGTTCAGGCCGACCAGGAAACCGTCGCAACCGCCCGCGCAGACGTCCGGGCGGCCCTTGTAGGGCATCAGCACGTTGACCGCGCTCTGCCAACCCTGATCCCTCAGCTCCTTCCAGGAGCCTTGGGCTTGCTTCGGGTCAGTGGGATCGCCCGGGGTCCACTGTTGAATGGCCCCATCACCCAACCCGACGACGAGTCCGGGAACGGTGGACTCACCGGTTTGCACCTTGTAGGACAGCGCCGTGCTTGCCGTGTCGGCTGCCAGGGCCTTGTCGAAGGTGATGTTCACCAAGCTGTTGGCACCGTTGGGTTGCGCAGTCACACTTCCCGATACGGGGTTGGGTGAGCCGGCCACCGCGGATCCGGTGAAGGTGAATTTCCCGCCGCCGTCGACGGTGTAACCGTATTTCTCGGTGCCGTAAGAGACCGTGCCGCTCATAGTGCCGCTCTGCACCTTGGTGAAGTCGACAGCCTCGTCCAGCTCGAAGAAGACGGTCTTCACCCCGGCGATGACGGTTTGCGACTCGCTCTGGGCCGAGGCCTGCCCGTACACCGGAACAGTGCGGCCCCCGTAGCTGATCATCGACGTCACCGGACTATTCCACGGGCTGCCGCCCTGGGTGAGTTCCACCAAATTGTTCTCACCATCCGGCGGGGCGGCCCGGTAGTGGTTCACCGTTCCCAGCCCGGTGGCCTCGAAGAATCCGCCGGCTCCGTCGTCGATGGTGACGGTGACCGCGTCGGAGGTGGAGACCTTCGTGTTCGACGCCGCCGCCTGCAGACCGGACTGCGGCGCGCTGAGCGTCACACCGGGATCAGTGCCCGCCAGCGCTTGCTGATAGGAATCCAGGGTGTAGTTGCTGAAGTAGACGTTGGCGGAGTTGATGTCGAGGTCAAGGTTGCTCGGGTTGAAGCCGGTCGTGGCGGTCTCGCCGCCATACTGGCTGCGGAAGTTCTCGTAGGAGGTCTGGTACGACGCGCCGATGATGTCGTAGAACGAGTCGATGGCCTCGTTACCGGAGTTGTCGAGAGGGTCGACGGCGAACTGGCCTGTGAACTGGTAGGTGTCGCCATTGCCGGTGGCCGTGACCGTGTTGATGATCGCGGTCATCTGCGTGCCGTTCGGCAGGGTGAACTCGACCCCCATCATGACGTACTTGGGGTCACCCGCGGCGGCGGCGAACCTGTCCCAGTCTTTCCAAGCCTCGGCCACGGCGATCTGTCCGTTGGCGCCCCCCGGTCGCTGCCAGGTCATCTGCGTGTCGTCCTTGACGGTCAGGATGACCGTCGGATTCCCGGCTGCGTCGGCTTCGATCGATACCGGGGCGGTGACGAACAGACCGACCGGCGGGATACTGCCCGCGACGGGAGCGGTCGCACCCAGCGCACCGGAGAGCGGATGGGTCGGACCCGCGTCGCCGACCTTGATCGTCATCTCGGCGGCTTGCCATGTGCCCTGGACCAGGTTGAACAGATTCACACCGCTGCCGTCACTGACCACCCGCACGGTGAACGCATCAGACCCGGTGTAGCCGGCGCCCGGCTTGTAAACGTACTTGCCCTCGGTGCTCAATTCGACGATGCCGAACTGTGGCTTGGCGGTCACGGCATAGGTCAGCTCGTCGCCCTCGGCGTCGTAGCCGCCGACGTTCCCCAGCACCAGACCTGCCTGGTTGATTGTTTTCTGCAGCGGGTTGAGGGTCGGAGCATGATTGAAGAAGGTCCTGCGCACGACGAGCAGCGCGCCCTCGAGGTTCGCCCCCAGCTGTCCCAGCGGGCCGCCCTGCAGCTGCAGATCAGCCAGGAAGTGCTTGACCTTGATGAAGAAACTCTGCACCTCACTGTGCAGGGCGGCCATCGGCGCCGGTGTCTTGGCGGCGACCTGCGCTGCAGGCGTTGCCTGGAACATGCCGGTGAGTGGAGCGAGCCCTTCAAGCAGCTTCGTGGGTGCGCCCGCAGCGGGAGACGCCACCATCGGCTGGGAAGACACCGCCAATCCGGCGGGTGCGGAGGCATGAGCGACGGGCGCCAGCGCGGTCTCGGCCTCAGCCGTCGAGGCAGCCGGGACGGCCGGGACCGACACGGCCGGCGCCGTGGCGCCGGCGCCTGCGCCCCGGTTCGTCGGCTGCGCCGCGGCCGGCCGCGGGATCGCGACCTCGGAAGCAATACGCCGACCCAACGCCGGCGTGTCGGACGGCGCGGCCACCTGGGGGGCCGCGCCGTCGAGTGCGGGCGCCGCGGGGGGCTGGGTGATCGACACCTCGGCCGGCGCCGTCACCTCACGGATCTCCACCTCAGGGATCGCCACCTCGGGAGCCGTCACCTCAGGAGCCGTCACCGCCGTCGGCGCCAAACCCCGCCGCGCGACCGGGCCGACCGCCGTCGCGCTGCCCGGGGCAGTACGCGCCGCCCTTGACGGCCCCGCCCGCCCCTGCGACGGCGCACTCGTGGCCGAGGACGCCGCGCCCGCGGACCCGGCGTCCGTCGACCCTGCGGCATCCGCACCACCGTCCGCCGCCGCGATCGCCGCTGGGCCGGCCAAAAACACCCCGACCGCGAACGCCGCCGCGCTACCACGCGCGAACTTCGTACACTTAGCGGCCTTCTTCGTAGGCATGCCAATTCCTCCCGCACGTCTTACCGAAACCTCAGCGCCGTCACAGGCAACCCACGTGACGTCTCACGAGCATCACAGACCGGTTTTTGAAAGCTTTTTGATCTCTTTTTGAATCACGTATGAATCTCGGGGCCGGCCGGCAACCGGACGGTGAACACCGTGTCACCGGGCACGCTGCGGACCGCGATCGAACCGCCGTGGGCCTCCACCACTGCTGTGACGATGGCGAGACCCAGCCCGGTGGACCTCGTCGGCCCGGATCGACCCTCGCTGCCTCGGGTGAACCGCCCGAACACTCTGGACTGCAGCTCGGCCGGAATTCCCGGCCCGTTGTCGGCCACCGTCAGGACCACGCCATCGGAGTCGACGGCGAGGCGGACCGCGACCGCCGTTCCTGCCGGGGTATGGAAACGGGCGTTGGTCAGCAGGTTGGCCAGCACCTGCTGCAGGCGGAACCCGTCGCCGAGGATGATTACCGCCTCCGCGGGGATCTCCAGGCTCCACCGGCGTTCGGGACCGGCCGCCTCGGCGTCGGCCACCCCCTCCACGCACAGCGCGGACAGGTCGACTGGCTCGTGTGCCAGCGGTCGGCCTTCGTCGAGCCGGGCTAGCAACAGCAGATCATCGACGAGCTCGGCCATCCGCGCCGACTGGGATTCCACGCGCTCCAACGCGTAGGCGATGTAACCCGGTACGTCACCGCCGCCGCGGCGGGCGATCTCGCTGTAGCCCCGCACGGCAGCCAGCGGCGTGCGCAGTTCGTGGCTGGCGTCGGCGACGAACTGCCGCACCCGGGTCTCGCTGGCCTGACGCTCAGAGAGCGCCACCTCGACGTGATCCAACAACCGGTTGAGCGCCAGCCCTACCCGGCCGACCTCGGTGTCCGGACTGGCGTCGCGGACAGCGACCCGGACCGGCATCTCCACTTCACCCCGCACCAGGGGCATTGCGGCCACGTGGTCGGCTGTGTCGACGACCCGGTTCAGGGGGGCCAGCGCCCGCCGCAGAATGAAGACCTCCGAGACCATCGCCAGTGCGAGCGCGCACAGGCTCAAGACCAAGAGGAACCGCAGATTTTCCCGCGTAGCACGCTCGGTGCCAAGCAGGCTCAGCCCGACCACAAGCTTCTCACCAGTGAGATAACTTTGCCCCGACATCAACCGGTAGGGTCCAAGGCCGTCCAAGAGGCGGGTCTGCGGGCGCGGCCCGATG
>CAISDL010000148.1 GCA_903884065.1 uncultured Actinomycetes bacterium | reverse complement strand
GTGCCGCGGCTGCGCCGCTGACGTCCCGGCCGGTGACTTCTGCGGACTGTGCGGTTTCGACCAGGGGGGACCGGCCGGCGGGAAAGTCCGACTGCTTCGGCCCCGATCGTTCGTGTTCGCACCGGGGGAGAGGGTGCTTCGCCCCTATCTCCTGAGCTCGCTGTTCCCTCAGTTGCCGAGGCGCTCCCGCGCATCGTTTCGGATAGCCCTGATCATCGGGGCCATCGCGCTGGTCGGCCTGGCGGTGCTCAAGCTTTCCACCGCTGAGATGACCGTTGCCGCGCTTGGAGTGCCGCTACTGTTCGTCCTCTACCTGCGCGCCTGCAGCGGCGGCCGCAGCATCCCGCGAACGTCGCTGGTCGGGGCCGCGGCACTGGGCGCCGCACTGGGCGCCGGTTGGGAACTGGTCACCGATCAACTGGTTGCGCGCAGCTACACCGTTCCGATTTCGACGGATCTGGCGCTGCAGGATCTGGTGAGCCGGATGATCAAATTCACCTTCCTGCTGGCACTGATGATCGTTCCCGCCCTCGTGCTGCGGGTGTGGCCATCGCGAACGCGAAAGTCGTTGCACGGGTTTGCAATCGGCGCGCTAGGTGCGCTAGCCTTCACCGCTGCCGTGACAATGGCGAGGCTGACACCGCAGTTCACCAGCGGGCTCGTCGCCCATGACAGACCTGTCCAGGGACTTCTCGTACAGGCCGGCCTGATCGGCATGACGGTTCCGGTCACCGTTGCGGCCACGGGCGGGATTGCCGGAATCCTGCTGTGGTTTCGCCACCCAAGCGGCGGCGCGGCCGCGGGTCACCCCGGCCGGGTACGCCTGGTGCTGGCACTGCTGGTCGCAGGCGCGTTACTGGCTCAGTCCGGGCTCGGGCCTTTCGACGTCACCCGCCGTTTCTGGCCGGGATTGACCGAGGTCTGGATACTGGTCATCCATCTGGCGATAACGCTTCTCGTTCTGGTTGCGCTGCGGATCGCGCTGCAAATCACGATGCTGCACGAGGCCCACGATCCGGTCGACGAGGCCGCGTCGCTGACGTGTGCACAGTGCGGGCGTGTGGTCGCCGAGATGGTGTTCTGTTCGGAGTGCGGAGCGGCCATGGTCGCATCGGATCGCCCGTCGCGGCGACCGAGCACCGACTGGGTGGTGAGCCGGTGGGTGACGGCGATGGGAGCGATTGTGCTGGTGCTCAGTGCGATCGAGTTCACGCTCACGCCGACGACGTCGAACTATCTGTGCCCACCGGATTGCGGTCGGCCGCTGTCGAGTCTCCCCTTCGAGAACAATCCACGCTTCACAGCGGCCGGCGGCGAATTCTCGGTGGGCTACCCGGGCAGTTCGGCCTACCGCGTCGTCACCGAAGCCACCCGAGTCACCGCCACGTGGACCGCCGGAGATGGCGGAGTGATGCAGTTCTTCTCCGAACCCGCGGCCGGCCGCTCACCCCGCGATATCGCCAAGGCGACGGTCAAGAAGTCCTATCCGGATGCCACGGTCGCCTATGAGATTCCTAATGCGATGGTGGGCTATCAACCTGGATATGGCGAGATCTACGACTACTGGCCACAGAACCCAAGCGCGCGCAGCAGCCGAATCCGGATCCTCGTGATGGTCGCGGTGAAAGACGACCTGGCGCTGATCGCCTCTGCGGAAGGTCCCTTCCGCGAGTTCGGGCCGGACTCCGGACCCGGACATCCGTCCGGGGCGAACCTGCAGATCGCGGAAGACATGGGCCGCTACGTCAACAGCTTCACCTGGCCTGGTGACCCGCCGCGATGACAAGGGGACCCGATGTCGTCACAATTGACCGGTGCGTGAAGTTCTCGACGAACTGATCGCGATCCGCCGTCGCGGGGGCATGGCGGCGATCGCGACGGTTGTTGGCACCCGGTGGTCCACGGCCCGGTCCGTGGGCGCCTCGATGCTGGTCACCGATTCAGGTGAGGTGGTCGGTTCGGTGGGCGGCGGTTGCGTCGAGGCCGAAATCTTCGCCGCCGGCGAGGAGGTTCTCCGCCATGGCGTTGCACAGTTGGAGACTTACGGTGTCAGCGATGACGATATGTTCGCGGTCGGCTTCACCTGCGGCGGCGTCATCGACGTGTTCATCGAGCGGGTGGACTCCGCGACCTGGCCGGAACTCGAGGGAATCGCGTCGAGTATCGCCGCGCGGGAACCAGTGGCGATCGCAACCATCGTCAAAGGCGGGCGCTGCGTCGGCCGGCGGCTTGTGGTCCGTCCCGACCGCACCGAGGGCACGTTGGGCACGGCCAGGCTCGACGAAACCATCCGCGAGGAGGCCCTCGCGATGCTCGCCGCCGGCGCCACCGCGACACTGCACCACGGACCGGACGGTAGGCACCCGGGCCCGGAACTTGAGGTGTTCGTCACGAGCTACGCCCCGCCTGCGCAACTGTTCATCTTCGGGGCCGCCGACTTCTCGGCACCGCTGGTGCGGGTCGGCAAGCTGCTCGGATTCCGGGTGACCGTCTGCGATGCGCGCCCGGTCTTCGCGACCCGGAAGCGGTTTCCCGACGCCGACGAGGTCGTCGTGGACTGGCCGCACCGGTGGCTGGGCAACCAGCAGGTCGACGAACGAACGGTGATCGCCGTGCTCACCCATGACCCGAAGTTCGATGTGCCGGTACTGCGGGTCGCGCTGCGGTCCAAGGCCGGCTACGTCGGCGCGATGGGCTCCAGGCGCACCCACGAGGACCGGCTCTCCCGATTGAAGGACGCCGGGATCACCGACGCCGAGTGCGATCGACTGCACTCGCCGATAGGCCTGGACCTCGGCGCCCGGACCCCGGAGGAGACGGCGATTTCGATCGCCGCGGAGATCGTCGCGGCCAGGTGGGGTGGATCGGGATCGCGCCTGACCGGCACCACCGGGCCGATCCACCCCGCCGGCCCCGCGGCGAGACGGCAATGACGATGGCCGGTCTGGTTCTGGCCGCCGGTGCCGGCGTGCGTTTCGGCGGACCGAAGGCGCCGTTCGTCCTCGACGGGTTGCGCCTCGTCGATCGTTCGGTTCAGCTACTACGCGGAGCCGGATGCGCGCCGGTAATCGTCGTGCTCGGCGCCTGGGTCGGCGAGGTCCCGGATGCCGTTGTGGTGATCAACGACAACTGGCCGGCCGGAATGGGGTCGTCGCTGAGGACTGGGCTGGCGGCGCTGGAAGGCTCGCGCGATATCGACTCGGTGATCGTGACACTCGTCGACCTCCCGGGACTGACCGCCGACGGAGTCCGGCGAGTCTGTGACTGTCCGGCGGCGATCGCGGCGGCTACCTTCGGCGGCAAGCGCGGACATCCGGTGAAGCTGAGCCGCGCGCATTGGGCCGAGGCGCTGGCCGCGGCCAGCGGTGACGAGGGCGCGCGCCGGTTCCTCAACGGCAGAAGCGATGTCGCACTCATCGAAATCGGAGACGTTGCCGATGGCCGGGATATCGACTTCCGGCCCGGCTGATCCGGCGGCTATGGTCGGGCAAGGTGGATGAGGAGCAGAGACGATGCCGATTCAGATCGACCAGGCTAGGGCCCGGGACCTCGCGCCGCAGTTGGATGATGCGCTGAAGATCGTGTGCAACGAGTTCGACGGACTCGATGCGCACCGGGGTTACCACAACGCGTTCGCCCGGGCACTCAAGCCCGATCCGCTCGGGCGCGTGCTGATGTTGGGCACCGACCAGCGGGACCTGTTCGTTCCGTTACTGCGGCAGACCGTGGCCGAGCAGGTGCCGGCCGGTGGCCAGATCTTCGACATCGGCGCCGGGGACGGCCAGACCTTCGGCTATATCGCCGATGCTGTACCGGCTGGGACAACTGTCTCGATCGCCGAGCCCAATCCCGCGTATCTGGCTGCCTATCAAGGCTTTCTGGAGCGCCAACCGAACCTTCGCGGCGGCACTGCCGCCCTGGCGGACCTCGACGCGCTCGACGAGGAGGCCACCGGCAGCGTCGGCGACTTTCCCGAGCCGGGCAGCGTCGATGTGGCATTGGGTCTGCACATGATCTACTTCGCCACCGACGTGACGCGCAGTCTGCGGGCCATCCTGCGGTTCCTCAAGCCCGGCGGGGTGTACGTCAACGTCGTCACCGACGAGATGACGGCCTACAACGGAGCGGTGCTGCGATCATTCGTCGAATCCGGTGGCGACACCGGCAACAACGACTGCTGTTTCGCCGCCATGGACGAGCGCCGACGCCTCTTGGCCCCGGAGGCCGAGGGCGGTGGCGGACTTGCGCAGGCCGCCGCGGCGGCGGGTATCGAGGTCGAGGTCGACGCGGTACGGCAGGCCAGCCGGATGTACGGGCACTCCCTCGTCGATCTGCTGGCGCTGGCCAACATCAGCGTGCTGAATGGCCAGGCCGGCACGAGGAAGTTCGAGAGCGCCGCGAAAGTCCTC
>CAISDL010000147.1 GCA_903884065.1 uncultured Actinomycetes bacterium | reverse complement strand
TTCTGCGATTTGTCGTTCTGGTCGAGTTTCTTCTTGCGCTGCTTGATCGACTCGCCGAGCGCGGCCGGGGAGGACAAGAAGGCCTTGGCCAGCGTCCAGGGGAACAGCGCCTTGGTGTCCCCGGAGTACGGGGAGCTGCCGTCGGCGGGGTGCAGCCAGGTGTGCGACAGCTCGGCAGCCACGGCGTCTTCCTCCGGCGAGGGCTTGACCAGAAGGTGTATCGGCTCGGCGCGTTCAGCCCAGTCGCTGCCCACTTCGGCGGCGACGTCCGGGCTGTGCCGGTGGCGGCGAATGAGCAGGGTCTCGACGTCGTCCTTGGTGAAGGTGCCGTCGGCGTTGACGACGGTCGGGTCGAGCAGTCGCAGCAGTTCGGCGAAGGATTCCTCTTTGCCGTTGTGTGGGGTGGCCGAGGCGAGGATCAGCGCCTCGGTGTTCGGCGCCAGGACCCGGGCCAGCTCGTTGTTCTGGGTGCCGGTGTTGGTGAGGTTGTGGGACTCGTCGATGACGACGGCGTCCCACTGCTGGCGTTCCAGGTGGGCTTTGTAGCGCGGACTCTTAAGGGTGTCGATGGAGATGATGGCGCGTTTGAAATAGGTGAACGGGTTTCGGGTGGCGGGCAGCTTCTGGCGGACCTTCTGGATGCCGGTGGAGTCCAACCGAACGAACGGCAGGGCGAACCGACACCACAATTCATGCTGCATCTGCTCAAGCACATGCTTGGGCGTGACGATCAAGATGCGTTCGCCGCGGCCGCGGCGGACGAGCTCGCTGAGGATCATTCCTATCTCGATGGTCTTACCCAGGCCCACAGCGTCGGCAATCAGGATCCGCGGGCGGATGTGCTGGGGGTCCAGAGCCTTCGTGACGGCGGCCCGCTGGTATCGCAGGGCATCGGCGAGCATGTGGGTGGACACGCTCAGCGACTGGTCGCCGTAGGGGACTGGGGTTTTGCGGAGCATCGCCTCCAGCCATAGGCGCGAATCGCGGTAGCCGGATGAGCCGTCGGAGACCACCTTGGCTTCCTTGGGGTCCTGTACCTCGATGGTGTCAAGACTGGAGTAGAAGGCGGCGGTGGTGTCGGCGACCAGCTCGGATAGGCCCCTGACATGCACCAACCAGCCGTCGGCGCCCTGCTCTGCCTTCGTGACCAGCCATTCCTCGTCGCGGACGACCACGATGGAGCCGGGTGCGACGTTGAGGTCGGTAGTCGGTGCTGAAATGTCTCCCCCTTAACCCGATGTCCAAAAACTAGTACCTCGTACTGACGCTCGTCGGAGCGATAGAGCAATCGCGACGATCTATGTCGGCGTCGGCAACCCGTTCACCAGCTTTCCTGGCTCAATCTCGAGGCCGGCGGCAATCTTTACGATGGTTTCCAGTCGCAAGCTCCGCTGCCCACGCTCAACCTTCCCCAGTTGCGTCCAGTGGATGGCGCATCGGACGGCGGCCGCCTCCTGGCTGAGTGCGAGTTCGAGCCGGCGCGCCCTGACACGTTCGCCGAAGACGCGGGTGGTTTCGTTGAGCGCGGAGGACTCGGCCTTGGGCATGGTTCACAACCTCATACGGCCCGCGCGTTACAGGCCAGAGCGCATCCGGCCCATGTGTATTGCACTCAACTGTTATCGGCCTTATCCTTAAGCCTTCCCTGCGCCTCGGAAACTTGGAGAACCTATGCCCTCCGACCACTCAGCCGATCTCGATGATGACCCGAGAAGCCGGATCACCTTGGTCGTTCTTGAACAGCTGTGTTGGCACATGTTCTGCTGCGATGTCATCTTCGATGCCTTTTTCGAAAGTCTCTGGGACGTAATCGGGGATGCGGAGCCAGACGCCATCGAACTGGCGGAGTGCGCCAATGAGCTTCGGCACGATCTTCAAGCGGTCTACCGGGCTGCGACCGAAAAGAGGTTGGGATTCACTGCGCTGTCCCCGGCTGAGAACGCAACTCTGGCAATCGAGCAGGCAGTGAACGCAGGGGTGTCGTCAGCCTCGAATCGAGCGGACGCACCTCGGTGCGACGCCCCGGGCTGTGACGGTTCGGCTCTCGATCTTGGTCATGGCAGCTGGTCGGGTGGGTGTCTGACCCACATCTCCCTGACCGACCGGGAGAGGCACCAGATGTTCACCACTTCAGGTGATCATGCCAGGGAGAGAGCGGATTTCCTGCGGCGTCGGTTGAACCGCAGTACCGCGATCGCTTTGGTCAATTGGTGGAACGACATGGGCGGTCCGCGCCACGTTCTCGAGGAAGCTATCCGGTCCGAAATGGACTTCCCGTAAGCAGTTCACCGTGCGCTAGAGGCTGAGTCCCTCATCGCGCTCAGTGCTGGCTCTGGCGTGGCTCCTGAACTTCAGCGGAGCCGCCAATTCCCGATAGGACTCGACGCGTTCGTCGCGGTGGGCCAGCAGGGCGGCGGCAGTCCTCTCCGTCGTCGAGAGATGGTCACGGTCGTTGAGATGGGCGGCAACACGGCTCATCGCGGAGAGCGATCCCCCGGTGACGTTGTCGCGGCCTGTAGACCATGGGAGGTTGTCAGCCAGGGCGTCGACCAAGTAGCGACTTGGCCCGCCGGCTGCATTTTGCGAAACGGCCAGGAGGAGTTGGGTGTTTGTTGTTCCGGCGTTGCGGATCAACCAGGTGAGCTGCTTGGCGGTGAGGTGGTCGGCGTCGTCGATAACGACCAGGGCGCCGGGTTCGAGCCGGAACTGTTTGTGGTGCAGCTTGCCGATCCCGTCTGCGGCCGGCACGGTGTGGTGACTGTAGCGGCAGGACGACGCGAATTCGATCGCCGCTGCGGTGGCCGGGAGTGCGAGCACGTGTCGCCCGCTGTGATGGGCGGCCAGTGCGACACCGTTGAGGATCGCGTGCTTCTGTTCAGCTGCATTGATCCGAACGGGCTGAACAGACATATCGCTGCCAGCGACAGAAGCCACGATCGTGCTGATGTGGTGATCCACGGATTGCGACCCGGCCGAGTTGTAACGCGTTGCCGGACTGCGACTTCCGGCGATCTCCAGTATCGCTATTTCTTCCTTGAGCTGCTGGAGATCCTGATCCACGGTGTAGTTCTCGGCAGCAGCTTTCATGGTTGACGCTTCTGTCACGCTCTGCGTTGCCGTGGCAGCCCGAGCGAAGGCACGCGCGGCGGCGGCTTCGGCCCGATAGAGCCGATTGTCCAACTCACGGGCATGCAGGCGTGCCTGGTGAAGACTGACGACATCGGATTTCATTGCGCACTGGTGCAGTTGATGAAGGTCGCGTTCGCTGACGATGCCCCCTTCTCCCCCGGCCTTCTCCATCAGGGCGCGGTAGGCGGCTGCGCGTTCGGTGCAGCAATAGTCCCGGTGACCGGCGATGCTCTCGCTGTGATTCTTGAGTGTTGACTGGTGGTCTCGGTAGATCCCGGCGAGTGTGTCATCGCCGCGGGCCACGGCGGAAGCGATCTGGTCAGCGAGTTCATCGAGCAGGATCTGATGCTGCTCGTAGGTGCGTTCGGCGTCGATCCAGTCCGCGTGAGCGTGCGCCAGCCGGTGCAAGTGGGGCCGTTGTTCAACGTGCCGACGGTGCAGTTCAGCGAGTTCAGCGGCTCCGGCGCGCTCGGCTGGGCCCCCGGATCCGGTGAAGATGGCGCTCTCGAGAACCGTGACCGCCGCCCGTGCAGCATTGCGGCGTGCCCGCAGATCAGCCACATCCACATCCAATGCGGTGGCGTTGTGGGCGTACGCGGTGCGATCCGAGCGCTCACTGGCGGCGCTGCCAGTGATTGGCGCGAGGTTGCCGGCAAGGCGCCACCAAAGGGCGGCGGCGGGAAGTTCGTCGGGCAGTGGGCCGCCGCGTATCATCGCCCGCCGAAGGAGTCTGTTGACGTCGGCACCGCCCTTCGCAATGCCGTCGAGGCGGGCGGTCAGTTGCGGCCAGAACGGGTCGGCGGTGATCCGCCGGTCGAGGGTCTCGGCGACACGGCGCCACCGTCGGGTGCCCGGATCGGCGAAGGGCAGAGCCTCCTCGAGGCTTTCGAGTACGTCTTTTTGAACCCGTGCCGAGCGGTTCGCGTATTGCTGCGGTCCGGTAGTGCGGGTGTCAGCGGGATCGACACCGTGGGAGGCGCGGAACACCGCGATCTCCGCCACCAGCCGGGGGTGACTCAGCATAGGTCGGCCCCAGGCCGGAACGGTCGCAGCGCTCCACTGGTACGCAGCGTCACGAACCTGCGCCGCTAGTTCGTCGACCAGGCCGGCGCGGGCCGAAAGATACGGTCCCCATGTCGGGTCCGCGGCCAACGGATCCGGAATCGGATCAAGCCAGCGCAACGGACCCGCGCCGGCAGCGGTGGTGATGGGTAGCCGCCAGTCCAGTACGGCCGCAGCGTCACGGGCACCGCTCAAATCGCTGGCGGCTGCCGCCCGATGAAGGGCAGCAACGGGATCCTCACCGTCTAAAGCAAGTAGCGCGAGGTGGCGGCGCAGTACCGGCCACGCCCCATACTCGGTCAGACCCGCCTCGAGTTGGGCCGCCGCGGTGTCGATCTGGTGCATCGTCTGCGCCCCGACGGTGTGTTCGGCCGCCGCGCCGAGAGCGTCGAGATACATGTCCGAAGCCCGTCCGAGCCGGGCGAAGTGGTCGGCCGCCATCCGTTTCGCCGAGTGGGCCGACTGCTGCGCCCCGTCGCGGCGCAGGATCGCGGTGACGATGTCCACCGCCGTCGGCGGGTGGGTGGCTTTCGGGGTGAGGATGCGGTGCGGGTCAGCCTCGGCGGTGGAGAAGTAGAGATGGTTCTCCTCGCGGCCACGGGTCAGCGCCACATAGAGGTGTTGGCGGCTGAGTTGATCGTTGCCCACGACGTGGCAGGTGTCGGCGGTGACGCCCTGGCGGGTGTCGATAGTGGCCGCATAACCCAGGGCGGTGTGGGCGCAGACGTAACGGGCGGGCAGTCGCACGACAGCGTCGGTGTCGCCGCACAGCGGGCTGACGGTCAGTGAACCGTCGGCCTCAACCGTGCGGATGATCCAGCGGTGTCCGTTCTTCACCCAGGTCCGGTCCCCGCTGCGCAGCCAGCGGGCATTGCTTCGGGTGGCGATCCAGTCCCCCACTGAGGCTTCCAGACCATCGCCCAAGGTGACAGTCGAGCCGATCCTCTGTCCTGCCGAGGCGATCCGATCGGCGCGGGCGCGGTCGTTGAGTTCAGCGACCAGGGCGTTGGTCGGGGCGAGCAGGACGCTGTCGCGGCCGGCAATGAGGTCTGCCCGCCAGGCTTCGTATGCCATGTCGGCGGCCATCGCGTCGGCCCCGACATGGATGCGCCGGTGGTCGAGATAGAAGGCGATCCCGGCCGGATCTCCCGCGCGCAGGGCGAGGCTGGCCGCCCCCTCGGCTCGGCCGCGCTCGCTGTCACCGAACCGAACGACCTCCGAGAGGGTCAGCGTATTCCGGTGGGCGGCGAGGTCGCGCAGCACGCCGCCGGCCGACACCGACGTCAGTTGATGGTCGTCGCCGATGAGACGCACGCTCGCCCCGCGCGCCAGTGCGTGGTGGATGACGGCGTCGAGTTCTGCGGTGGAGGCCTTCCCGGCTTCGTCGATCACGACCAGTGTGGTGGCGTCGATGGCGTCGAACCAGACCCGCGCCGGGTCATCAGCGCAGCCCGGCTGGTGCGGGTCGGGGCGGGACAGTTGGACGAGTTTGGCGATGGTGTCGGTGGCTGAGCCGAGTTCGCCCGCGAGCACTTCCGCCGCCGCAGCCGTCGGCGCCAAGCCCACGACCGTGCCCCCGCTGTTGCGCCACGCGGCGGCGAGTGCGGCGGTCGCGGTGGTCTTCCCGGTGCCGGCCGGGGCGACGGCGAGTTGAACCCGCGCCCCGGAGGCGGCCATCTCCCGCACCAGTGCGTGCTGCCCGTCGTTGAGCGGGCACCCGTTGGCGTCGGCTTCCAACAGCGCCAACGCGATGTCGCTGTCCTCGGCGGCGCGGCCCCCGCCGAGTTCGGCCGCCTCCAGAATCCGGCGCTCCGCGGCCAGGACGGCGGCGCTGGAATAGACGGTCTCGCCGTGGCGGGTGTAGACACTTGAGCCGTCGCGGCGGCGCAACACGTCAGGCTCGCCGGTCTCAGCGTCGATCTGGCGTGCCACCGCCACGCTGTGCTCGCTGATCGCGGCGGCGACGATCCGCTGAACCGCCTCGCGGTCCCCGGCGCGATCGGCGTAGCGGATCTGCCGCTCGGCCTCGGCGCGAATGTTATGTATCTGCCACGTTGAGCGTGACGCCGACACCCGCTCGATGACCGCGCCGGCCAACCTGTCGACGGTCGTCTGGTCGATCGCCGGGGGCCGGATCGTGGCGTGTGACGAGGCGGCGGCGATCATCGCGTCGACTTCCCGTACCCCGCCGAGGACTTCGGCGGCCTGGGTCCGCCAGGTCTGGCGCTGCTCGCCCAAGGCGCGTGGCTCGTGCTTGGTGGCGCGCGTTTCCAGGGTTGCCTGTTGAGACAAGGCGATGAACTCGGTCACGGTGGGCTCACGTCCGTGCTGATTCTGGAAGGCCTTCGCCAACTCCCCCACCCGGGTTTCGATCGCGTTGCGCCGCGCCGAGAACCGCCGGTTCACCTCCGCCGAGACGCCGTCGATCTCGCGCACGCACCGCTTGCCCGGGCCGCGGTCGGTGCCGACGAAACGGAAACCCAGCTCGGTCAGCAAGCCCTCCAGTGCGGTGTTGTAGACCTCCGAGGCGGCCACGGTTGACTGATGAAGTGGCGTGCCGTCGAGGGCAAGCCAGCGCGGAATTCCGTCCGGGCCGATCGCGCACACTTTGTTGCTGACGGTGATGTGGGTGTGCAGGTTCGGATCGCCGGCGCGGGAGTCGCGGTGATCGAAGGCCGCGATGATCAACCCCGTCGTGTCCACCTGCGCCGCCGCCCGCGACCCCATCCGGGTGAAGGCCGCATGCTCTTCCAGGAAGTCGATCGCCACCTCGACCGCACGCCGATGCGCCTGCTCGATCTGGCGGGCGAGCGCGCGCGGGGCCAACGCCCACACCACCGATACCGACTTCACCGGAGTGAAGGTCAGGTCATAACCCGCCACTGCCTTCGTCTTCGACGCCGAGTGCCGCGCGACGAAACCCGACAACTCCCGGGCATCAAACGGTGCGCGGCCGTGCTCCTCGGCGAACATCTCCCGCCCTAACGCCGACCGGATTTCCGCGCGAATCTCGTCGGGAATCTTGGCGGAACGGTTCGCGCCGACGCTGATGTTGTAGTCGCCGTAGGCCTCGCGCAGCCGGCGGATGAACGCGTTCTCCCCCGAGTCGATGCGAAAAACACGCCCCAAACGCGACGCCGCTGCGGCGACAGCGGCGCCACGATCGAGCAGAACCTCGGCGATCTTCTCGGCGTTGGGGTGTAGACCCTCACCGAAGAGCGCCTTCATCTGAGGCTCGCTAACCTCCGAACCCTCAGCCACCGTCCAGTACTCGGCGACCAACGGATCCCCCAGATCTCGGCCCACCGGTTTGCCTAAGGACGCCAGTCCGCCGCCCATCCATCGCCCCGGCGTCTCCCCCTTCGACGAGTAGTAATCAGCCAAAGACGCCCGGCCGCGACGGGTGTCATCCAACGCCACCACTTGCCGGATCAGGTACTGATATCCATCACCGGCAGTGAGCTTGTGCAGAGTCATCAACTCGACATCACCAACCCTCGATTTCAGGCGATGCTAACC
>CAISDL010000146.1 GCA_903884065.1 uncultured Actinomycetes bacterium | reverse complement strand
GAGGAGTCCCCGGTAATCCCGGACCGCGACACCGAACGCGCCCGCCACCGCCGCGGGCGTGCCCTCGATGATCGCCCAGTCGTCACCGGGGCGCCAGCGCGCCGTGAGTCCGAGGCGGCTGGTCCAGCGAAGCAACGCCGTCGGCGAGGACGGCTGGGTCAGCGCTGCGGTCAGCTGTATCCGAGCCGAACGCGCCGGACCGAGATCGGTTGATGCCGCCAGCAGGGATGCATAGGGTCCGGTGATCACGCGGGGAATGGGCGGTCTGACTGACGCCGGCGCCACGACGGCGGCCGCGGCGACGGCCACCGCAATCAGCGCTCGGCCGACCGCGTGCCGCATGGAACTCCCATCACCGTGAATCGGTGAAGCATAGAACTGCGATCGAGCCGATGCCCGTTGAATGCACTCCGCCGGTCGGCATTTTCACTAACATCGATGCACCACGGACAGGCCGCCGGGAATCGACGGGAGCGGACAATTGGGTGCCCATCATCGGAGGGATCAGATCGGACTCGTTGCGGGCGGAGTGGCTATCGTCGTCATGGGTGTCCTGACCGCCTGCGGACCCGCTGCCACGGAATCTCCGTCGGCAACCACCACGCCGGACTCAAGCTCGGTCACGCTGACGCCGGCCGAGAAGGGCGCTCCGGGCTCGTTTTCCCCGACGGCTCTGAATCCACTTCCTTCGATGGTTCCGACGGCCTGTGTTGGTGCTCCCGGCAACGGCTGTGCGGGGTAGCGCGGTTGAAAGGGATTTGACGTAGATCTCAACACCGTCGAGGACATCGTCCGCCGGCCACCGGAGTGGCCCGGCGCGCTGTGGCGCGACGGCGACGCGTGGCTGGCCGGGGGAACCTGGTTGTTCTCCGAACCGCAACCTGGCCTGCGCCGTCTGATCGACCTGCCCGCGCTCGGCTGGCGGTCCCTCGAGGTCACCGATACCGGTCTGCGGATCGCGGCGACCTGTTCGATGGCGGAGTTATACGCATTCGAGGCGCCCGCCGACTGGGCGGCGGGCTACCTGTTCACGACGAGTTGCGAGGCGTTCCTCGCCTCGTTCAAAGTGCTCAGCTCGGCAACGGTCGGGGGCAACATCTGCCTGTCATTGCCCGCCGGCCCGATGATCACCCTGACTGTTGCACTCGAAGCCGCCTACACGCTGTGGGCCCCCGACGGCTCCGAGCGGACGGTGGCCGCGGCCGACTTCGTGACCGGAGACCACCAGAACGTGCTGCAGCCCGGTGAAGTGTTGCGCAGCATCGACATTCCGATCAGCGCTTTGCGGAAGCGCCACGCACATCGCCGCTTCACGCTGACCAAACTCGGACGGTCGACGATCTTCATGGTCGCCACCCGCTCACCCGATACCAGCGACTTTCTGCTGACCATCACCGCGGCGACCACTCATCCGATCCAGTTGGCGTTCAACATGATTCCGGATAGCGGCGTGTTGCAACAGGCCATCGACGCACTGCCCGACGCGGTGTGGTTCGACGACGCGAACGGAACACCCGACCATCGGTGTCACCTGGCCAAGCATTACGCCGAGGAGATCCGACTGGAACTGCTGGCCACCGGGGGCCGGTGATGACCTATACCGTCAACGGCGAAACCGTCGAGCGCGAACCACGTCCGGGCCAGTGCCTGCGCACCTTCCTGCGCGCCCTGGGCTGCCACGGTGTGAAGAAGGGCTGCGATACCGGCGACTGCGGGGCGTGCACCGTCTGGCTGGACGGCCGGCCGGTGAACAGTTGCATCACCCCGGCATTCCGTGCTGAGGACCGGGAGGTCACCACCATCGAGGGTCTCGGCACGCCCGACGACCTGCACCCGATGCAGCGGCAGTTCCGCGACGCACCGGGGTTCCAGTGCGGGTTCTGCACGGCCGGGATGATCATGACCGCGGCCGCTCTGACCGACGAACAGAAACGGGACCTGCCGCACGCACTGAAGGGAAACCTCTGTCGCTGCACCGGCTATCGGGCCATTGAGGACGCGATCAACGGTGTCACCGGT
>CAISDL010000145.1 GCA_903884065.1 uncultured Actinomycetes bacterium | reverse complement strand
AGGCGAGCTCGACATCCGGGTAGCGGACCACGGGATCTTCGTTGCGTTCAGCGATGGCGAGTGCCGCGACCGCTTCGATATGTGTTAGGCGAAACCCACTCAAGCCCGGATGGCACGTTCCGACCGTCGCACGGACGAACTGGGGGAGCGGGATGGCTCCATCATCCTCTGCAGGAGACTGCTGAGCGGTCCAGCACCATGCGGAGCGTGCGCCGCTGGAGATGATCAATGGCTGTCCGCCGCCGAGTCCTTTGCTGACTGCTGCCGCAGCCAGTTCGAGCAGGCGGTGCACGTCGAAATCGGGGACCTCGTCTTCGACCCGAAGAGTGAAGGCGGTGTGGCGCTGCCGCAGAGGATAGCCGAGAGTTGTTGCAGCAGAGTCGATATTGATGGACTGTGTGGCAAGGATTGCCTTCGCGATCTCGGCCCGCCGGGCGAGTCTCCCGCGCTGACTCTGCTCCCGCTCGTCGGTGAATACCGGGATCAATGACTCGATCACGGTGTCGATCCATTGGGTCGCATGCGTCCAGAACCGAAGCAGCACTGCTGATCGCAGATCCGGGTCGGTCACCTCGGTTCGCAGCAGGTCGGTGATGAAGTCCCAGGTTGCACGCTGGCCGATCCGGTATGCCGACAGCAGCACCGGGAGTTCGAAGCCGCGCCGCGCCAGAGTTCGGGCGAAATCGTAAATCGGTGGCGCTGGTTGGACGTCGATGGTGTCCCGATTCACCACGGTGAGAAACCCTTTCCAGTGGGAACGGGTGCTCGCGTCCAGTTCAGTCCGAAGTGTCGGATCGGCGAGCTCCGGCAGCCCCTCCATGATCCGGTCGTTGAGAGCCGCGACGAGGGCGTCGAGAGTCTGCGAACTCTCTGATGCGAGGGCGAAGTCGTCGAACCACTTCTGTTCGGCGGCTTCCCCGTTATGCATCGAAACCGTTCACCCCCTGCTGTCTGCTCGAACACGTTGCCGCAATGTGTCTCGCCTAATCCCAAGACAAGGGCGGCGGAAGGTTACACCCTGAAGTCTCACGCTACAGCGCTATCGGGAGGGCAAACCGGCCATGGGAATGATTGCGCCACTGGACTCGGCCTTCCTCATTCAGGAGGCGCGCGAGCATCCGATGCATGTGGGCGGATTGCAGCTGTTCCACCTGCCGCCCGGTGCGGACGAGGACTACGTCGGCGACCTGTACCGGCAGTTGCTGACCTACACCGATGTGGCGCCGATGTTCGCCCGCCGCCCCCGCGACCCGGTCGAGTCCGTCGGCAACTTCTGGTGGAGGACCGAGGCCGAGGTCGACATCGAGTACCACGTGCGGCGGTCAGCGCTGCCCAGGCCAGGGCGGATCCGCGAACTCCTGGAACTGATCTCACGATTGCACGGCAGCCTGCTGGACCGGCACCGGCCGCTGTGGGAGTACCACGTGATCGAGGGTCTGCCCGACAGCCGCTTCGCGACGTACGCCAAGTCTCATCACGCGTTGGCCGACGGCATCACGTTGACCCGAAAAGTGTTGCAGTCGTGCAGTCCTGATCCGGGCGTCCGGGGCAGGCCGCCGATGTGGACACCCCTCGATGCCACCGCGACAACGCCGACGAAGGGTCGCGTTGTCCACCCCGTCGAGACATTCCGCAACGCGGGACGAACACTCATGGGTTTCCGGGGGATGGGGTCCATGCTCGCCCAGTACGGGCGCGCGGCGCTGAAGGATCAGACGGCGGTGCTGCCGTACGAGGCTCCGAGGAGCATGCTCAATGTTCCCATCAGCGGCTCGCGCAGGGTGGCCGCGCAGTCCTGGGACATCGCCCGGATCCTGAAGGTCGCCAAGGCCCGCGGAGTGACGCTCAACGACATGGTGCTGGCCATGAGCGCCGGCGCTCTGCGCCGATACCTGCTCGCCAACGATGCGCTGCCGGACGAACCGTTGATCGCCTCGATCCCGGTGTCGATGCGCACCGGGGGTTCCGGCGCCGACGAGGGCAACGCGATCACCTTCGTGCTGTGCAATCTCGCGACCGATCTGGCCGACCCGGAGGCCCGACTGGAGACCATCACCTCGTCGATGCGGGCCACCAAGGCGGTGATGGCCGACCGGCCCGGCCTGCAGATGGCGGCGCTGGGCGTGCTCACCACCATCGGGCCCTCGGCGTTGACGCGCGTTCCGGGCGCCTCCTCGGTGGCGCCGCCGTACAACGTGCTCATCTCCAACGTGCCGGGTCCCAGGGAGCGGCTGCACTGGAACGGCGCGGAACTCGAGGCGATCTATCCGCTGTCCATCCCCACCGAGAACCAGGCGCTCAACATCACCTGTCTGAGCTACGCCGACCACCTGGAATTCGGACTCGTCGGGTGCCGGCGGGCGGTGCCGAAACTGCAGCGACTCCTGGACTATCTCGAGGACAGTCTGGGCGAACTTGAGTAGATTGCACGTGCCGGACCAGCTACGGCAAACCGATAGAAGGAAGTTGCGATGACCGAATCCAGGACCGACAGCGCCGCGACGCCTGAAGAGCAACCGGGCGGCAGTGCGCTGTCCAGGCGAAAGATGCTCGGTGGTCTGGCGGCCGGTATGGGAGTCGCCGCGGCCGGAGCACTGGCCGCCGGATGCGACTCCAAGGGCGGAAATGGAAGTGGCTCGACCGCCAGTGGTGACGGACCACCGGGATACGGCACCGGAATCAATGACGGCTTCGACGGCAAGATCGAGTTGGACGTCCGCGACTCCACGCCGGATTGGACGCCGTTCGAGTTGAAGAAGGCGCCCGATGGCGCGCCGAACATCCTGGTGGTGCTCTACGACGACACCGGCCTGGCCGCGTGGTCGCCCTACGGCGGGCGGATCGAGATGCCGGTCATGCAACGACTGGCCGACAACGGGATCATGTACTCGCAGTTCCACACCACCGCGCTGTGCTCGCCGACCCGGTCCTGCTTCCTCACCGGGCGCAGCCAGCATGTGAACCGGTCCGGGTCGATCACCGAGGGCTCCAACGGTTTCCCCGGGATGGCCGCGCGTCTGCCCGCGCAGTGCGCCACGATCGGGCAGGTGCTGCAGGACAACGGCTACAGCACCTTCTGGATCGGTAAGAACCACAACGTCCCTGAGGAGGACGTGTCCAGCGGCGGCAGTAAGTCGGAGTGGCCGCTGCAGAAGGGCTTCGACCGGTTCTACGGATTCCTGGGCGGGGAGACCAACCAGTGGTACCCGGACCTGGTCGAGGACAACCGTTTCGTCGAGCAACCGTTCGGCCCGGAGGAGGGTTACCACCTCTCCAAGGACCTGGCCGACAATGCGATCCGGATGTTGCGGGATCAGAAGTCGTCGAATCCGTCCAAGCCCTGGTACATGTGGTTCTGCCCGGGTGCCAACCACGCTCCGCATCAGGCGCCGCAGGAGTACATCGACAAGTACAAGGGCAAGTTCGACGACGGGTACGAGGCCTACCGGGACTGGGTGCTGCCCCGCATGGTCGCCAAGGGTGTGCTGCCCGAGGGCACCAAGATGACCCCCATCAACCCGCTGCCCGAGGACGTTGCGGCCGCCAATGATGCTGTGCGGCCGTGGAATACGCTCAATGCCGACGAGAAGAAGCTCTTCTCGCGGTTGGCCGAGGTGTACGCGGGGTTCTCGGAGTACACCGATGCCCAGGTCGGGCGGATCGTCGACTATCTGGAGCAGACCGGGCAGTTGGAGAACACGATCGTCTTCTACTGCGCCGACAACGGCGCCTCCGGTGAGGGATCGCCGAACGGGTCGGTCAATGAGAACAAGTTCTTCAACGGTTATCCCGACGAGTTGTCGGAGAACATGAAGTACATCGACACCCTCGGCAGCCCCGACACCTACGAGCACTACCCGACGGGCTGGGCCACCGCCTTCTCCACCCCGTTCCAGATGTTCAAGCGCTACGCGCAGTTCGCCGGCGGCACCTGCGATCCGATGGTGATCTCCTGGCCCAAGGGCATCACATCGAAGGCCCAGGTGCGCAGCCAGTACCACCACGCCACCGACGTCGCCGCCACGGTTCTCGATGTAGCGGGGTTGGAGATGCCCCAGGAGTACAAGGGCATCAAGCAGTACCCGCTCAACGGGGTGTCGATGCGGTACAGCTTCGACGACGAGAAGGCGCCCACCGCGCGCAAGCGGCAGTACTTCGCCATGCTCGGCACCCGCGGCATCTGGCAGGACGGCTGGAAGGCGGCCGCATTGCACGCGCCGCTGAGCAACAAGGGCCACTTCGACCAGGATCGGTGGGAGCTGTACCACGTCGACGAGGACCGCTCGGAGTCCACCAACGTCGCCGACCAGTACCCCGACAAGCTCACGGAGCTCATCAAGGCCTGGGACGAGGAGGCCAGGGACAACTTCGTCCTGCCCCTCGACGACCGCTCGGCGGTGGAGCAGGCCGGCACGCCCCGTCCGCAGTCCGAGCCGCCGCGGGACCGCTATATCTACTACCCGGATACCGCGCCGGTGCCCGAGGGCGTGGCGGTCAGCATCCGCGGCCGGTCCTACAAGGTGATCGCCAACGTCGACCTGCAGACCGACGCAGACGGTGTGATCTTCGCGCGCGGATCGCGGTTCGGCGGGCACACCATGTTCATCAAGGACGGCCGGTTGCACTACGTCTACAACTTCCTGGGCATCAAGCCTGAACAGGACTTCGTCTCGCCTCCGCTCTCGCCGGGCAAGCAGACGCTCGGCATGGAGTTCACCCGCGAGAAGGCCGGCGAACACGGCGAGTCGATCGGGAAGGCCACGCTGTTCGTCAACGGCAAGCCGGTGGCAGAAGGCCCGATGCGCGCCCAGATCGGTAAATTCACGCTGGCCGGAGACGGACTGTGCGTCGGGTACGACAGCGGCGACAACGTCTCGGCGCAGTACAAGAACCCCGGCAGATTCACCGGCGGAGCCATCCAGGGTGTCGCCTTCGACGTCAGCGAAAAGGCCTACGTCGACCTCAACCGGGACGCCGAGGCGGCCTTCGCCACCGATTAGAGCGGGTGGTGGGGACCGGCACCGGTAGTAATCTGGGCCGGTGACCGGGCCAACGACGCTGTTCATCTTCCCGCATGCCGGCGGGTCGCCGACGTACTACGTCCCGTTCGCCAAGGCGTTCACGACGGACATCAAGCGCGTCGCCGTGCAGTACCCCGGCAAAGGCGGCACTCACGACCTCACCTCGTTCCGCAGCATTCCTGACCTCGCGGACCGGGTGATGAAACTGCTGCCCGCGCCTTCCGACGGCACGGTGGCCTTTTTCGGCCACAGCATGGGCGCCCTGGTGGCCTTCGAGGTGGCCCGGCGGTACGAGGCGGCGGGCAATCCGATCTCGGCGTTGTTCGTGTCGGCGTCGCCGGCACCGGGGGCGGTGGGCGCGGAGTACATCCCGGAGTCCGACCGGGGACTGCTCGAGGCCGTCGCCACGATGACCGGTGTGAACCCGGAGTTCCTGGAGAACGAGGAGTTCGCGGCCCGGATCCTGCCGACCCTGCGGGGGTTCAAGGCCATCATGGCCTACGAGTGCCCGCCGGATGCCACGGTGTCGTGCCCGATCACGGCGTATGTCGGTGACGAGGACGAGATCGGCACCGTCGAACGGCTTGCCCCCTGGGCGCAGCGCACCACCGGGGAGTTCGCCCTGCGCGAGTTCCCCGGCCACCACTTCTACATCAACGATCACCTGGCCGAGTTGGCCGCGGACATCGAGGGCAGGGTCCAGAAATCCGCCGAGGTGTAGGGCCCCGGGGGCTGCATTTCCGCTGATGCGGATCGGCCGAGGCTGAACTGGCGCCTGCGACGCTTACTATGAAATTGCTCGCACTAAGATTAATTTTTGCTGAGAACAGATAAGCTTTTTCCTGAGAACGTGTCCTCGAGGGCGGGTTGTGAAGTGTTAACCTGTCCTGCTGAGAGACGTGCACTGGTTGGGGCGTGAAGATTAGTGATGCCGGAGATTCAGTTGTCTATTCCCGAACTGCTGGAAAACAGAGCTGAGCAGCAGCCGAACGACCTCGCCTATACCTTTCTCGATTTCGAGATCGATCCGGCCGGATTTGCCGACACGGTCACCTGGTCCGAACTCCACGAGAGGGTCCAGGCGGTCGCAGCGCGACTGCTGCAGTGCGGATCGCCCGGAGACCGGGCCGCGATCCTGGCTCCCCAGGGAATGGACTACATCGTCGCTTTCTACGGGGCCATGCATGCCGGTTTCGTCGCCGTTCCGCTGCCTGTGCCCGCTCCCGGCGGTCTCGACGAGCGAGTTGTCGGCGCGCTGCGCGATTCCGCTCCCACGGTCCTCCTGACCACCTCCGCCGTCGTCGCGGATGTCGTGCCGTATGCCGGCGCCCAGTCGGGCGGCTCCACTGCCGAGGTCATCGAGGTCGACGCGCTCGACCCGTACGCCGGCCCGTTGCCGGCGGCGAAGGTTTCGGACTCGGCGATTGCGTATCTGCAGTACACCTCCGGTTCGACGCGTCAGCCCGCCGGGGTGGCACTGACCCATAAGAACGTCGTCAGCAACCTCCGCCAGATCATCGGCGACTACGCCGAACACCTGGGGGGCGAGGCCCCCTTAGACGCGACCATGGTGTCGTGGCTGCCCTTCTACCACGACATGGGCCTGATCATGGGTGTGCTGGGGCCCTTGGTCGTGGACCGCCCGGGCGTGCTGATGAGCCCGATGGCATTCCTTGCCAAACCGGCGCGTTGGATCCAGCAGCTGGCCAAGAACAAGAGCTCCTTCAGCGCCGCGCCCAATTTCGGTTTCGAACTGTCGGTCCGCCGGACCTCGGATGCGGACATGGCCGGGCTCGACCTCAGCGGGCTGCTCGGCATCATCAGTGGCGCCGAACGCGTCCACCCCAGCACGCTGCACCGCTTCAACGAACGGTTCGCGAACTTCGGCCTGCCGGTGTCCACGGTCCGGTCCTCCTACGGGCTGGCCGAGGCGACGGTGTACGTGGTGGCCTCACCCGGTGGGCGCGCCCCGACCGAGGTCCGTTTCGACTCCGAGAAACTCGCCGCAGGCCACGCGGCGCTGTGCGCCGATGGCGGCTCGGAACTGGTGGGGTGCGGCGCTCCGCGGTCGTGTGACGTACGGATCGTCGATCCGGAGACCCACATGCAGCGGCCTGCCGGCGAAGTGGGCGAGATCTGGGTGCACGGCGATCAGGTGGCGGCCGGCTACTGGCGCAACCCGGAACTGACGGCCCGCACATTCGGTGGTCAGCTGGCGGCCCCGTCGGAGGGAACGCCGAAGGGACCGTGGTTGACGACCGGCGATCTGGGCGTGATCTTCGACGGCGAGTTGTTCATCATCGGCCGGATCAAGGATCTGCTGATCGTCGACGGGCGCAACCACTATCCCGACGACATCGAACTGACCATCGGCGAGATCACCGCCGGCCGGGTGGCCGCCGTGTCCATCCAGGACGAGACCACCGAGAAGCTGGTCGCGATCGCGGAGATCAAACCACCCGGCGGTACGTCGGAGGAAGCGGTCGAGAAACTCCGCGACATCAAGCGCCGGGTCGCCGCGGCCGTCAAGCACACCCACGGCGTGCGGGTGGGGGACCTGGTGCTGGTTGGCCAGGGATCGCTGCCGATCACCACCAGCGGCAAGGTTCGGCGCTCGGCATGTGTGGAGCAGTACCGGCTGGACCAGTTCAGCCGGATGGACGCTACGTGAACCCGGAGCTGGACGAGGACGGCCTGAGGGACTGGCTGGTCGACTATCTCGTCAACACCATCGGTCTGAGTCCGGACGAGATCGACTGCGACGCATCGATGAACGACCTCGCGGTCGGCTCGGCTGACGCCGTCGTGATGATCGGCGAACTCTCGGAGTTGTTGGGCCGGCAGCTGTCGCCGGTGGATCTCTGGCAGTACCCGACGGTCAATGCGCTTGCCTGTTATCTCACCGGTGGCGAGGTGGAGCCGGTGCCGCTGCCCGCCGCCGCCGACGGCCGGGGCGTCATCGGGGAGCGCGAGCCCATCGCGGTGATCGGGGTGGGTTGCCGGTTTCCCGGCGGGGTTCAAGGCCCGGATGCGTTGTGGGAGTTCCTCGTCGAGGGCAACTGCGGTATCGGGAAGGTGCCGCAGGGGCGATGGGATCGGTTCCTGGACGGGTCCGCCGAGGACTCGGCGGCCCTTGCCACGACGACCCGTTGGGGTGGCTTCCTCGACGACGTCGCCGCCTTCGACGCGGAGTTCTTCGAGATTCCCGCAGGCGAAGCCGACAAGATGGACCCCCAACAGCGGTTGCTGCTCGAGGTCACCAGTGAGGCCCTCGAACACGCGGGTATTGCGCCGCAGTCGCTGCGCCACACGCAGACCGGTGTCTTCGCCGGCGCGTGCCTGGGTGAGTACGGCTACCTGGCGGCATCGGATTTGAGCGCGGTGGACGCCTGGTCCGGAACCGGCGGCGCGATGAGCATCATCGCCAACCGGTTGTCGTACTTCTATGATTTCCGCGGTCCGTCGGTCACGGTGGATACCGCGTGTTCGTCGTCGTTGGTGGCCATGCACCTGGCCTGCCAGAGTCTGCGGTCGGGGGAGTCGGATACCGCGTTGGCGGCGGGGGTCAACGTGCTGCTGACACCGGCCCCGACGCGCAGTTTCGACGTGGCCGAAGCGATGTCGCAATCGGGCGGATGCCACTCCTTCGACGCCTCCGCGGATGGTTTCGTGCGCAGCGAGGGCGCCGGTGTGATCGTGCTCAAGCGGCTCAGCGACGCCCTGCGCGACGGCGACCGGGTGCTGGCGGTGGTGCGCGGGTCGGCGGTCAACCAGGACGGCCGATCCAACGGCTTGATGGCGCCCAATCCGGCAGCCCAGATGGCGGTCCTGCGGGCGGCGTACGCCGACGCCGGAGTCGACATGCGCGACGTCGACTACGTCGAGGCGCACGGCACCGGCACACTGCTGGGCGACCCGATCGAGGCGCGGGCGCTGGGCACGGTCCTGGGCCGCGGCCGGCCGGTCGAGGACCCGCTGTTGATCGGCTCGGTGAAGTCCAACCTCGGACATATGGAGGCCGCCGCCGGTGTGGCAGGACTGGCCAAGGCGGTGCTGGCCCTGGACCGCGGGGTGATCCCGGCCACGGTGGGGTACGCCAATCCGAACCCGCACATTCCGTTCGAGAGTCTGCGGTTGAAAGTCGTTGCCGAGCAGACCGATTGGATCGATCGGGGTCGTCCGCGGCGAGCGGGCGTGTCCTCGTTCGGCTTCGGCGGAACCAATGCGCACGTCGTGTTGGAGCAGGCGCCCGCACAGCCGTCGTCAGAGCCGGCGGATCCGGCGCCGGCGGTGAGCACGTTGGTGATCTCCGGGAAGAATCCCGCGCGGATCGCGGCGACGGCCGGGATGCTGTCGCAGTGGCTCTCGGCCGCGGGGCCCGAGGTGAGCCTCGACCAGCTGGCACACACGCTCAACCACCATCGCGGTGGGCATCGAATGTTCGCCACGCTGTCGGCCCGGGATCGGTCGCAGGCGGTCGCCGGGTTGTCGGCGCTGGCCGCTGGGCACTCCGCGCCCGGGCTGGTCGGGCCGCATGACGGCTCCTGCCGGTCCGGCACGGTGTTCGTCTACTCCGGTCAGGGTTCGCAGTGGGCCGGGATGGGCCGGCAGTTGCTCGCCGACGAGCCCGCGTTCGCTGCCGCCGTCGACGACGTGGAACCGGCGTTCGTCGAGCAGGCCGGGTTCTCCCTGCGCGAGGTCCTCGAGTCCGGTGAGCCGGTCGTCGGCATCGACCGCATTCAGCCGGTGCTCGTCGGTGTGCAGTTGGCGTTGACGGCGCTGTGGCGTTCTTACGGGGTGCATCCGGATGCGGTGATCGGGCACTCGATGGGTGAGGTCAGCGCTGCCGTCGTGGCCGGGGCGCTGAGCGCCGCCGACGGTCTCAAGGTCATCGCCACCCGCTCGCGACTGATGGCCCGGCTGTCCGGGCAGGGCGCGATGGCGCTGCTGGAAGTGAGCGGCGACGACGCCGAGGAGTTCCTGGCCGACTACCCGGACGTGAGCGTCGCGGTGGAGGCCTCGCCGCGGCAGATCGTGATCGCCGGTCCGCCCGACCAGGTCGACGCGGTGATCGCGGTGGTGGCTGCGCAGGACCGGCTGGCGCGTCGCGTCGACGTCGACGTCGCCTCCCACCATTCGATCATCGACCCCGTCCTGCCCGATCTGCGCGCGGAACTCGCCGACCTGAGCCCGCAGCCGCCGAGCATCCCGGTGTTCGTCACCACCGGCGGACGCACCGGCGGGCAGAAGCGCAGCGACTCGGGGAACGGGTTGGGCGACGGCACCGCCGTCTTCGACGCGGAGCACTGGGTTTCCAATCTGCGCAACCCGGTCCGGTTCACCCAGGCGGTCGCCGCCGCCGGCGCCGAGCACGGCACCTTCATCGAGATCAGCCCGAACCCGGTTCTGACCTACGCCATCGACGACACCCTCACCGAGACCCACCACCACACCGTCGCAACCCTGAACCGCGACGACGACGACACCCTCACCTTCCACACCCATCTCAACGAGACCCACACCACCCGCCCGCCGGTCACCCCGCACGGCGCCGAACCGCACATCGCGCTGCCCACGACCCCGTGGCGGCACTCCCACCACTGGATCCCCATGCCTGCGCCGCGGCACACGGGCGAATCGGCGCCGAAGCCCGGCACGGTCCTCGGCACGCACACGCAGGTGGCCGGATCGATGAGCGGGCACCTGTGGCAGGCGCGGCTGGTGACGCAGGGCAGGCCCTACCCGGGCTTCCGCCGCATCGCCGGGGTGGACGTCGTCCCGCCGTCGGTCCTCATCGCGACACTGGCCGCGGCAGCCGCCGAGTGCGGCGCCGACGGCGTCGAGGACGTCAGATTCGACAGCCCGCTGACGCTGGATCAGCCGCGCGCGGTCCAGGTGTCCACCGATGGCGAGACGGTCACGATCTCCTCGGCCCCCGCCGTTGTCGATGATGCCGATCAGTACTGGATCGGGAACGTGACCGCGCGGGTGGCGAACCTGCCCGCCCGGACCGCGACCGATGACAGCACCGACTCCGGGGCCGGCGACGAGTCCGGACACGACCCCGCCTCGGTCGACGAACTCATGAGCGACTGGGGGGTCGAGGGGCGGGCCTTCGAGTGGTTGGTCGACTCGCACGAGTCGACGCCGGGGCGACTGCGCGCCGAGATCGTGCTGGGCGAGGCGCCTCCGGAGGCGTCAACCGTTCCGCCGACCGTCGCACTGCTTGATGCGGCGCTTGACCTGGCCCGCCTGGTCGGCCCATCGGACGCCCTGATGCTTCCGGTCGCCGCGGACAGCATCCACGTCTCCGCGGCGGCACCCGGTACTGGCCGCGGCATGATCGATGTCCGGCGCCGCGAGGGTGCGGACGACGATCTCGTCGTCGACGTCATGGTCCTGACCGGTGACCGGCAGACATGCGTCGACCTGCGCGGGGTCCGCTACCAGACGGTGCACGGGTTCACTCCGTCCGCCGATCCCAGCACCGTCGCCCACGTCATCGACTGGACGCCGTGGCAGCCGAACACCGACGCGGCCGACGGGGTACCCGGATCGGTGGCGGTTCTCGGACGCGCGGACGCCGCACAGGCCCTGCAGGACCGGCTCAGCGGCCTGGGCCTGCCCAGCGCCGATCCGCTCGATGCCCGCTACATCATCTACGTCGCCGACACCGAGACCGAGGAGAACGACGTCGACGCCGCCACCCGGCTGCTCTGCGAGGTCGCCGACATCGTCTCGCGGCTGGTCGACCGTGGTCCCCGCAACCCGGCCACGCTGTGGATCCTCACCCGCGGCGTCCACGAGGCACGCTCCGAAGAGTCCCAGCGGCAGAGTTGCCTGTGGGCGCTGGCCGGCGTCATCGGCGCCGAGCAACCCCAGGTGTGGGGTGGTCTGGTCGACATCGGGCCGGACGACGACATCGCCGACAGCGCGGCGGCACTGTCCCCGGTGCTGCACACGCCGGCCTCGTCGGTGATGCTGCTGCGCGACGGTTCACTGCTGACATCGGGACTGGCTCCGTTCCCCGGTGAGGCCGTCCGGCCACCGCTGCGCTGCCGCCCCGACGGCGCTTATCTGATCACCGGCGGACTGGGCGATCTGGGCCTGCTGATGGCCGGCTGGCTCGCCCAGCGTGGGGCGCGCCATCTGGTCCTGCTCGGCCGGACCGGGTTGCCGTCGGCGCGCGACGCGGCCGCCGGGAACGTCGATCGGGCCACCCTGCGCCGGGTCGCCGCCATTCGCGCGCTGGAGCGCCGTGGCGTGTCCGTCGAGACCGTCGCCATCGACTCCGGTTCAGCCGACGCGATGCAGGCGATGCTGGCCAAGCGGGAGGACGACGGCGCCGCGCCGATCCGCGGTGTCATTCACGCCGCCGGCATCACCGAAGGCCAATTGCTGACCGACCTCGAACCCGAACGGGTCCGGCAGACCGTATGGCCGAAGATCGCCGGCGCTCAGGTGCTGCACGAGGCCTTCCCGCCGGGCAGCCTCGATTTCCTGTACTTCATCGCCTCGGCCGGCTCGGTGTTCGGAGTCCCCGGACAAGCGGCCTACGCGGCCGGCAACGCCTACCTCGATGCGCTGGCCCGGGCCCGCCACGACCAGGGCGACAACACCGTCAGCCTGGACTGGGTGGTCTGGGAGGGCCTCGGGCTGGGCAAGGACGTCCAGATCGTCGTCGACGAGTTGGAGCGGGCGGGATCTCGGCCGGTCCGGCCGGCGGAAGCCTCCGCGGCGTGGGAGTACGCCAGCCGCTATGACGCCGCCCAGGTGGTCATGGCCCCGATGCAGGCCGCCGACTCGGCCGGCGCCGCCAGCCAGATCGCCGCGCCGACGCTGGCGTGGTCGCTGATGTCTGCCGAGGAACTGCGCGCCGAACTCCACCACGGCCTGCGGGCCATCCTGGCGGGCGAACTGCGCATCCCGGAGGATCAGATCGAGGTCGACCTTCCGTTCGCGGAGATGGGCCTCAACTCGGTGATGGCGATCTCGATCCGCCGCCAGCTCGAGCAGTTCGTCGGGATCCCGTTGTCGGCCACGATGCTGTTCAACCATCCGACCATCACCAGTTTCGCCGACTACCTCGCGATCCGCCTGGTGCCGGGGATGGCGGGCGATGACGAGGACGCCGACGAGGATTCGGCCGGAAGCGTGCTGGATTCCCTTTTCGACACCGTCGAGTCGACGTCGTAGACAGCGCAGGAAAGGTTTCAGGTGAGCCAGACAACGATCCCCGAGCTGATCGAACTCAGGGCTGACGAGCAGCCCGACGACACCGCCTACACGTTCGTCGACTACGAGTCCGACCCCGCCGGGGTCGCCGAGAGCCTGACCTGGTCGGAACTTCGGGACCGGGTCGAGGTGGTCGCCGAGACGCTGGCCAAGCTCGGCGGACCCGGTGAGCGGGCGCTGGTGGTGGCTCCGCAGGGTCTGGAGTACGTGGTCGGCTTCCTCGGGGCGATCCGCGCCGGGTTCATCGCCGTGCCGCTCTCGGTGCCGCAACCGGGTCAGCACGACGACCGGATGGTCAGCGTGCTGCAGGACTGCTCCCCGGTCGCCATCCTGACCACGTCCGCGATCGTCGACGACGTCCGCAAGTACGCACAGGCGCAGACCGGGCAGCGGCCGACCCGGGTGATCGAAGTGGACGCACTCGACTTCGATCACCCGGCGAAACCCCCTGCGGTGCAGACCTATCCGAAGGTCGCCTATCTGCAGTACACCTCGGGCTCGACTCGGGCGCCGGCCGGAGTGGAGATCACCCACCGGAACGCCATCGCCAATCTGGATCAGGCGGCCACCGAATACTTCGAGAACCTCGAGTCAGGGGTGCCCGAGGACCTGACCATCATGTCGTGGGCGCCGCTGTATCACGACATGGGATTGATCCTGGGGTTGTTCTTTCCGCTCTGTGAGGGCCGGCCCGGGGTGTTGATGAGTCCGGTGGCGTTCATGCAGAAGCCGGTTCGCTGGATCCAGCAGATGGCCGCCTACCCCAGCGTGATCACCGCCGGGCCCAATTTCGCCTTCGACGTCGCCACGCGCCGCTGCGCCGACGCCGATCTCGAAGGACTGGATCTGAGTCGGGTACTGGTCATGATCAACGGAGGTGAGCGGGTTCACGCCTCGACGGTGCGGCGGTTCGCCGAGCGCTTCGGCCCGTACGGACTGTCCGATTCCTCGATGCGGCCGACCTTGGGGATGGCCGAGGCTGCGGTGTTCGTCGTGACGTCGGCGGCCGGCCGGCCTCCGACGACGGTCCGTTTCGATACCGAGAAGCTGGCGGCCGGGCACGCGGAGGTGTGCGCCGAGGGCGGCACGGTGCTGGTGACCGCCGGTGCGCCGCGGACCTGCGAACTGCGGGTCGTCGACCCCGAGACGTTTCTCGAGAAGCCGGCCGGCGAGGTGGGCGAACTCTGGATGCAGGGCGATCAGGTCGGCGCGGGGTACTGGCACAACCCGGAGGCCACCGAGAAGACGTTCAACGGTCAGCTGGCACAGACCCCGGCAGGCACGCCGGGGGGCCGGTGGTTGCGGACCGGGGACCTCGCGGTGATGTTCGAGGGCGAGTTGTACATCATCGGGCGGCTCAAGGATCTGCTCATCGTCGACGGGCGGAATCACTATCCCGATGACATCGAGGCCACGGTCGCCGAGATCACCGCCGGACGGGTGGCCGCGGTCGCCATCACTGACGACATCACCGAGAAGCTCATCGTGATCGCCGAGGTCAAGGAGTCCGATCCGGACCGGCTCAGTGCCATGAAAGAGCACGTCACCGCCGCCGTGTCCCGAGACCACGGGGTGCGGGTATCGGACGCGATGTTCGTGGCCCCACGTTCGCTGCCGATCACGACGAGCGGCAAGGTGCGGCGCAAGTCGTCCCTGCAGCTGTACGAGACCGGCGCGTTCACCCGGCTGGATCACCTGTGACCCGGACCTCGGACTGGAACGAGGAGAGCCTTCGGCAGTGGCTGGTCGACTATCTGGTCGACACCTTGGACTGCAGCCGCGACCAGATCGACCGCGGCGCCTCCATGCACGATCTGGGCGTCGGATCCCGGGATGCGGTGGTCCTGACCGGTCGGCTGGGCGAAGTGCTGGACCGGGTGGTGTCGCCGGTGGAGTTCTGGCAATACCCGACGGTCGCCGCGCTGGCCCGGTTCCTGACCGGTGGCGAGGTGGAACCGGTCGATGTCGGCGCGGGCGGCCCGCGGGTCAACGGGCGCGATCCGATCGCGGTGATCGGGGTGGGATGCCGGTTCCCGGGTGACGTGTCCGGTCTGGACGACCTGTGGGATTTCCTTGCCGCCGGGGAGTCGGGAATCCGGGAGGTGCCGCAGGAGCGCTGGTCGCGGTTCGCGGACGTCTCCACCGACGATGCGGCCGTCGTGGCGGCGACCACCCGGTGGGGCGGCTATCTGACCGATGTCGCCGGGTTCGACGCCGAATTCTTCGAGATCCCGGCCGGAGAGGCCGACAAGATGGACCCCCAGCAGCGGCTGCTGCTGGAGGTCACCCAGGAAGCCCTCGACGACGCCGGAATCCCCGCTGATTCGCTGGCGGAGACGCGGACCGGAGTGTTCGCCGGGGCGTGCTCGGCCGAGTACTGGCCGATCGCGACAGCGGATCTGACCGCGGTGGATGCCTGGTCGGCAACCGGTGGTGCACCGAGCATCATCGCCAACCGGTTGTCGTACTTCTTCGATCTGCGGGGCCCGTCGGTGACGGTGGACACCGCCTGTTCGTCGTCGTTGGTGGCCGTGCACATGGCGTGTCAGAGCCTGCGGTCGGGGGAGTCGGATACGGCGTTGGCGGCGGGGGTCAACGTGCTGTTGACACCGGCCCCGACGCGCAGTTTCGATGTGGCCGAGGTGTTGTCGCGCTCGGGCGGGTGCCATGCCTTCGACGCCTCCGCGGACGGTTTCGTGCGCAGCGAGGGCGCCGGGGTGGTGGTGCTCAAGCGGCTCAGCGACGCCCTGCGCGACGGCGATCGGGTGCTGGCGGTGGTGCGCGGGTCGGCGGTCAACCAGGACGGCCGATCCAACGGCTTGATGGCGCCCAATCCGGCGGCCCAGATGGCAGTTCTGCGGGCGGCCTACGCCGACGCCGGGGTGGACGCGCGCGACGTCGACTATGTCGAGGCGCACGGCACCGGCACACTGCTGGGGGATCCGATCGAGGCACGGGCGCTGGGCACGGTCCTGGGCAAGGGTCGGCCGGCCGATCGGCCGCTGTTGATCGGCTCGGTGAAGTCCAACGTGGGTCATCTTGAGGCCGCCGCCGGTATCGCGGGGCTTGCCAAGGCGGTGCTGGCGGTGAGCCGGGGCGTGGTTCCGCCCAACCGGGACTACCGGGATCCCAACCCCCACATCCCGTTCGCGAAGCTTCGGCTGAAAGTGGTCGCCGAGCCCACGCCGTGGCCGGCGGATGCGGAACGGCGGATCGCGGGTGTGTCGTCGTTCGGGTTCGGCGGCACGAATGCTCATGTGGTCATCGAGTCGGCCCCGCAGCCCGAATCGGCTGTGCTGCAGCCAGATTCGGATTCTGTTTCGTCGCATCCGCCGGTGACCACGCTGGTGGTGTCGGGCAAGACCACCGAGCGGGTCGCCGCGCTGGCCTCGACATTGGCCGACTGGATGGACCCCGCCGACCCGGCGGTGGCGCTGGAGGACGTGGCCCACACCCTGAACCACCATCGCAGCCACCACCCGGTGTTCGCCACGGTGTGCGCCCGCGACCGCGCGCAGGCCGTGGCGGGTTTGGCGGCGTTGGCCGAGGGCCGGTCCGCGCCCGGGGTTGTCGCCCCGCACGAGGGCCGCTGCCGGTCGGGCACGGTGTTCGTCTATTCCGGTCAGGGTTCCCAGTGGGTCGGGATGGGACGGCGGCTGCTGGCCGAGGAGCCGGCGTTCGCCGCCGCCGTCGACGACCTGGAACCGGTGTTCGTCGAGCACGTCGGCTATTCACTGCGTCAGGTCCTGGCCGACGGCGAAGAGGTACGCGGCGACGCGCGCGTGCAGCCGGTCGTGATGGGGCTGCAGTTGGCATTGACGGCGTTGTGGCGGTCCTACGGGGTGCATCCGGATGCGGTGATCGGGCACTCGATGGGCGAGGTCAGCGCGGCGGTGGTCGCCGGTGCGTTGACGCCCGCGCAGGGATTCGTGGTCATCGCGGCGCGGTCGCGGTTGATGGCCGGGCTGGCCGGACAGGGTGCGGTCGCGCTGCTGGACGCCGACGGCCAGACGGCCGAGACGCTGATGGCCGATTACCCCGGGGTGGAGATCGCCGGCTATCTCTCACCGCGGCAGACGGTGGTGGCCGGCCCGGTCGGCGCGGTCGAGGCACTGCTCGCCGCGGCCACCGCGGCGAACCGGTTCGCCCGGCGGGTCAACATGGAGGTGGCCTCGCACACCGCGCTGATGGACGGGGTGTGCGAGCCACTGCAGGCCGAGTTGGCCGATCTGGTTCCGCGGGTGCCCAATATCCCGATGTTCTCCACCGTGGCCGCCGATCCGGCCGTCACGCCGGCCCTCGACGCGGACTACTGGGTGGCCAATGTGCGCCGGCCTGTCCGGTTCCACCAGGCGATCAGCGCCGCGGCCGTCGAGCACGGCACGTTCATCGAGATCAGCCCCAACCCGATCCTGACGCACAGCATCGACGACACGCTGACCGGGGTCCACCACCACGCGCTGCCCACCCTGGTCCGCGATGGCGACGACACGTGCACCTTCCACACCAGTCTCAACGCCACCCACACCAATCACCCCCCGGCGACGCCGCATCGGCCGGAGCCCCACATCCCACTGCCCGCCACGCCCTGGCGTCACACCACCCACTGGGTGCCGGAACCCCCGCGGCGCGCTCCGGGGGAACGCGTCAGCCACAGTGCTCACCCGGTGGCCTCGGTCGTGCCGGCCGACTGGGTCTGCGGAATGCATTGGCCGCCAAGTCCGCTCGCTGCCGAGCCGGTCGGCACCTGGGCCGAAAGCTGGCTGGTGATCGCCGAGGACGGGATCGGTGCCGAGATCGGCCGCCGGATCGGCGGCGACGGAGCCGTGACCGTGGTCCACCCCTCGGAACTGACCGACGACCCCGACGCGGTCATCGCCGAACTCACCGGCGTGACCCACGTGCTCTACGCGCCTTCGGCGGCCGGCCCTGGAACCGCGGCCTGGGAACCGGCGGCGGGCAGGCGGATCTTCACCGCTGCGCGCACGCTGGCCGTCGCGATGGCCGATCGCCCGCTGCCGCCGACGCTGACCATGCTGACCCGCAACGCCGCGCCCATCGACGCCGGGGACCGGGCCAATCCCGCACACGCGGTGCTCTGGGGTCTGGGCCGGACGCTGGCCCTGGAACACCCCGAGATCTGGGGCCGAATCATCGACGTCGACGAGTCGGTTCCGGCCCAACTGGCCGCCGGCTGGGTGCTGGCCGAGGCCAACGGCGGAGGTTCCGAGGACCAGGTCGTCTATCGCGCCGGGGCGCGACGGGTCGCACGACTGCGGCGGACGCCCGCAGCGGCGACCGGGCAGGTTCGGCTGGATCCCGGCAGCAGCCACCTCGTGGTCGGCGCGACCGGAAACATCGGCCCGCACCTGATCGGCTACCTCGCCGGGCAGGGCGCCACCACCATCGTCGCCGTGTCGCGCAACCCGGGAACCCGGCTCGACGGCCTGGCCGAAACCCTGTCGCAACGCGGAATCCGGCTGGTCAGTGTCGCGGCCGACGCCTCCGACGAAGCCGCACTGACCGCGCTGTTCGACCGTTTCGGCGCCGACCTGCCACCGCTGGGCGGTGTCTACCTGGCCGCGTTCGGCGGCGGGCCTACGACCCTGCGGGACATGACCGACGGCGACGTCAGCGCGATGTTCGGGCCGAAACTGGATGCCGCCTGGCTGCTGCACACGCTGTCATCGGCGCACCCCGTGCGGCAATTCGTGCTGTTCACCTCCATCTCCGGACTGCTCGGCTCGCGGTGGTTGGGCCACTACGCGGCCACCACCACCTTCCTGGACGCCTTCGCCTACGCTCGCCGGGCGGCCGGGCTGCCCGCCACCGCGGTCGAATGGGGCTGGTGGAAGTCGTTGGCGGACAACCAGTCCGACTCCGAACGGCAGGTCACTCTCGATTCAGGGCTGCTGCCCATGCCCGATGACACCGCGATCCGCGCGCTGTCGGTGCTCACCGGCCCGGACGCGCCGGTCTGCTGCGCCGTCGTCTCCGCCGACTGGAATCGGCTGGCCGGCGCCTACCGCAGCCGCGCGTCGCTGCGCATCATCGACGAGTTGACGACCGATTCGGCCGGCGAAATATTTTCCGGGGTAAGCGGATTCCGCGCGGAACTGGCCGGCTGCGAAGCCGAGCGGCGCTACCTGATGCTGACCGACCACGTCTGCGGGCTGGTGGCCGAGGCGATGGGCATCGCGGCACCGCACCTGCTCGACCGCTCCGCCGGGTTCTTCCAGTCCGGCATGAACTCCCTGATGAGCGTTGCGCTCCGGCGATCGCTCAGTGACTCCCTGGGCGAGGAACTGCCGGCGTCGGTGATCTTCGACTATCCGACCGTCGACCAACTCGTCGGTTACCTGGCTGCGAAGCTGCCCGAGACAGCGACCGCCATCGAGACCTCCGGCGGCGGCGACGACGGCGACGACTACGGCGACCTCGCCGAAGACGAACTGCTGCAGCAACTATCGGAAAGACTGAGCTAACCCCATGACAGCCCCGTCAGCCCCGTCGCCTGACCGCCGCGCGATCATCACCGAGGCGCTGCGCAAGATCGATGATCTGACCGCGCGCCTCGCGATCGCGGAGAAGGCATCCACCGAGCCGATCGCCGTGGTGGGCATCGGCTGCCGGTTGCCGGGCGGGGTCAGCAGCGCCGACGAATTCTGGACGCTCCTGGACGAGGGCGCCAGTGGCGTCATCCGGGTGCCGGCCGACCGCTGGGACGCCGACGCCTACTACTCCGACGACCACACCGTGCCGGGCACCATCTGCAATCGCGACGGCGGGTTCCTGACCTCCTGGCAGCCCGATGAGTTCGACGCCGAGTTCTTCAACATCGCCCCACGCGAAGCCGCGGCGATCGACCCCCAGCAGCGACTGCTGCTCGAAGTCGCCTGGGAGGCACTGGAGAACGCGGGGATCAACCCACACTCGATTCGCGGCAGCCAGACCGGCGTGTTCATCGGCCTGACCACCAACGACTACTACCACTCGGTGGCCGGAAAGCTGCGCCGGGACCAGATCGACGCCTACATCCCGTTCGGGAACGCACCCAACTTCGCGGCCGGGCGGCTGTCCTACTTCCTCGGCGCCCGCGGCCCGGCGGTAGTCCTGGACAGCGCGTGCTCGTCGTCGCTGGTCTCCATCCATTTGGCGTGTGAAAGCCTGCGCCGCAGGGAAAGTGACGCCGCCCTGGCCGCCGGGGTGAACCTGATCCTGAGCCCGGAGAACAGCATCGCGTGCTCCCGGTTCGGAATGCTCTCCCCGGACGGATCCTGCAAATCCTTCGACGCCGATGCCAACGGTTACGTGCGCAGCGAGGGCTGCGGGGTCGTGGTTCTCAAACGTCTCGAGGACGCCCAGCGCGACGGCGACACGGTTCTGGCCGTGGTGCGCGGGTCCGCGGTCAACCAGGATGGCGCCAGTAGCGGCCAGACCGTCCCCAACGGTCCGGCCCAGCAGGCCCTGATGCGCCAGGCGCTGCACGCGGCCCGCCTGGCACCGTCGGAGGTCGACTACATCGAGGCGCACGGCACCGGCACGGGACTGGGCGATCCGATAGAACTGGACGCGCTGAGCGAGGTCTACGGCGACCGCGGCAGTTCGGCGCCGCTGGTGCTGGGCTCGGTCAAGACCAACCTGGGCCATCTGGAGTCGGCGGCCGGTGTCACCGGCTTCATCAAGACCGTCCTGAGCGTTTCCCGCGGACACATTCCCCGGCAGCTGCACTTCACCAAGCTCACCCCGCACGCCGGACCAGGTGCGTCCTCGTTCGTCATCGCCTCCGAGCCGCTGGACTGGCCGGAAGTCAGCCGCCCGCGCCGAGCCGCTGTCTCGTCGTTCGGCGTCAGTGGCACCAACGCCCATGTCCTCATCGAGCAGGCTCCGGTCACCGAACCTGCTGCCGCCGAACCGGAGCCGCCGGTCAGCACCCTGGTGGTGAGCGGCCGCAGCCCGGAGCGGATTGCCGCGACGGCCGGCCGGCTGGGCGACTGGCTCGACGGGCCGGCCGCCGCCGAGGTGGCGTTGGCGGACGTCGCGCACACCCTCAACCACCACCGGGCCCGGTTCCCCCTGTTCGGCACGGTGACCGCCGGTGACCGCCGGCAGGCGGTGGCGGGACTGCGCGCCCTGGCCGGCGGCTACCCGGCTCCCGGAGTCGTCGGCCCGCACGACGGTCCGTGCGGGACGGGCACGGTGTTCGTCTATTCCGGTCAGGGTTCGCAGTGGGCCGGGATGGGACGGCGACTGCTGGCCGACGAGCCGGCCTTCGCCGCCGCCGTCGACGAGTTGGAGCCGGCGTTCGTCGAGCAGGCCGGGTTCTCCCTGCGTCAGATCCTGGAATCCGGTGAGGCCGTCGTCGGCATCGACCGGATCCAGCCCGTCCTGGTGGGGGTGCAGTTGGCGCTGACCGCGCTGTGGCGCGCCCACGGAGTGGCGCCGGATGCCGTGATCGGCCACTCCATGGGCGAAGTGACGGCCGCGGTGGTGGCCGGTGCGCTGACGCCGGCCGAGGGCCTCGCAGTCATCGCCACCCGGTCGCGGTTGATGTCGCGACTGTCCGGGCAGGGCGCGATGGCGCTGCTGGAGTTGTCCGGCGCGGCCGCCGAGGAGTTGCTCGCCGGCTACCCCGAGGTCACCGTCGCCGTGGAGGCCTCGCCGCATCAGGTCGTCATCGCCGGTCCGCCCGATCAGGTCGACGCCATCATCGCGGTGGTGTCCGCGCAGGACAGGCTGGCCCGGCGGGTCGACGTCGACGTCGCCTCGCATCACGCGATCATCGACCCGGTCCTGCCGGATCTGCGGGCCGCGCTGGCCGACCTGAACCCACAGCCGCCGAGCATCCCGGTATTCGTCACCACCGGCGGGCGGGAGCGCAGCGACTCGGGGGATGGGTCCGGCGGGCTATCCGGGGAGCCCTTCGATGCCGAGCACTGGGTGGCCAACCTCCGCAATCCGGTGCGGTTCACCCAGGCCGTGGCGGCGGCCGGCGTCAAGCACGCCGTCTTCGTCGAAGTGAGCCCGCACCCGCTGCTGAGCTACGCGGTCGACCAGAGCCTCGAGGGCGTCCATCACCACACCCTCGGAACGCTGCAGCGCGACACCAACGACACCTTCACGTTCCACACCAACCTCAACGCCGCCCACACCGTGCGCCCAACGGAGTTGCCGCACCGGTCGGAACCACGGCTGACCCTTCCGGCCACCCCGTGGCACCACACCCGGCACTGGCTGGACATCGCAGCGGCTGCACCCGTACGGTCGGCGCCGGCCGCCGCGCCGTCCACCGGCTCCGGCGGGGACTGGTTCCATCAACTCTGCTGGCCGGTCCGCGACCTGCCGGCGGCCACCGCCGCGGCCGGCTGGCTGGTGCTGGGCGACGGTGAGTCGGCGGAAGAACTCGCCGCGCTGCTGGGACCCGGCTCCCGGGCGCTGGGTTCAGGCGAACTCGACGCCCCTGAGCACGACGCGCTGCATGCGGCGCTGACCGGTGTCGACTACGTCGTCTACGCGCCGTCGCCGGTCGCCGGTATCGACGCCGCCGCCGGCTACCGGCTGTTCAACTCGGCGCGGCGGTTGTTGAGGGTCCTGACCGGGATGGCCCAGGCGCCAAAGCTTTTCATCCTGACCCGCAACGCCCAGCCGATCGACGAGGGTGACCGTGCAGACCCGGCGCACGCGGTGCTGTGGGGCATGGGCCGCACCATCAGGCTCGAGCACCCCGAGAACTGGGCCGGCATCGTCGACGTCGACGAGTCGGCGCCGGCCGAACTGGTCGCACGCATCCTGGCCGACGAGACCGGTTCGGGCGACGACGATCAGGCCGTCTACCGCCGTGGTCTGCGCCATGTGCCCCGCCTGCAGCGCTGCGCCGCGCCGGCGGTGGGTCTCACCCGGTTCGTGGGCGACACCAGCCACCTGGTGATCGGCGCCACCGGTAACGTCGGGCCGCACCTCATCCGCCAGCTCGCCGAGATGGGCGCCGCCACGGTCGTCGCGGTATCTCGAAGCGGCGCAGGAAAATTGGACGAGCTCGCGACGGAGTTGAAGGCCCTCGGGAGCACCTTGGTGGAGGTCGCGGCCGACGCGGCCGACGAGGTGGCGATGACCGCGCTGTTCGAGCGGTTCGGCGCCGACCTGCCGCCGCTGGAAGGTGTGTATCTGGCGGCGCTGGCCGGCGACGAGTCGCTGATCACCGAGATGAGCGACGCCGACGTCACCACCATGTTCCGCCCCAAACTGGACGCCGCGGCGGTGCTGCACCGGCTCACGCTGCGAACCCCGGTGCGCCGCTTCGTGCTGTTCTCCTCGATCACCGGACTCCTCGGATCGCGGGGGGTCGGCCACTACACCGCGGCCAACACGTTCCTCGGTGGACTGGCCTATGCCCGGCGCACCCTCGGCCTGGCGGCGACGGTCGTCGAGTGGGGTCTGTGGAAGAGCTGGGCTGACGAGCAGCCGTCGACGAAATCGGCAGGGCTGCAACCAATGCCGAACGAACTCGCCATCCGGATGCTGCCCGCTGTCCTGAGTCCCGATGCGGGCGTCCAGTCCATCGTGGTCGGCGCGGACTGGCAGCGACTGGCCGACGCCTACCGGATGCGGGCCCCGCTGCCCGTCATCGGTCATCTGCTGCCCGGTGGCGACGCGGCCGGCATCGACCAGGTGTCGGCACCGGTATTCGGGACGCTGCTGGGCGAGCTGGTCGAGGCCGGCGCGACAGAGCAGGGCCGGCGCATCTGGCGCGCGGCACTGCAGCCCGACGCCCTGCCGTATCCGGGTGGACACCGCGTCCGCGGTGTGGAGGTGGTGCCGTTCTCGGTTCTGCTGCAGACGCTGACGGCCGCTGCGGCGCACCTGGACGCACCGGCTCTGGGCGACATCCGGTTCGAGTACCCGATCGTGGCCGAGACGCCCCGCGTCATCCACGTGGTCTCGAGCGGTGACGGAGCGGGCGGGTCGATCACCGTGTCCTCCAGTGCGGGGCCGGATACGCCCGCGGAACGCTGGACCCGGCACTGCAGCGCCCGGATCGTCTCGGCACTGCCGGATGCGGCCGCGGCCGACGGCGGTGACATACCGGAGGTGTCCTGGGATCAGGCCTCGATCACCGAACTCCAGCGCACGTCCGGGGTGGAGGGCCAGCCGTTCGAGTGGACGGTGGCCGGCACCGAACCGGTGCCGGGCGGACTGCGCGCCGACGTCCATGTGCCCGACTCATCGGCAGTCGCCCTGGTCGACGCAGCGGTGCACCTGGCCCGACTGCTGGACGGCTCGACGTCGCTGATGCTGCCCGCAGCCCTCGACGGTGTGATGCCGGCCGCCGGTCAGCTGGCCGATGCCGTCGTGGAAGTGCGGCGACGCGCCGACACCGGCGCGGATCTCGTGGTCGACCTCACCGCGCGGGCGGCCGACGGCACGCCCTTCATCGAGATCCGCGGCCTGCGCTACGCGCAGGTGGACTCGGTGGCTGCCCCGGCCGAGACCGGATCGGCGGCCGCGCCGGTCGATGCGCCGGACTGGTCGCAGCTGACCGCCGAAGAGACCGTCGACGAATTGCGGACCAGGCTGCGGGTGATCCTGGCCCGTGAACTGGGGATGCCGGAAGCCGCGGTGGACTTCGACCGGCCGTTCCCGGAACTGGGCCTGGACTCGATGATGGCGATGACTCTGCTGCGCGACGCCAAGGCGCTGGTGGGGATGGAGTTGTCGTCGACGATGCTGTGGAACCATCCGACCCTCACCTCGTTCGCCGGCCACGTGGCGGGGCTGCTGACACCCGAACCCGAAGCCGCGGAGCCACCCGGCGAGGAATCAACCGACGACTCGTTCAGTGTGCTGGACGCTCTATTCGACAGTGTGGAATCAACGGCTGTGGAATCAACGGCTGTGGAATCAAAGGCTGTGGAATCAACCCCCGTGGAAGGCGACATCCGATGAAGACGACCTTCGACAGGATCTCGGCCATGACGGCCGAACAACGCGGGGCGCTGTCCGAGCAGTTCGACAAAGCGGCCCGCATCTCCGGCGCCGAACCGGTGGCCGTGATCGGGATCGGTTGCCGGCTTCCCGGCGGCATCGCCGGGCCGGAGCAGTATTGGGAGTTCCTGGACAGCGGCTCCGACGCGGTGACGGTCGTCCCGGCCGACCGTTGGGACGCCGAAGCCTATTACGACCCCGACCCGATGGCGCCGGGTCGCATGCCCACCAAGTGGGGGGCCTTCATCAACGATGTCGCCGGCTTCGACTCGGAGTTCTTCGGCATCACCCCTCGCGAGGCCGTGTCGATGGACCCCCAGCAACGGGTGGCGCTCGAGGTGGCCTGGGAGGCCCTGGAGAACGCTGGACTGGCCCCGGACAAACTCGGCGAGACGCGGGCCGCGGTGATGCTCGGCGTCTACTACAACGAGTACCAGAGCCTTGTCGCGCAGAACATCAACACCATCGACGCCTACTCCGCCACCGGTAACGCCCACAGCGTCACGGTGGGTCGCATCGCCTACCTGCTGGGCCTGCGGGGTCCGGCGGTGGCAGTGGACACCGCGTGTTCGTCGTCGCTGGTGTCGGTCCACCTGGCCTGTCAAAGCCTGCGGATGCGGGAGAGCGACCTCGCCCTTGCCGGCGGGGTCAACCTCGCCCTACGTCCGGAAACCCAACTGGCGCTGGGTAAATGGGGCATGCTCTCGCCCCGGGGCAAGTGCAACCCCTTCGACGCTCAGGCCGACGGGTTCGTCCGCGGCGAGGGGGCCGGGATGGTCGTGCTCAAGCGACTCACCGATGCCGTCCGCGACGGCGATCGGGTGCTGGCAGTGGTGCGCGGTTCGGCGCTCAATCAGGACGGTCGCTCCAACGGACTCACCGCGCCCAACGCGCCCGCGCAACGTGAGGTGATCGCCCGCGCATTGCGGGCGGCCGACGTCACCGCCGCCTCGGTGAACTTCGTGGAAACCCACGGGACCGGCACCGCCCTCGGCGATCCGATCGAATTCGACGCCCTCGCCGCGGCCTACGGCCGCGGTGACACTCCGTGCGCCCTAGGTGCGGTGAAGAGTAATTTCGGTCACCTGGAGGCGGCCGCGGGCATCACCGGGTTGATCAAAGCGGTTTTGGCCCTGCGTCATTCGCGGATCCCACCCAACCTGAACTTCACCGAGTGGAACCCGGCGATCGACCCGTCCGGAACCCGGTTCTTCATCCCCACCACGTCGGTGCCGTGGCCGGCGACCGACGGCCCCCGGCGCGCCGCGGTGTCGTCCTTCGGCCTGGGCGGCACCAACGCCCACATCGTCCTCGAGCAGGGCCCGACGCCCGTGGCGCCGGCCCGGGCCACGATCCCCACGGTCACGACGATGGTGGTGTCCGGCAAGACCCCGCAGCGGGTCGCCGCGGCCGCCGGTGTGCTCGCCGACTGGATGCAGGGAGCCGGCGCGGTGGTTCCGCTCGCCGACACCGCCGCCAGCCTCAACCACCGCAGCCGGTACGGCATCGTCGCGACCGTCTCGGCCCGCGATCATGCTGAGGCCGTCGCGGGTCTTCGTGCGCTGGCCGCCGGCCAACCCGGTCCCGGTGTGGTCGCCAGCCACGAGGCCTCGCCCGGCCCGGGCACGGTTTTCGTGTACTCCGGGCAGGGCGCCCAGTGGGCGGGTATGGGCCGTCAGTTGCTCGCCGACGAACCGGCGTTCGCCGCTGCCATCGACGCCCTCGAGCCGGTCTTCGTCGACAAGGTCGGATTCTCCCTGCGCCACGTTCTGGAGGTGGGGGAGCCGCTGACCGGGATCGCCCGGATCCAGCCGGTGCTGGTCGGAATCCAGCTTGCGCTGACGGCACTCTGGCGTTCCTACGGCGTGGAACCCGACGCCGTCATCGGCCACTCGATGGGCGAGGTCACCGCCGCGGTGGTGGCCGGTGCGCTGACGCCGGCCGAGGGACTGGACGTGATCGCCACCCGGTCGAGGCTGATGTCGCGGTTGTCCGGGCAGGGCGCGATGGCGCTGCTCGAACTGGACGCCGGTGCCGCCGAGCGGCTGATCGCCAACCACCCCGAGGTGTCGGTGGCGGTCTACGCCTCGCCGAACCAGTCGGTGATCGCCGGCCCGCCCGAACTGGTCGACGAGCTCATCGCGAAGATCGACGCCAGGGGCCTGCTGGCCCGCCGGGTCGACGTGGACGTGGCATCCCACCACGCCACCATCGATCCGATCCTGCCGGAGTTGAGCACCGCGCTGGAGTACCTGTCGCCGGTAGGGCCGAGGATCCCGGTGATCAGCACGGTCGAATGCCCCGGTGGGACAACGATGTTCGGTGCCGAGTACTGGGTGGCCAACCTACGCAACCCGGTTCGGTTCAGTCGCGCCGTCCAGGAGGCAGCCGCCGACCACAGCACCTTCATCGAGATCAGCCCGCACCCTCTGCTGACCCATGCGATCAACGAGACACTCGGTCAGCGCAACGCGCGGGTGTCCGGGACGATCAATCGCGACCACCCCGAGACGCTGACGTTCCACACCCAGTTGGCCCTGGTGCGGCCACCGGTGAACACCGCCGCCGCCGACCGCAGGGACCTGCTCGTCGACCTGCCGCCGACGCCCTGGCTGCACACCCGGTACTGGACTCAAACCCACTCGGCGGGAAGGGAATTCACTGGTTCCCACCCGCTGCTCGGGATGCACGTCGAGCTGCCCGCCGGTGACGCCCACGTCTGGCAGTCGGATGTGGGAACGGAGCTGAATCCCTGGCTGGTGGACCACAAGGTCCACGGCCAGCCGGTCATGCCGGGAGCGGGTTTCGCCGAGATCGTTCTGGCCGCCGGGGTAGAAGCCCTGGGCGTGCCGGCCCGCGAGTTGGAGGTGACCCGGCTCGAGGTCGAACAGATGCTGCCGTTGGATGCGCAGACCCGGCTGACCACCCAACTCGTCCCCGATGGCGACGGCGCAGCCCGGGTGGAGATCCACTCCAGGTCCGCCGCCGGTCACTGGAAACGCCACGCGGTCGCACGGATTGCGCGCACGCAGGCCGCCATGCCTGCGGCCCCGCCGGCTTCCGCGGGCGGTGGGACCAACCTGGCGCCCAAGGACTTCTACACCGCACTCCGTCGCACCGGCGCCTATCACGGTCAGGCATTCGCCGCGCTCACCCGGATCGTGCGCGCTCCCGAAGGCTGGACGGACACCGAGATCGTGCTGCCCGAGGAGGCGACCCCGTACCGCGGGGTGGTGCTGCACCCGGTGATGCTCGATGCGGCGCTGCAGACTCTGGCTGCGGCGATGCCCGCCGAACTCCTCTCGGAATCAAGCGAAGTCACGTATCTGCCGGTCGCCATGGAGTCCATTCGCGTGTTCGGCGAGGTCGGCCGCCGGGCGCGCTGCCGCGCCGAACTGGTCAGCATCGCCGAGGGCGGCGGTGATGCGGTGGGACGGGTCATCCTGATGGACGACTCGGGCACGCCGACCGCCGAGGTGACCGGCGTGTACCTGCGACGCGTGCAACGCCGTACGGTGCCGCTGCCCCTGTCGCGCAAACTGTTCCGCGCATCCTGGGAGGAGGCGCCGACCTCGGCGGCCGCCGAGCCGCAGGGCAGCTGGCTCGTGCTGACCGACGGACCCGATTCGGCCGCAGCGGAATTCGGGGTCGGGTTCCTCTCCCCGAAGCGGCGGGTGATCACCGCCGACCTCAACGACGAGTCGGAGGTGCAGAACGCCTTCGCCGATTTCGCGGGCGACCCCTCGATGCCGCCGGCCGGTGTGGTGTTCATCGTCGCCGACTCCGACGGCGGTGACCTCGAGGCGGCGCTGGCCCACGCCCGTGAGCTGATCTGGTCGCTGGCGGCGGCGGTGCGCACGATCACCGGTAGTTGGCACGGCAAGTCGCCGCGGCTGTGGCTGGTCAGCCGCGGCGGGCTGGTGGTCGACGACAACCCGGACCACCCCGAGGCGGGCAACCCGGTGGTCGGCAGCCTGCGCGGTGTGGTCCGGGTACTGGCCTACGAGCACCCGGCGCTGCGTACGACACTGCTCGACCTCGACCCGAAAGACACCGCCGCTGCGGCACTGTTCCACGAACTGGGTTCGCCCAGCACCGATGACGTGGTGGCCTGGCGGGGCAGCCGCCGGCTGGTGGAACGGCTCAATCGGGCCGCCGAACCCGAGAGCCGCCGCGACGCCATCGTGCGTCCGGATGGGGCCTACATCGTCACCGGCGGTCTCGGCGGAATCGGTCTGAAGATGGCGACGTGGCTGGTGGACGCCGGTGCGGGTCGGGTGGTCCTCAACGGCCGCAGCGCACCGTCGGAAGCCGCCGAGGCCGTGCTCGCCGACCTCGGCGCCCGAGCCGAGGTCGTCGTCGAACTCGGCGACATCGCCGACGCCGGAGTGGCGCAGCGACTGGTCTCCGCCGCCGAGCAGACCGGCCGGTCGCTGCGCGGGGTCATCCACTCCGCAGCCGTACTCGACGACCAGTTGGCCGCCGGGCTCACCAAAGACAGCCTGGAGGCGATCTGGGCGCCCAAGGCCGCCGGCGCGGTGCGCCTGCATCAGGCCCTGGACGAGAAAGGGGCCGACCGCGAACTCGACTGGTTCGCGGGCTTCTCATCGATGGCTTCGCTGCTCGGATCGCCCGGCCAGCTGTCCTACGCGTCGGCCAACGCCTGGCTGGACGCCCTGGTCGATTGGCGCAGGGCAGCTGGATTGCCCGCCACCGCCATCAACTGGGGACAGTGGGCGGACGTCGGCCTGGCCCGCGCCCTGAGCTTCAGCGTGCTGGACCCGATGTCGCCGGCCGAGGGTGTCGAGGCGCTCGAGGCCGTGCTGTCCGGCAACGTCAGCAAGGTCGGTGTGGCCCGACTGCGCCTCGATCGCGCCGCGGAGGCCTTCCCCGAGATTCGTGAGCTCGGTTACTTCGCCAACCTGGCCGGCGAAGTCGATGTGGAGGATGCCGACGACGACTGGGCCGGGCCGGACGCCCTCCGCGAGATGGATCCGGCCGAGGCCGACCGCGTCGTCACGGCACGCCTGCGCAGGAGAATCTCGGCGGTGATGGGCTTCTCGGCGGACGGCGCCATCGAGATCGACCAACCGCTGACCGAGTTGGGAATGGACTCGCTGATGGCGGTCCGGATGAGAAACGCCGTCCGTGCCGACTTCGGGGTCGAACCCCCGGTGGCCCTTATCCTGCAAGGCGCCACCCTGACCGACCTCGCCGTGGATCTGATCCGCCAACTCGGTCTCACCGAGTCGAACGCCGAACGCCCGAACGCCGTTCGTGATCGTGCACAACAACGCGCCGCCGCCCGCCAACAGGCCTCAGCGCGCCGAAAGGTTAGACAACGACCGTGAGCCCCAACACTGGCTACTACTCGTCCTCCGTGCCGTCGCCCAACGCGATTGCGATCGTCGGCATGGCCGGCCGGTTCCCCGGCGCAGCGTCGGTCTCGGAGTTCTGGCGCAACCTGCGCGACGGCGTGGAGTCCATTGTCGATCTGTCCGAGAACGACCTGATCGATGCCGGGGTGGGGGAGAAGGCCCTGGCCAACCGGTCCTACGTGCGCCGGGCGGCCCTGCTGCCCGGGATCGAGGAGTTCGACGCGGACTTCTTCGGGTTCAACCCGCAGGCCGCCCGCATGCTCGACCCCCAGCACCGGCTCTTCCTGCAGGCCGCCTGGCATGCGCTGGAGGACGCCGGCTACGACCCGGGCGACAGCGACAAGACGGTCGGTGTGTTCGGGACCAGTTCCACCAGCGGATATCTGCTCTACAACGTGATGTCGCACTACGACCCCAGCATGGTCATCGGGCAGGGTGCGAGCTTCGAGATGGTCAACATGTCGCTGAGCAACGACAAGGACCATCTGGCCACCCGGGTGGCCCATCAGCTCAACCTCCGCGGCCCGGCGCTGTCGGTCCAGACCGCCTGCTCGTCGTCGTTGGTCGCCGTGCACCTCGCCTGCCAGAGCATCCTGAACGGCGAATGCGAGATGGCACTGGCCGGCGGTGCCTCCATCCGGGTTCCGCACCGCGTGGGGTACTGGTACGAAGCCGGGTCGATGGTGTCGCCGACCGGTCATTGCCGTCCCTTCGACATCCGTTCGGACGGAACGATTTTCGGTAGCGGCGTGGGTGTCCTCGTGCTCAAGTCGCTCCAGGACGCTCTTGACGACGGCGACCGGATTCACGCCGTGATCAGGGGCTCGGCGCTGAACAACGACGGCGCGACGAAAATGAACTACGCGGCCCCTAACGCTGCCGGTCAGGCCGAGGTCATCGCCGAGGCGCACGCGGTGGCCGAGGTCGACGCGTCCACCGTGAGCTACGTCGAGACGCACGGAACCGGCACGCCCCTGGGCGATCCCATCGAGATCGAAGGCCTGCGCCAGGCCTTCGCGATCTCCGACGAGGACCGGCCGGGGCCGTGTTACCTCGGATCGGTCAAATCCAACATCGGCCACCTCGAGACCGCGGCCGGCATGGCCGGCCTGATCAAGACGATCCTGTGTCTCAAGCACCGGGCCATCCCGGCGACGCTGCACTTCAGCAGCCCCAACCCCGAACTGCACATCGACCGCGGGCCGTTCGTGGTCCGCGGTGAGGACGGCCCGTGGGAATGGAACGGCGTGCTGCGCGCCGGGGTCAGTTCCTTCGGCGTCGGCGGAACCAACGCCCACATGGTGCTGGAGGAGGCGCCCCCGCTGCCCACCGTCGAGGCGGCGCCGGGCCCGCAGGTGCTGTTGCTGTCGGCCCGGACCGCCGAGGCCCTGGACGGAGCCCGCAACGCCCTGGCGGCGGAACTGTCCGACGCCGACGAGGTGAGCCTGCCCGACGCCGCGTACACCCTGACCCGCCGGCGTCAGGAGCCGATCCGGATGGCGGCGGTGGTCAACGACCAGGAGCACGCCGTGTCGGTGCTGAGCGCCGCCGAGCACGAGAACGTGTTCATCGGCGAGGCGCCGGCGCTGCCGTCCGGCACCGCCGCCGAGAACCGCGTGGTCTTCGTCTTCCCCGGCCAGGGCGCCCAGCACATCGGCATGGCCCGTGGCCTGTACGAAACCGAAGAGGTGTTCCGCAAGCACTTCGACGCCTGCGCGGCCGCCTTCGGCGCCGAGATGGGCTTCGACCTGCGTGCCGAGATCTTCAACGGGACCGGGCGCAACCTCGAGCGCACCGACCGGGCCCAGCCCGCGCTGTTCACCGTCGAATACGCCCTGGCGAAACTGGCCGAGTCCTATGGTGTGCGGCCGGGGGCGCTGGCCGGGCACAGCATCGGCGAATGGGTCGCGGGAACGCTGGCGGGCGTCTTCGATCTGCCGACCGCGGTCAAGGCGGTCTCGATGCGGGCGCGGCTCATGCACGCCTCCGCGCGCGGTGTGATGGTGGCGGTCGCGCTCGGCCCGGCGGCCATCGCCGAGCACCTGACCCCCGACGTCGACCTGGCCGCGATCAACGATCCGGGCAGCTGCGTGGTCGCCGGTTCCGAGGAAGCCATCCGCGACTTCCAGGCCCGCCTCGCCGAGAGCGGCATCGTGGCCCGGCGGGTCCGCACGGCGCACGCCTTCCACTCCCGGTTGATGAACCCGGTCATCCCCGAGTTCACGGCGTTCCTGTCCCGGCTGGATCTGCGCGAACCCCGGATTCCGTTGCTGTCCAACGTCACCGGCGCGCAGATGACGCCCGCGGAAGCCACCGACCCGTCGACCTGGGCGCGTCAGATCCGCGAGACCGTCCGGTTCTCCGATGAACTCGACGTGCTGCTGAGCGATCCCGCCCGCGTCGTCGTCGAGGTGGGGCCGGGCGGAAGTCTCACCGCTTCGGCGATGCGGCACCCCGACTGGTCGGCCGGCCACCGGGCCGTCAGGCTGATGCGGCATCAGGCCCAGAACCGAAGCGACCAGGACACGTTCCTGCTCGCGCTCGGCCAACTCTGGGCGGCCGGCGTCGACGTCGACTGGACTCCGCGGATCGGCGCCGATCCCACCCTGGTATCACTGCCCGGGTATCCCTTCAAGCGGCAACGCTTTTGGATCGAGCACAACCCGGCAAGCGGGTTCGGGGCCGGCGCCTCCGGCGTCGCCGCGGGGTCGGCTGCCGAGGACGGCGCCGCGGCCCCGGCGACCAGCAGCTCGTCGGCGATGGAAGCCACCCTGCAGCGCATCTGGTCGCAATGCCTCGGGATCTCCACGATCGACCGCAACGCCAACTTCTTCGAGGTGGGTGGTGACTCGCTGGTCGCGATCAGCGTCGCGATGACGGCCGCCAAGGAGGGGCTGGATCTCACGCCGCAGGACCTGTACGAGAACCAGACTCCCGCCTCGCTGGCCAGGGCGGTGAATGCGCGCTACGCCGAGGGCAGCCTGGCCCGCCGGACCCGGGACGACGCCGCCCATCCGCCGGTCGCGCCGAACGTCGCCTACTTCCTGGAGCACGGTCTCCGCGACGTCGGCAGCTGGCGGGTGCCGCTGGTCCTGCAACTGCGACCGGACGTGAGCCTCGAGGACATCCGTGCCGTGTTGACCGCCGTCGCGAATCACCATGATGCGCTTCGGCTTCGGCTCGTCGATCACTCCGGGACCTGGGATCAGCGCCTCGGCGAGCCCGAGGAGTTCACCGCGCTGGCCACCCATTCGCTGCCCGAGGGCATCGAGCCGGGCAGCGCGGCGGAGCGCGAAGCGGTGATGGCCGTGCTGGCCGAGCAGATGCGCGAACACCATCTGCTGGGCAAGCCGCTGAACGCGACGTACGTCACCGGGCCGCAACGGTCCTACCTGGTGCTGAGCCTGCACGGGATCGCCGGGGACCACGTGTCCCGGGACATCCTGCTGACCGACGTCTTCACCGCCTTCGGTCAGCGGCTGGCCGGGGATCAGATCGTTCTGCAACCGGTGGGCACCACCTGGCGGGAATGGCTGCACCGGTGCGCCGGACTGGCCATGCACCCGGCGGTTCTGGAAAGTCGCGACCACTGGCTCGGCGTCGTCCGGAAGGCCACCCTGAGCGTGGCCGGGCCGGCGCCGGAACCGCCGGAGGCACACGATCTCGCCCGGCTCTCGTCGGTGCTGACGGCAGAGCAGACCGGGGAGGTCGACGACGCCCGGCGCCGTCTGGGGATCCCTCTCGACGACGTCCTCCTGGCCGCTCTCGGCCGGGCAGTCGGGGCGACGGTCGGCGACGGCTCGGTGGCGGTCGAACTCGGCGGCCAGGGCCGCTCGTTGCTTCGGCCCGACGTCGATGTCAGCCGGACCGTCGGCTGGTTCACCACCATCTATCCGGTCGTCATCCCCGCCGCGACGCCCCGGGAGGCCAGCGCCCGCGAACTGCTCGACGATGTCGCCGCCGCGCTGAAGGGCGCTCCGCACTACGGAATCGGCTACGGCCTGCTGCGCTACGTCTACGCCCCGACCGCGCGACTGCTGGGCGCGATCCGTCCGGCCGACATCTTCTTCTCCCATCTGGGCACCATCCCGGAGCTGCCGGGCGAACAGTCGCAGGACGAGCCGGTCCGGTTCGACACCGACCTGGCTCTGCCGGCGCGGGAGGCGGTGCCGGGCCTCGGCCACGCCATCGAACTGCGGGTGTACCGCCACGCGGGTACGTTGCACGTCGACTGGTGGTACGACACTCGCCGACTCGGACGCATCGACGTCGAGTCGCTGTCCCGGCACTTCTCCACCGCACTGCTCGAACTGACCGCCGAAGCGCTCACCGAGACCGAGATCGATTCCGCCGACGACGAATTGGCTCTGGTAGATCTGTCGTCGATCGACACGGCATAGAAGAAGAGGACAGCGATCAGCATGCCCAGTTTCGACAAAGCCGTCGTCGTCGACGACCTGAGGAAGTCCTTCGGGTCCGTCGCGGCGTTGCGCGGGATCAGCTTCGAGGTCGGTCGCGGCGAGGTTCTCGGTCTGCTCGGACCGAACGGCGCCGGCAAGACGACCACCGTCGACATCCTGTCGACCCTGGCCACGCCCGACTCGGGAACTGCGGTCGTCGCGGGGCACAACGTGCGCACCGATCCCGGTGGTGTCAGGCGGTCCATCATGCTCACCGGCCAGCAGGTGGCCCTGGACGACATGCTCACCGGTCGGCAGAACCTGGTGATGTTCGGCCGCCTGCAGGGGCTGAAGAAGGGCGAAGCCAAGACCCGGGCCGCTGAACTGCTGGAGCGTTTCGACCTCGTCGGCGCCGCGGATCGCAGCGTCAAGCACTACTCCGGGGGCATGCGCCGTCGCATCGACATCGCCTGCGGGCTGGTCGTGCGGCCGGAGGTGGTGTTCCTGGACGAGCCGACCACCGGACTCGATCCCCGTAGCCGGCTGGGAATCTGGGAACTGGTGTCCGACTTCAAGGCTGACGGGATCGCCACCTTGCTGACCACCCAGTACCTGGAGGAGGCCGACTCGCTGTCCGACCGGATCATCGTCATCGACAAGGGCACGATCATCGCCGAGGGCACCGCGGACTCCCTCAAGGAGCGCACCGGCGGAACCTACTGCGAGATCGTCCCGCGCGATTTGAACGACGTCCCGGCGGTGGCCGCCGCACTGGGATCGCTGCTGCCCGCGGCGAACCGCGCTGCGCTGACCGCCTCCTCCGACCGCGTCGCGATGCCGGCCCCGGACGGTGCCAATACCTTGATGGCGGCGCTGAGCCTGATCAGTGCGGCCGATATCGAGTTGCAGGACATCGCACTGCGCAGGCCTTCACTCGACGAGGTGTTCCTGCGGCTCACCGGCCAGGACAGCGGACAGGATGCGCCCGTGGACGCCGGAGCGCTCACATGACGGTGCGTGCCATCCCGGTGTCGGCACGGCCGATGCCGTCCAGCCCCCAACAGTGGTGGACGCTCACGACGCGCATGATCCTGCCCACGCTGTCCAACGGCGAACTGGCCACCCAGGTCATCGGGTCCATCGTGTTCACCGTCGGCTTCTACCTGCCGCTGAAGAACATCATGGGCGCCGTCCAGCCGATGAGCAGCTACGCGCAGTACCTGACCCCCCTGATCGTGCTGCAGGCCATCTTCTTCGCCGCCGTTTCGGCGGCGTTCCGGTCCGCGATGGACGCGCTGCAAGGCATCAACCGGCGGTTCCGTGCGATGCCGATGGCCCGGTTGACTCCGCTGGCCGCCCGCATGACGGCCAGTATCTACCGCTGCGTGGTGGCGCTGATCGTCTCCCTGGTGTGCGGCCACATCATCGGATTCCGGTTTCACGGCGGGACCTGGCACACCGCCGGCTTCGTGCTGCTGGCACTGGTGATCGGCGCGGCCCTCGCGCTGATGGGCGACCTGATCGGCGCAGCCACCCGCAACCCGGAGGCGACCGCACCGTTGCTGCTGGTGCCCCAGGTGACCCTCGGCCTGGCGTCGGTCGGCCTGCAACCGGTCGAACGGTTCCCGGGCTGGATCCAGCCGTTCGTCCGCGACCAACCGCTGTCGCAGTTCCTCAACGCGCTGCGGGCGCTCGCCGGTGACACCACGCCGACGGCCCCGCCGGTCACCTGGTCGGTCATCGGCCCGGCGCTGATCTGGGTGGCCGCCGCGGTCGTGGTCTTCATCTGGTTGCACGTCCGGGTTGCGAGGCGACCATGAGCCTGATCAGCGAAACCTCGCTCCTGACTGCCAGGATCCTGCGGCGTTGGAGCAGTGACGCCGCCACCGTGGCCCAGTCACTGCTGTTCCCGGCCTTCTTCCTGGTGGCGCTCAATGTGGTGCTGGGCGACGGCGTCAAACGGGTCACCGGCCACAGCGCGCTCTACGGCAGCGTTCCGCTGGTGTCGCTGATCGGAGCGACCTCCGGGGCCATCATCGTGGCGGTCGGCGTCATGCGCGAACGCGACGACGGCCTGTTGTCCCGGTTCTGGGTGGTTCCGTCGCACCGCGCATCGGGCCTGCTCTCGCGCCTGCTCGCCGAAGGGGTCCGCATCCTCCTGATCACGACGTTCGTCATGTGCGTCGGACTGCTGCTGGGCTTCCGTTTCACCCAGGGCGTCCCGCAGGCCGTGGCCTGGCTGTTCATGCCCGCGGTCTTCGGCGTCGCCTTCTCGGCGGTGGTCATGACCATCGCCCTGTACGCCCAGAACTCGCTGGTGCCGCAGGCCACCGAGGTCATCGCCGCGGTGATGTTCTTCTTCAGCACCGGGTTCGTGCCGCTGGATCAGTTTCCGAAATGGTTGCAGCCCTTCGCCGAACATCAGCCGTGCAGCTACGTCGTCGAGGCGATGCGCGGGCTCTCCATGGGTGGACCCGTCCTCAAGCCGGTTCTGGGCACACTGCTATGGTCCGCGGGAATAGCCGCCGTCATCGCCGTCCCGCTGATGCTCGGATATCGGAGGGCCAGCAGGCGTGACTGATCGCCGGGGGGAGTAGGGAACCGTGTTTCCGTCATCGGCAATACGCAAGCTCGCCCGCAGCGAGGAGATGTTCGCCGAAACGCAGAACTTCCTCGGCCTGGCCGCCCACGTCGAAGGACCCCTCGACATCGATGCGCTGTCGGACGCCTTCGACCTGTTGCTGCAGTCCCACCCCGTCCTGGCCGGCCACCTCGACAAGGATCCCGACGGTCGCTGGGAGATCGTGCTCGACGATCTGCTGCACCCGGGTGTCGAGGTGATCGAACTCGACGGTGCGGACGCCGCGCCGGCGCCGCTGTTCGACCAGAGGTCCTCGCTGGTGCACCTGCGGGTTGTCGTCCGCGACGGTCAGGCCCAGCCGACGTTCTACATCCATCACAGCCTCGCCGACGGCCACCACCAGTTCAGCCTCATCGAGGAACTGTTCTCCACCTATACCGATCTGGTGACCACCGGCAGCCCGCGACCTGTGGAGGTGCATCCCGCACCCGACCCGATGGAGAAGGTGCTCGCCGACCGCAATGTGGAGCGCAAGGATCGTTCGGGCCTCGAGCGGATGCTGGGCGCCATGTTCGTCTACGACCTCCCGCCGTCGCGCCGTGCGGCCGCTGAATCCAATCCCACTGTGCCGCAACTTATCCCGATGGTTTCCTGCACGCTGGGGACGGCGGAGAGCGAGCGGATCGTGGACTTCTGCCGGGCCAACAAGCTCGGGTTGAACAGTCTGCTGTCGGCGGTCATCCTGACCGCCGAATGGCAGGTGCGGGGGACCCCGAATATCCCGGTGCCGTACGTCTACCCGGTGGATCTGCGGTACCTGCTCTCGCCTCCGGTGTCGGCGACCGAATGCACCAACCCGGTGGGGATCGCCACCTATCTCGCGGAGATCCGTCGCGACACCGACATCGTCGATCTGGCCCGCGACATCAACGACACGTTCAAGAAGGACATCGCCGAAGGCGTGATCCAGCAGTCCTTCCTGCATTTCAGCCCGCAGTACGTCGGTAACCCGCCCGGTCTGCCCGACGTCGTGATGTTCACCGACAACGGAATCGTCCCGCCCCTGCCGACGCCACCCGGCCTGGCGCTGACCGGCAGTCACGGCGAGATCTACTTCGCCGTCGGCGCCGGCATCGAGATCTACACCAGCAAGATCTTCGCCGGCCATCTCGAGATCGAGTACCACTCGCAGGGTCCGGAACCGGAGAAGCGCATCGCGGCAATCGAATCCCTGTTGCACGCGCTCGCCGCGAGACAGGGCTGATCGGGTCGACCTAGTCGATCGGTCCGAACTCGTAGACGTGGTACTGCGCCGCCTTCCGTAGCGCAGGCGCCAGGCGGGCCGCGCGTTTCGCCGCGCGGTAGCGGGCCGTCACCCTGCCGAATGTGCTGGCGTCGAAGAAAGTGGCCCACTCCCGCAAACGAATCCCCGGAACCCGGCGCAGCACGTTCTCGGGTGAATTGACGGCCCAGTACAGGACCGAGCCGGAGCGCCGGACCAGCGTCTGGGTCTTCTGTGATTTGATCGCGAGCCAGTTGAAGAAGTCGATCTGCAGTTCGCCGGACGGGAATCGCTCGACGATGCGGCGAAGCAGCGCGATGCCCTCATCCTCGGTGAGATACATGCTGATGCCTTCGGCCAGGAACAGCACCGGGCGATCCGCCGGGATCACGTCGAGCCACGAGGGATCCGTCGCCGAACTGGGGGTGAGGTGGTAGTTCGGCCTGGTTGGGTACACCTTCTCGCGCAGGGCGATCACTTCCGGAAAGTCCACGTCGTACCACTCGACATCGGGACCCGGGTCCAGCCGGAACACCCGGGCGTCCAGGCCACAGCCGAGATGCACCACCGTGCAGTGCGGGTGTCGGGTCAGGAAACGACGCGCCCAGATGTCGTACTGCGCGGTGCGCACCGTGCACAGCGGCGCCCATGCGGCGCCGATGTCCAACGAGTCCCAGTCGTAGTCGATCCGGGCCATCGCATCCCTGGCGAACCGGTCGGCCAGAACCGGCCGCTCGAAATCGGCGTCGAGAGCCTTCAGATACAGCGTCGAGAGCATCGTCTTAGCCGGGCCGGTGAGGTTCACGGCAACTCTGTCACTCACCCGTGTGAGAGTATTCGTAGTTGCTGGAGCGCGCGACATCCGCACGCTCCGCGGCCCGCGACGGGAGGTGCAGCCGTGACCGATTGCGCTGGGAGTTCTGACCGGCCCCGCCGGGTTCTGCTGCTCTACTACAGCTACAGCGGGCAGGCACGCAAGGTCCTCGACGCCGCGGGGGAGGTCTTTCGCGAGCGGGGTTACGAGGTGCACGCCGCTCCGATCGAGTTCACCGATCCGCGCTACGCGGAACGATTCTCGCGCTTTCCGATGAACCACACGTGGCGGGATTTTCTCGGCATGCTGCCGGCCCAGACGCTGAAGGCCACCGGATCGATCCGTACCCCTGACGAGGTCCGGCGCACCGACTACGACCTGATCTGCATCGGCTCGCCCACCTGGTGGCGCGACGTGAGCATGCCGCTGCGGTCGTTTCTGAAATCCGACGAGGCACCACCGCTGCTGGGTGGCAAGCCTTTTGCGGTCTTCGTGGTCTGCCGTCGCTATTGGCGGGAGAACCTCAACGCCGTGCGCAAACTCGCCGAGAAGGCTGGCGGTCGCTACGAGGGCGGCGTCCACTTCGGCTACCCCGGAGACCAGTTGCGCTCGATGCTGTCCCTGACGAGCTACCTGGGATCGGGGGAGTACCGCGACCGCTATCTGGGCCTCCGGATCCCGGCCACCAACATCAGCGAGGCGCAACTCGACGAGACCCGGCGGTTCGCAGCCACCCTCGCCGACCGCGTCCTGGCGAAGCAGTAGCCGGCATGCCCCGGCCTTTCGACGTCTCGACTCCATCCTCGGCCACGGTCGGTCAGGTCCATGCGGCGTTCGCGAATGAGAGCTATTGGCGCGCCCGTCTCGCGGAGTTCGGCGGTGACAGCATCAGGCTGGACTCCCTGGTCGTGGATGACGGGTCGGTATTCGTCGGCACCACCCAGAATCTGAGCCATGACGGGCTGCCGACCCTGATCGCCAAGGTCATTCCCAGTGATCTGAAGGTCGTCCGAGAGGAGACCTGGCGGGTCAACGCCGCCGACGAACTGCACGGCAATGTCGTCATCACGACGGCCGGCGCGCCGATATCGGGTGTCGCGACCGCCCTGGTGTCTCCGACCTCCGAGGGATCTGTGCTGCGGTTCACCGGGACGGTGCAGGTGAAGGTGCCGCTGATCGGCGGTCAGATCGAGAAGTACATCGGTTCTCGGATAGTCGAGGAGATCCCCGCGGTGCAACGTTTTACGACGCGGTGGATCGTCGAGAATGCCTGACGCTCAGGATTTCCCCGGGACACTCGTCGACGGCTCGGGACCGGTGCCCACCACCGAAGAGGCCCTTGCCCGTCTCGACGAGACGATGGTCGAGGCGATGATGACGCAGCGAGCGATCCGACGGCTGCGCCCCGACCCGGTCGACGACGCGCTGGTCCTCCGGTGCATCGAGTTGTCGCTGCGGGCACCGACCGGGGCCAACGGGCAGAACTGGGAGTTCATCGTCGTCAAGGACCCGGCGGTCAAGCGCAAGCTCGCGCGGCGCAATCGGCAGGCCTGGGACCTGTACTACCGAACGGTCGTTCGCAAGATCGAGCAGACCGACCCATCGATGGCGAAGACCGCCCGTGCGGTGCAGTGGCAGGTGGACCACTTCGAGGAGATCCCCGTTCTGGTGGTGGCCTGCCTGCGGCTGACCGTCCGCGAGGGCCGGGTTCCATACCTGCCGATGCCCCACGCCGCGGTGTCCGGCTTTTTCGGTTCGATCTACCCGAGCGTGCAGAATCTGTTGCTGGCCGCGCGCAGCATGGGACTGGGCGCCTCGCTGATCACCCTGCCGCTGTGGAGCCTGACGTCGGCCCGCCGGATCCTGGGGCTGCCGACCTCGGTCACGCCGTGCTGCGTCGTGCCACTGGGCTGGCCGCGCGGTCGGTACGGGCCGACGACGCGCAAACCGGTCGGTGAGGTTGTCCATCTCGACACCTACGGAAACCGGCCCTGGCTGCGGGGCTGACTCAGCCGCGGCGGGCAGCGGCGCGGCGCAGCGCCGGCAGCAGGATGCCCCGAGGCGCGAATCTGCCGCCCGCGCTCATCAACTTGGCGCCCACGCCCGGCACGACAAGACGCTTCCCGCTGAGCATCCCCGCGATGCCGGCCTCCGCGACCGCGCTGGCCGACATGGTGACCGGGCCGAGGCCGGTCTGCGGTGTCACCGCCGAACCGGCCACCTCCCACCATTCGGTCGGCACCGGTCCGGGGCATAACACCGTGCAGGACACCCCGGTCCCGTGCAGGCCCTCGTGCACGGCCTCGGAGAACGTCTGCACGAAGGCCTTGCTGGCGGAGTAGACCGCACCGTCGGGCACCGGCTGAAACCCGGCGACCGAGCCGACGTTGAGGACAGCCCCGGCTCCCCGGGCGATCATTCCGGGCAGCGCGGCATGCGTCAGCTCCATCAGGGCGAGCGCGTTGACGGTGACCTGTTCGCTCTCCCGCTCGCGATCCAGCGCCTGGAAGAGGCCGTTGGTGCCGAATCCGGCGCAGTTGACCAGCCCGACTGGGGACAACTCGGTGATGCGCTCGATCAACCGGGAGCGCGCCGAACCGTCGGCGAGATCCAGCGGCAGCACCTCGGCCGTCACCGAGTGCTCCCGGGCCAGTTCATCAGCGAGTTCGCGCAGCCGCTCGGACCTCCTGGCCACCAGCACCGGCTGGTAACCGAGGCGGCTCAGGCCGCGGGCGATCTCGGCGCCGATGCCTGAGGAGGCACCGGTGATGACCACCGAACTAGCGGCGCTGGATGTGGGCAGACTCATGGTGCGGCCGATCCTATGCCCGGCGCTTAAGCTGGCAGCAATGCTTGAGGTCATCGAGAGGGGCTCTGCCGGCGCCGCCCACCCTGTTCCGCTGCTGTTCGTACACGGCGCCTGGCATGCCGCGTGGGTGTGGGACGAGCACTTTCTCGGATACTTCGCCGATCGGGGATACCGCGCGGTGGCCGTCAGCTTCCGGGGTCATGGAGGCAGCACCTCGTCAAAGAGGTTGCGGGACTTGTCTTTCGCCGACTACGTCGACGATGTCGCCACGGTTGCCCGCAGCCTGCCCGTACCTCCGGTCGTGGTCGGGCATTCGATGGGCGGTGGCATCGTGCAGAAATACCTGGAGTCCCATGACGCCCCAGCCGGTGTGCTGATGTGCTCGTCGCCGCCTCAGGGGTATCTGCGCTCTGGGTTGCGCTGGCTTCGACGACACCCGTCGCATTTCGCGAAACTGTCGGTCACCGGTGAGTCCTTGCCTTACGTGAACACCCCGGAACTGGCCCGCGAACGGTTCTTCTCGCCGACCACCCCGGAAGCCCTGGTGCGGCAGTGCGCCGCCCGGCTTCAGGAGGAGAGTGCACGGGTCGGCCTCGATGGGCTGCTGAAGCTGCCCAGGCCCGACCGTGTGACGGCGCCCCTGCTGGTGCTGGGAGCACTCGAGGACGGTGCCGTCACCCCCGGGGAGGTTCGCGCCACCGCGCGGGCCTACCGCACCGACCCGGTGTTCTTTCCCGGCATGGGCCACAATCTGATGCTCGAACCCGGCTGGGCGACGGTCGCGCATCGAATTGATGACTGGCTGGTAACACGCCGGCTGTGACGGCTGGGCGCCCGAGTTGCTGGACGACCCGGCAACGGGTGGCCGCGATCGCTCCGGGTGATCCATGGACAGCAAACTCCGACACGTCGAAGACCCCTCGGCGGTTTGCTGGAATCTGATTGGTTTACTACTATCGATCCTGATATTTCCCTGAGATTTTTACAGCCCGGAGAGTGTTGGCTATGACTGCTTCCGTCCGTTCGTACCTGACTACGGGCCTGGCCCTGATGGGCGTCGGCTTCGTTACTGCCGCCCAGATCACGCCGCCCCTGCACCAGGCCGAAACCCGGGTTGTGGAAGCCGCCGTGAGCCTGGCCGCCGCGGTGGGCAATGGCCTGCCGTGTTCGGGGTACAACACCGACGGGTGCGACATCAACGCGCCGCAGACCTACACGCCGGTCGTTCTCGACCCCTCGGGGTCGGCGGCCAACATCGCGGCCAACATCGTCAACGCCGTGGCCAGCATTCCCCGGGCATTCGTCGATGCGGTCAACGGGCTGTCCTACGCACTGGAAGTCACCGGCAACTGGTGGGTCTACTCCCCGACGAACGTTCTGGGTTCCGACCCGGCCGACCCGCCCAAGTACACCGCCCTCGTCGACCTGCTCATCCCGTTCAAACCGGTCTCCAACGTCGTGGGTGAACATCTGTCCTGGTGGGGCAAGTCCAATCTGCCGATGGACGCCGGGTGCACCGCCGACGTGGGACCCCATTGCACGGACGTGGACGCGATCCTGAGCAAGATGTTCCTGGTGCCGATCTGGACCCTTGCCACCGGCTACCAGTTCCCCAAGATCTTCAACCCCGTCAGTGCCGAGGAAGGCGCCATCGGAAACGAGATCCCGGGTTCGGTGGGCGACGAGGTGCCGTGGTCCGAGGCCTACGTGAAACTCAACCTGTTGGATCCGGCGTACGCGCTGATCAACTATCTGCGGGCCGACCCGTCGACCAACGCCCCGAAGCCGATTGCCAGCGGCGAGATCGCCGCGACACTGAACCGCCTCGCCAATGCGCTGAAACTCGACTTCAATCCGTTCGTTCCGATGAGTTTCCTGTTGAAGGGATGGCCGTACACCGCGCTCACGCCGCTGTTCAAGCCGTTCGTCCCGTTGTTGTGCCCCACCTGCAACCCGGTCGATCCGGGCCTGCCGCCGGTCACGCCGGCCCAGAGCGCCGCGGCGACTCTGGTGTCCGCTGAGGCGCCGGTCGACGCGACCGAGCCTGCGGCACCGGCCATCACGCCTGTCGCGGACGCCGATCCGGCCCCGCAGGTCGGTGAGCCTGTTCAGGCCAAGGCCGTCAACGCGCCCGTCGCGAACGCTGTGGCCGCGGTCACGGCCGTGCCTGCCGAAGAGCCGGTCGAGGAGGAGGCTCTGGAATCGGCTCCGGCCACCGGTGAGGACACCGCCGGGCTCGACAGCCCCGCGGTGGCCGCTGACCTGAGCAGCGCCGCGGACGCGGCGCCGGCGGTCACGTCGGAGCCCGTCAGCAAGCCCCGCAGGGGTCAACAGAGCGGTGCCCGTACGTCGACCGCTGCCGGCGCTGACGCCGACCAGGGCGGGAGCGTCGCGAAGTCGCGCGTTCGCGCGGCTGCGTCCGCCGAATAGAACGGCGGATATGGCGCAGTTCGACGCGGTCATCGTCGGAGCCGGATTCGGCGGTATGGGTGCGGCGATCCAACTCAACCGGTTGGGCTACGACAACCTGGCCATCATCGACCGTGAGGACGATCTCGGCGGTACCTGGCACGTCAACCATTACCCCGGCCTGACCGTCGACGTCCCGTCAACGACGTACTCCTACTGGTTCGAGCCCAACCCGTATTGGTCACGCCTGTACGCGCCCGGCGTGGAGTTGAAGCGTTACGCCGACCACGTGGCCGACAAATACAACGTGCGCCGCTACATGCGGTTCAGCACCACCATCGACGGAGCCCGCTGGGACGAGGACGCCGGCATGTGGGTGGTTTCCCTCGCCGGCGGCGAGACCCTCACGGCGAAATTCCTCATCGCCGCGACGGGGTATCTGTCTCAACCGAAGATGCCCGACATTCCCGGCATCGACACCTTCGAAGGCCGCGTGATGCATGCGGCGAAGTGGGATGACAGCTATTCGATGGCGGGGCGGCGTGCGGCGGTCATCGGGACCGGATCGACCGGCGTGCAACTCATTCCGGAATTGGCCAAGCAGGTTTCCGACCTGACCGTCTACCAGCGCACCGCGATCTGGGTGCTGCCCAAGATGGATTTCGGCTTCGCGCCGGCGGTCCAGCAGACATTCGCCCGGCGTCCCGTCACACAGCAGGCGATCCGCCGCACCACCGACAACTTCACCGATCTGATCGTGTTGATCGCGATGTGGAAGTACCGCTACTTCAAGCCGATCAACAAGTTCGCCGGCATCGTGGCGGGGTTGCACCGGTTCGTGTCGTTGCGGGACAAGAAGCTTCGCCGGAGCCTGACGCCGCACTACGACTACGGCTGCAAGCGGCCGACGCTCTCGAACTCCTACTACCGGACGTTCAACAAGCCGAACGTGCATTTGGAGACCGCCGGGATCGACCGTATCGAGTCCGATGGAGTGGTGTCCCGGGACGGCACCAAACGCGTCGTCGACACCTTGGTTTTTGCGACCGGTTTCGACGTCTGGAACACCAACCTACCGGCGTTCGAGGTGATCGGACGCGACGGCCGTGACCTTGGAAAGTGGTGGCGGGACAACAAGTTTCAGGCCTATGAGGGCCTGACCGTCCCGGGGTTCCCGAACTTCCTGTCATTGTCGAGTCCCTACGCCTGGGTCGGCATGTCCTGGTTCGACACCGTCGAATGCCAGATGCGGCACATGAATCGGCTGTTCGGCGAGTTGCAGCGCCGGGGTGGCAGCACCTTCGAGGTCACCGAGGATGCCAACGCCCGATTCTTGGACCGGATGACCCGTTTACTGGGGGATTCGGTCTTCGTACTCGGCAACTGTGCGTCGTCGAACTCCTACTGGTTCAGCGGTTCCGGGGAGGCGCCACTCTTCCGGCCGACCTCGATCCGTAGTGCCGTCAAAGAGCAGGACCGCTATCCGTTGACCGACTACGCGATCGCCTGACCTGGACTCTGGGAGAATCGCTGATGGGGGATTTTGTGTCCGGTGCTGCGAGGCCGTATCTGACGGCGGGTGTCGCACTCGTCAGCGCCGCTGCCGCGGTCGTCACGCCCGTCGGCGGGGGCGAGGTAGACGAGCGTGCGTCCAGTGCCGCCTACAGCCTGACGGCAGCATCGGCCGCGATCGCGGGGGGCTCGCTGTCGAACGTCCCCGTGAACCTCGTCAACGTGGCCATGAGCATCCCGGCCTGGGAGGTCCAGGCGATGGGCAGGCTGGCCGACGCCATGATCGCCACCGGAAGCTGGCAGGTGTGGGGCCCGACGAACGTCTTCGGATTCGACGAGCAGGATCCGCCCAAGCTCGCCGCCATCGTCGACATGCTCGTCCCGATTCATCCGTTCTCCTCGGTGTTGGGCGATCAACTCAACTGGTGGGCACGGGCCAACCTGCCGATGAACGCCGGCTGCGCAGCTGCGCAGAATGCGTGCCCCGACCCCAAGGCGATGCTGAACAGCATGTTCACCGTGCCGTTCGCCGAGCTTTTCGGTGGCCACCAGTTCCCGGTCGTGGCCAACCCCTTCACCGGTCAGGAGACCTCGTGGTCGGGCCAGTACGTGAAGCTGGACCGTGGCGGCGCTATGAATGCGCTGCGGGGATACCTGACGGCGCCGCCGGTGGGCGTCGAGACCGTCTCGGCGGCCGAGGCCGCCACCGCCATCTCGCGGTTGAGCAAGTCGATCGTTGACGCGTTCGACCCGTTCGTCCAGAACAGCCAGTGGTTCGACGAGAAGCACACGGTCTTCGCCCAGCTGTTCCGCGCGCTCGCGCCGGCGCTTTGTGCGTCGTGTGATCCGACGAACCCGTATGACAATGAGTGGCTGAAGAACTATCCGGCCAAGCCGGTGGCCGCCGCGAGTCGTCCGGTGGCACCGGTTGCTGCACCGGTCGCTGCTGTTGCGGTCGGAGAAGCGGAGCCGTTGACGGCACCCGTCACCGTGACGCGACAGTCGGCAAACACCACCTATGCCGATGGCGGTAACAACCCATCGGCGCCCTCGGCCCTCAGCGGACCCGCAATCGCGGCCAACGCCAATGCTAATTCGGCGGGCGCGGTTCGGAAGAAGGTCCGTCAGGCCAACCATCGGACGGGCGCCATCAGCGCTCACCGCACGTCAGGCCGCTGAGGGGCAAGCCATACCGTCTAGAATCAGCGTTATGACCAATAGCGGGGAGTTCGACAGAGTGGTTTCGGAACACAGCCTTGGAGACGTTGTCGTTGAGGATGCCGACCTTGTGGTGGTGCGTGACGTGGAGACAGGGGGGAAAAGTTCACGGAATCCGCTGGCGATCTTCCCCCTGATCCTTGGTGTTCTTATTCTGGCTCTGGATATCTATCTTCTGGTTGCGCTGCCGAATTACATCTTCTTCGCGAAGAATCTCCAGGGTGCGATTCCGCTGGCCCTGGTCTTCGCCAGCGGCATCATCTGCCTGTTCCTGATCGCCTACGGGTTTGGCTTCGGGCGTTTCGAATCGGCCGACGGGCATGGGCGCCGAGTCTCGCCGTATGTCACCGGCCTCGTGGTTCCGCTGCTTCTGGGAGTGGTCGCGTTGGGAGCCACAATCGGCGGCATGGAACTCAGTCGCGCGGCATCCGAACGGCAACCTCAAAAAAGCTGCATCGACCTGATCGAGCAGGCGCACAACATCGCCAAAGACAACCCGAAATTCCGCATGCCGGCCAAGGACGCGAACGAGGTCCGCTGCAGCATCAACGCGGCGCTCGGGCTTTAGGCCGCGGTTCGTCCCTAGTCCGAACCCGGCTCGGTGCGGACTTCGACGAGGGTTTCCTCGTCGCACAGACCTACATCGTGGGCCAATGTCGCTGCCTGAGACGCGTCGGCAACCAGGTGCAGCGGGATGCCCTCCGCGCGAAGTGTCTCAGCGTGTGAGCGCAGTTCGGCGTTGCGTTCGTCGTCGTCATCCCCGACCTGCCGGATGATGATCAGGGGGACTCGACCGGGAAACTCGCGAGCCATCTCCTCGTAGGTCAACGGGTCCCGCTGGCCGCTATCTCCGATCAGGACGAAACTCATACCGGGGTAGGCCTCGATCAGCCGCCGGATCGCCGTTCTCTTATGCTCCGCTCCGCTGCGCCGCAGATATCGCTCAGTGGGCCCCCAGTCGGTGAGAAACATCGGGCCCTGGGGAAATCCGCGCAGCTGCATGAACTCCTGCAGCGTCGGATAGAACGACCAGCTGCCGGTCGAGACGTAAAAGAACGTCGGCTCGGGCTTGCGGTTGCCCGAGCGGGTCGGGATACCGCGGGTCAGGCCGCGGTACAGCGAGGCCATTCCCGGAATCGCAGCGCGCTGGCTGGCCTCGCGCAGCACCGTGCGGGCCACCATCGCGACGCCTTCGGTCAGACCGGTCAGCAGGATCGTGTCGTCGATGTCGGAGATCACCAGGAAAGGTGCTTTTAGCGATGGCTTGACGACCCGCCCCGTCCCGGACGCCGTCTCGCCGTCCTCGATCGGGGTGATCATCGCGTGGGCTTCGTGCCAGCCGACCCGCAAACCGGGAACCGGGAGCGAGAAAGTGGCGAAACCGTGGCTGTCGGTTACTTCGGCGGCGCGGTGGTCGCCGATGCGCAACTGGACCTCGGCGCCGACGATGCGCAGGGCGGCGTGCCGGCGAAGATTGGCCTGAGCGACTTCCCAATACGGGATGCGGCTGTCCCCAGGTAGTTCCGGTGCCTCCATGACCTGCACCCGGACTTTCGCGACGTCATCGGCGACGAAACCCCGGTACACCACCACCTGCAGACCCCGGAAAGCCCCCGACTTCATCTTCTGCTCCCGACGGCGCTGGGTGAGGTTGCCCTCGACGCCCGCCACGAAGGCGGCGGTGTCCGGACTGCGCAGTCTGGAGTTCAGTCCCGAGGCGATCCGGCGGGGAAGGCTTGCCATACGTTCAGCATCCCAAACGCCGGCGACCGCCGGTCCCGGTTCACGGCGTGATTTTGGCCTGTTTGTCGATCAGGTCGACGGCCTGCATCAGGATCTGAATCTGCTCTTTGATGCCGTCGACGTTGATCTGCAAAACGTAGAGCCCGTCTTTGCCCGGGATGACGGCCGTCGTCTGCTCGATCACGCGGGCTTGTCCACCCCGCGTGTACTGACCGCTGATGCGCGTTGCGTCGAAGTTGGAGAGTGTGCCGGCCACCGGGTCGGAACCTTCGAAGTCCGGCAGGTTGCGGACCTCGTTGGGGGCCATGGAGAGGATGTCGGCCGGGTCTACGTTGCCGCTCAACTTCGACAGCACGGCGACGACGGTCGGCGGATCGGGTTGCAGAACGGGGTCAACACCGATGCTCGCGCCGTAGGCATACGCCGGCGTCGCGGGGCCGGCATCCGCCCAGCCCGGCAGCATGGGCAGCATGATCTTCGGCACCTCGGGATCGTCGTGCTTGGCCTCGGTCTCGGTGATGTTGTTCTGCTTGATGTAATCGGCCAGGGTGGGCAGACGGCCCGCGGTCCCGGTCATCGGAGTTGTGGGCTTCGCCGAGGACTGGTCGGCCGCCTGCGACTGTTGGCCGCTGTCGGCTTCGTTTTTCGAGCACCCGGCTGCAGCCCCGGATGCCGCGGTCACGGCCACGCACACTGCGGCGATCCACCGCGAACTCCGTCGGCCAGCAGACATTCGCAAACTCCTCAGGTGTGTGCGCAGGGTTCCTCTGCGCTGTCGGCGGATTACGCTCGCCGCGCTTCCGCGACGCAGTATTCCCGCTTTATTATGCCCGACGACCTTGAGTGTCCCGGCTGGGAGGCACCTCCCGACCAGCGACGGCACACCCGGTGTGCAGCCCCCGTGCGCCGACTGCTCATGGCCGGACCGGCAAACCCGCGTCAGGAGAGGTGACGGACGAACCAGTCCTGTAGCCGCTGCCAGGCGTCTGCGGCGGCGGCGGGGTCGTAGCGCGGACTGGTGTCGTTGAAGAAGGCATGGTCGGCATCGGGTTCGATCACCAGATCATGGTCCATGTGGGCGCGAACCAGGGCCGCCTCCGCAGCCGGCTCCGAGGAGGTCACCCGCTGATCGAGCGCACCATAGAAGCCGAGTACCGCGGCCTGGCGCGATCCGGAGAAGTCGGGGGAGTCGGGTAGCGGGCCGTAGAACGGCACCGCGGCGGCCAGTCGCGGCTCCCCGGCGGCCAGCAACCGCCACACCAGCCCGCCGCCGAAGCAGAACCCGACAACGCCGAGCGGGCGGCCGTCGGTCCGGCGACCCAGTTCGCCGATCGCCGAGGAGAGGTCGGCGATGAAGCGCTGCGGGCTGATCGCCGACAGGGCGGCGGTCGCGGCGGCCGGATCGCTGAAAGTGGCGGTGCCCCCTTCGGCGGAGAGCAGGTCGACCGCGAGGGCCGAATACCCGATGCCCGCCAGGCGTCCGACCACCGAGCGGACCCAGTCGTTGAGGCCCTTGTTCTCGTGGATGACCAGGATCGCGCCGCGGGGTGTACCGGCAGCCGCGGCCCAGCTGCCCTGCAACTGTCCCTGCGGCCCTGACCAGGTGATCGGTTCCGTCGGTCGCGCGGTGTCGCTCCCCGGCGGCCGGACGGCGGCCGGTGAAGGCGACGGCGGTGGCTGGGCGGGGCGGCGATCACCGCAGGAGGCGATGAGTGCAGCGGCCGCGCCGCCGCTCAGCCCCATCAGCGTCAGCCTGCGCAGCGCCTCGCGCCGCGACAGCAGCCCGTCGACGTGGTCGGTCGCGATCTCCTCGGCGATGTAGCGCTGGAGTGGTTCCACCGGAACCAGTATGCGCCGGAATGCCGTCTCCGTGCGGCGCTCACCGTGCCTTGGGCTATGTCTTGTGGTGGGATTGGTCCCGTGGGAATCAAAGTGGCGCTGGAACATCGAACCAGCTACACGTTCGACCGGTTGGTCCAGATCCATCCCCATGTCGTCAGGCTGCGTCCCGCGCCGCACACCCGGACGCCCATCGAGGCCTACACTATGGATGTCGAGCCGGCCGATCATTTCGTCAACTGGCAGCAGGATGCATTCGGCAATTTCCTTGCCCGCCTTGTCTTTCCGAATCCAACACGCTCGCTGACGATCACCGTCGGCCTCATCGCGGACCTGAAGGTCATCAACCCGTTCGACTTCTTCATCGAAGAGTTCGCCGAGACCGTCCCCTTCAGCTATCCGGCGAGCCTTCGCGACGACCTGGAGGGCTATCTGCGCCCGGTCGACGATGCCGGCGCGGGCTCCGGACCCGGCGAGCTGCTGCGGGCGTGGGTACGCGATCACCCGATCGTCGAGGGAATGCGGACCATCGACTTCCTGGTCGGACTCAACAGCGCCGTCAACGCCGACGTCAGCTACAGCGTCCGGATGGAACCCGGTGTTCAGACCCCCGATCGCACCTTGAGCACCGGAGTCGGCTCCTGCCGTGACTCGGCATGGCTGCTGGTGTCGATCCTGCGCGAATTCGGTCTGGCCGCCAGGTTCGTCTCGGGATACCTGGTTCAGCTGACCTCGGACGTGGCCGCGCTCGACGGCCCCTCCGGCCCGGCCGCCGACTTCACCGACCTGCACGCCTGGACGGAGGTGTACATCCCGGGGGCCGGGTGGATCGGTCTGGATCCGACCTCGGGTCTGTTCGCCGGCGAGGGTCATATCCCGCTCGCGGCCACCCCGCACCCGTCGTCGGCCGCGCCCATCACCGGTACCACCGGGGTGACTGAGACGGTTTTCGAGTTCTCCAACACCGTCACGCGGGTGCACGAGGACCCACGGGTCACCCTGCCCTACACCGACGCGGCCTGGGATGCCATCACGGCACTGGGGGAGCGCGTCGACGAGCGACTGGCGGCCGCCGATGTCCGGCTGACGATGGGCGGAGAGCCGACGTTCGTCTCGATCGACAACCAGGTCGACCCGGAGTGGACCACCGACGCCGACGGCCCGCACAAGCGGGAACGGGCTTCGGCGCTGGCCGCGCTGCTCAAGTCCGCCTGGGCGCCGCAGGGCCTTGTGCAGCGCAACCAGGGCAAGTGGTATCCCGGAGAGCCCTTGCCGCGCTGGCAGATAGCGCTCTACTGGCGCCGGGACGGACAGCCGCTGTGGCGCGATCCCGCCCTGCTGGCGGACCCGTGGAGCGGCACCGCCGCGGCGGCGCCCCCGGATGCCGCCGAGCGTCTCATCGCGGAGTTGACCGCCGATCTGGGACTGCCGGCACGCCAGGCCCGGCCCGCCTACGAGGATCCGCTGGCCCGCCTGTCGGCGTTGGTGCGCAAGCCGGCCGGCCCGGCCGTCGAGGCGTCTGATGACCTGCCCACCGACAGCCCCGAGAGCCGCGCGACTCTGCTGGCACGGCTGGAAGAACCGGCCGCCGGGCCGGCCGCCTGGGTGCTTCCGTTGCACCGGCGCGACGACGACACCGGTTGGGCCAGTGCCGACTGGACCCTGCGCCGGGGTCGTATCGTGCTGCTGGAGGGCCAGTCGCCCGCGGGATTCCGGTTGCCGTTGGACTCGATCAGCTGGCATCCGCCGCGGCGCACCATCGAGGCTGATCCACTGTCCGCTGACGGCGATCTGCCGACCGATACCGACGCGGACGAGGCTGTCGTCGAGGAGGCCGGGACCAACCCGACCACCGCGCTGGTCGCCGAGATCCGAGGCGGGTCGCTCTACGTCTTCCTGCCGCCCACCGATGCGCTGGAGGACTTCGTCGACCTGATCTCGCGGGTCGAGGCGGCGGCAACGGCGGTGGGCTGCCCGGTGATCGTGGAGGGCTACGGTCCGCCGCCGGACGGACGCCTGGTGTCGGCTTCGATCACGCCGGATCCCGGTGTCATCGAGGTCAACCTGCCGCCCGCCGCGAGCTTCGCCGAACAGTGCGCGCTGTTGCACGCGCTCTACGAGATGGCGCGGCTGGCCCGGCTTTCCACCGAGTCGTTCGACCTCGATGGCACCCACGGCGGCACCGGCGGCGGTAACCACATCACCTTGGGCGGAGCCACCCCGGCGGACTCACCCATGCTGCGCCGGCCGGATCTGTTGGTGTCGATGATCACCTACTGGCAGCGCCATCCGGCGTTGTCGTATCTGTTCGCCGGGCGGTTCGTCGGGACCACGTCACAGGCCCCGCGCGTCGACGAGGGACGGTCTGAGGCCCTCTACGAACTGGAGATCGCGTTCGCCGAGATCGCCCGCCTGACGGCGGCCGGCGACCCCGCTCCCGACAGTGGTCGCTCCGCAAGCGTCGCTCCCGACAGTGGTCGCTCCGCAAGCGTCGCTCCCGACAGTGGTCGCTCCGCAAGCGTCGCTCCCGACAGTGGTCGCTCCGCAAGCGTCGCTCCGCCGTGGATCGCGGACCGGGCGCTGCGCCACCTGCTCACCGACATCACCGGAAACACCCACCGCGCCGAATTCTGCATCGACAAGCTCTACAGCCCCGACGGCCCCCGGGGCAGGCTGGGGTTGCTCGAGATGCGGGGCTTCGAGATGCCGCCGCACTATCAGATGGCGATGGTGCAGAGCCTGCTGGTGCGCGCGCTGGTCGCCCGGTTCTGGGATGAGCCGATGCGCGCCCCGCTGATCAGGCATGGTGAGAACCTGCACGGCCGATATTTGTTGCCGTACTTCCTGATTCGCGACATCGCCGATGTCGCGGCAGATCT